>NZ_JAGOID010000052.1 GCF_017995835.1 Amaricoccus sp.
CCCTTCTGGGTGTAGCCCTTGCGCCGCTCCGGCAGGCGCTGGCGGTTGGCCTTCTCGATCTCGCGCACGATGATCTTCTCGACGATCCGCTCGGAGAGCAGCGCGGCGCGCGCCGCCTGCGGGGCCTCGATCAGCTCCTCCTCGAGGTCGTCGTCCTCGACCAGCGCCGCCGAGAGCGGCTGGCTGAGCTTGGAGCCGTCGCGGTAGAGCGCGTTCGCCTTGACCCCGAGCGACCAGGACAACTCGTAGGCGGCCTTGCAGTCGTCGATCGTCGCCGCGTTCGGCATGTTGATGGTCTTGGAGATCGCCCCGGAGATGAAGCTCTGCGCCGCGGCCATCATGCGGATGTGGCTCTCGACCGAGAGGCTGCGCAGGCCGGTCTTGCCGCAGGGCGTCGCGCAGTCGAAGACGGCGAGGTGCTCCGGCCGAAGCCCCGGCGCGCCCTCGAGCGTCATCGTGCCGCAGACATGGGCGTTGGCGGCGTCGACCTGCGCCCGGGTGAATCCGAGCGAGCGCAGCAGGTCGAACGCCGGATCGCGCAGCTTTTCCGCCGGGATGCCGAGGACGCGGGTGCAGAACTCCTCGCCGAGCGTCCACTGGTTGAACACGAAGCGGATGTCGAACGCCGAGGGCAGCGCCTCCTCGATCCTGGCGATCTCGGCCGCGCCGAAGCCGTGGCCGATCAGAGCGGTGGCGTTGATCTCCGGCGCGCCTTCGAGCGTGCCGTGGCCGATTGCGTGCTCGACGATCGCCTGCGCCTCCTCGGGCGCATAGCCGAGGGTGGCCAGCGCCTGCGGCACGGCGCCGTTGATGATCTTGAAATAACCGCCGCCGGCGAGCTTCTTGAACTTCACCAGTGCGAAGTCGGGCTCGATGCCGGTGGTGTCGCAGTCCATGACGAGGTCGATCGTCCCCGTCGGCGCGATCACCGTGGTCTGGGCGTTGCGGAAGCCGTGGGCGGCGCCGAGGGAGAGCGCCTCCTCCCAGACGTTGTGGGCGAGGTTCAGGAGCGCCGAGTCCGGGCAATGCGCGTGGTCGAGCGCCACGGGCGGCACCGAGAGGCCCTCGTAGCCCACCGTCTCGCCGCGGGCGGCGCGGGCGTGGTTGCGGATGACCCGCAGCATGTGGGCGGCGTTGCGCTCGTATCCCGGGAAGGCGCCGAGTTCCTTCGCCATCTCGGCCGACGCGGCGTAGGAGGCGCCGGTCATCACCGCGGTCAGCGCGCCGCAGAGCGCCCGGCCCTCGGCGCTGTCGTAGCCGTGGCCGAGCGTCATCAGCAGGCCGCCGATATTGGCGTAGCCGAGGCCGAGGGTGCGGAATTCGTAGGAGAGCTTTGCTATCTCCGGGCTCGGGAACTGCGCCATCAGCACCGAGATCTCGAGGGTGATCGTCCAGAGCCGGGTGGCGTGGACATAGGCGTTGGCGTCGAACTGGCCGCCGTCGAGGAAGGCGAGCAGGTTCATCGACGCGAGGTTGCAGGCCGTGTCGTCGAGGAACATGTACTCCGAGCACGGGTTCGAGGCGCGGATCGGACCGTCCTCGGGGCAGGTGTGCCAGGCGTTGATGGTGTCGTGGAACTGCACGCCCGGGTCGGCGCAGGCCCAGGCGGCGCGGCCGATGCGGTTCCACAGGTCGCGGGCGCGGACCTTCCTGGCGATCCTGCCGTCGGTGCGGCGGACCAGCTCCCATTCCGCGTCCTCGCGGACGGCGCGCAGGAAGGCGTCGGTGACGCGCACCGAATTGTTGGAGTTCTGCCCCGAGACGGTCAGGTAGGCGTCGCTGTCCCAGTCGGTGTCGTAGGTGCGGAAGTCGAGCGTCGTCTCGCCGGCCTCGGCCTGCTGGAGCACGCGCTTGACGTAGGCCTCGGGCAGGTGCGCCTTCCTGGCGGCGCGGATCGCCGCCTTGAGCGCGGGGTTGGCCTTGGGGTCGAAGGCGTCGGTTTCGGCGCCGTCCCAGGCGCGGACGGCGTCGAGGATCGCCTCGAGCTTTTCCTTGTGCGCCTTCGAGCCGGCGACGAGAGCGGCGACCTTCTGCTCCTCGACCACCTTCCAGTCGATGAAGGCCTCGATGTCGGGGTGGTCGAGGTCGCAGATCACCATCTTGGCGGCGCGGCGCGTGGTGCCGCCCGACTTGATCGCGCCCGCCGCGCGGTCGCCGATCTTGAGGAAGGACATCAGGCCCGAGGACTTGCCGCCGCCGGCGAGGTTCTCGTTCTCGGCGCGCAGCAGCGAGAAGTTGGTGCCCGTCCCGGAGCCGTACTTGAAGAGCCGCGCCTCGCGGGTCCAGAGATCCATGATGCCGCCGTCGTTGACGAGGTCGTCCTGGACGGACTGGATGAAGCAGGCGTGCGGCTGCGGGTGCTCGTAGGCCGAGGCGGACTTGACCAGCTCGCGGGTCTCGAAGTCGACGTAGTAGTGGCCCTGGCTCGGGCCGTCGATGCCATAGGCCCAGTGCAGGCCGGTGTTGAACCATTGCGGCGAGTTCGGCGCGCCCATCTGGGTCGCCAGCATGTAGCGCATCTCGTCGTAGTAGGCGCGGGCGTCGGCCTCGGCGGTGAAGTAGCCGCCCTTCCAGCCCCAGTAGGCCCAAGCGCCGGCGAGGCGGTCGAAGACCTGGGTGGCGCTGGTCTCGCCGACGTAGCGGGCGTGTTCGGGCAATCCGGCGAGCTTCGCCTCGTCGGGGACGGAGCGCCACAGGAAGGCCGGCACGCCCTTTTCCTTGACGCGCTTGAGCGCGGCGGGGACGCCGGCCTTGCGGAAATACTTCTGGGCGAGCACGTCCGAGGCGACCTGGCTCCAGCCCTCGGGGATCTCGAGGTTCTCGAGGCTGAACACCACCGATCCGTCGGGGTTGCGGATCTCCGAGCCGGTCGTGCGAAAGGCGATGGCGCCGTAGGCCCCGCCCTGCTCGGTGGTGAAGCGGCGTTCGATCTTCATGTGCTGGCCTCGTTGTTTTTGTCCGCCCCATCCGGTGGTTGCATCCACCAGATTTTGTGCCCGTCCTGGGCCCGACTACCAGAGAACGGCCTGAGGCGAGTCGCGTCAACGGAAAAATCTGATCGCGACCCCAGATTTAGTGTTTGACATCAGATTGTCCACAAAGGGCTGTTAAGGTTTGATTCGCGCATAGGTTGAGTCTGATTGTCGCGCCCGGCCCTTGGCGCCGCCGGCGCGCCCGCCTAGCCTCTGGCGGCATGGACCGACTCGACACCGAAATCCTCGTGGCCGGCGGCGGGGTGGCGGGGCTCGCCGCGACGGCGGCCTTCGCCCATGCGGGTTTCGACGCGCTCTGCGTCGACGCCGAGCCGCCGGTGACGGACGCGGGCCATGCCCGCTCGGACCTGCGCTCGACGGCGTTCCTGATGCCGGCGGTGGCGTTCCTCGACCGGATCGGACTCTGGGCGCGGCTCGCCCCCCATGCCGCGCCGCTGCGGGTGATGCGCCTCGCCGACGCCGGCGGGCCGGAGCCGGCCGTGCGCGAGGTCGCGGACTTCGAGGCGGGCGAGATCGGGCAGGACGCCTTCGGCTACAACCTGCCGAACTGGCTGATCCGCCGCGAGCTGGTGGCGCATCTGGCCGGGACGCCGGGGGCGCGGCTGATCGCGCCGGCGCGGGTCGAGGGGATCGTGCCGCGGACCGCGGCCGCGCTCGTGCGCCTGCCGGGGGCGCAGGCGCGGGCGGCGCTGGTCGTGGCGGCGGACGGGCGCGACAGCTTCGTGCGCGAGGCCGTCGGCATCGCGGCGCGGCGCTGGGGCTACGGGCAGAAGGCGCTGGTCTTCACCGTGGCGCATCCCGTCCCGCACGGCGACGTCTCGACCGAGATCCATCGCACCGGCGGGCCGCTGACGCTGGTGCCGCTGCCCGATCACGACGGGAGCCCGGCCTCGGCGGTCGTGTGGATGGAGGAAGGGCCGAAGGCGGCGCGACTGCTGGAGCTGCCCGAGGCCGAGTTCGAGGCGGCGCTGGACGAGCGGGCCTGCGGCGTGCTGGGGCGGCTGCGGCTGACGAGCCCGCGGCGGATCTGGCCGATCGTGTCGCAGGTGGCCGACCGGCTCGACGGGCCGCGCGTGGCGCTGGTCGCCGAGGCTGCCCATGTCGTGCCGCCGATCGGGGCGCAGGGGCTCAACATGAGCCTGCGCGACGTGGCGGCGCTGGCGGATCTCTGCGCGGGCGCGCGGGCGCGCGGCGAGGATCCGGGGGCGCCGGAGCTGCTGGCGCGCTATCACCGGGCGCGGCACGCGAAGGTGTTGGCGCGGGTCGCGGGAATAGACGCGCTGAACCGGGCGGCGATGGCGGGCTGGCAGCCCTTCCGCGACGCCCGGCGGGCGGGGCTCCGGGCGCTCTATGGCGTCACGCCGCTGCGGCGGGCGGCGATGCGGATGGGGTTGGGCGCCCGGTGACGGGTGGACGGCGGGCGAACCCGGCTGCAAGATGGGCGAGCGCCGCGCCCGGGAGTTCCGCCATGCCCACCGACTGCCGCCTTGCCTGCATGCCGCCTCCGCCCACGCGGGCGCCGAGCCCTCGGCGAGACGCATGATGACCGGCCTGATCCGGCGGTTGCGCGGCCTTCTCGGCCGGAGCCCGGCCAAGGCGGCGCGGGCGCAGATCTACGAGGGGGTGGACTACCTCGACGGCTACGTCGCCCATACCGAGGCCCGGGTCGCCGCGGACCCGAGATCGGCGATCGGCGGCCGGTGGGAGGAGATCGGCGAACTGCAATTCGCGTTCCTGAAGGCCGAGGGGCTGCGGCCCGATCAGCGGTTGCTCGACCTCGGCTGCGGCACGCTGCGTGGCGGGCGGCACTTCATCCGCTACCTCGACCCCGGCGGCTACACCGGCATCGACATCGCCCCGGCCTGCATCGCCGCGGCCGAGCGGCTGGTGGTCGACGAGGGCCTCGCCGACAGGCGCCCGCGCCTGATCCTGAACGAGACCCGGCGCATGGACTTCGCCCAGGTCGCCGACGCGGCGTTCGACGTGATCCTGGCGCAGTCGGTCTTCACGCACCTGCCCGGACCGATCATCGCCGAGTGCTTCGCCAATGTCGGCCGCTGCATGGCCCCGGACGCGGCGTTCTACTTCACCTTCCGCGAGGCCGAGACCGAGACCCGCTCGGACGAGAAGGAATTCGCCCACCCCTGGGCGTTCTTCGAGGGGCTCGCGGCCGCCAATGGCTTCGTCGCCTCGGACTGCTCGGCCCGCTACCCGCACCCGCGCGGCCAACGCATGGGCCGGGTCAGCCGCGTGGCCGGCTGAACGACCGGGAAGCTCTCCCGGCAAGTCGGGCGACCCATTCAGCCAACGACCCGAGCGTGCCGAAGCCCTGTCGAATCCTGAAAAAGCGGCAAGGCGGATTCCAGCCCGGTTCCAGCGCGTTCCAGCCAGATAAAATCAAGCCATTTCCGCCGCTTGCCTCGCCCCGCCCGGGCAAACGGCTTTCACGCCGTCTTGCCCGGACCGGACGGGGGACTACTGCCCCGTCTTGAGCGTCGTCCACAGCCGGGTGAGCACCCGATCGGTGCGCGGGTCATAGGTCACGGAAGGGAACAGGTTCGCCTTCACCTCGGCCGGCGGGAAGATCGACGGATCATTCGCGATCTCGGGGTTCACGAACTCCATCGCCGGCACGTTGGCGTTGGCGTAGTAGACGTAGTTGCTGATTCCGGCCGTGATCTCGGGCTTCATGATGAAGTTGATCCAGGCATGCGCCTCGTCGGGGTGCGGCGCGTCGTTGGGGATCGCCAGCATGTCGAAGGAGAGGAGCGCGCCCTCCTTGGGGATGAAGTACTCGATCTCGGCGCCGGTCCCCGCCTCCTCGGCGCGGTCGGCGGCGATGAAGATGTCGCCCGAGTAGCCGAGCGCGACGCAGATCGAGGCGTTGGCGAGGTCGGAGATGTACTGCGACGAGTGGAAGTAGCGGATGTAGGGCCGCACTTTCTCGAGGAGCGCCGCCGCCGCCTCGAGGTCCTCGGTCCTGGTCGAGGTCGGGTCGAGGCCGAGATAGGCCATGGCGCTCGGCAGCACGTCGGCCGGGCTGTCGAGGAGCGAGATGCCGCAATCGGCGAGCTTCGAGGCGTATTGCGGGTCGAAGATCAGGCTCCAGCTGTCGGTGGGGGCGCCGTCGCCCAGCCGCTCGCGAACCATCGCGGCATTGTAGCCGATTCCGGTGGTCAGCCACATGTAGATGACGGCGTGCTCGTTGCCGGGGTCGTAGGCCTCGGCCGCCTTCATCAGGTCGGGATCCATGTTGGCGAGGTTCGGCAGCTTCGACTTGTCGAGCGGCAGGTAGAACCCGGCCTCGATCTGGCGGCGCATGTGGCCGGAGGTCGGCACCACCACGTCGTAGCCGGAGTTGCCGGTGACGAGCTTGGCCTCCAGCGTCTCGTTGCTGTCGAAGACGTCGTAGACGACCTTGATCCCGGTCTCCGCCTCGAACTTGGCGATCGTGTCCTCGGCGATGTAGTCCGACCAGTTGTAGATGTTGACGACCTTGTCCTGCGCGACCGCGACGGTCGTCGACAGCGCGACTGCGGCGGCCGCGAGCATCAATGCCTTCACTTCTGTACTCCTCTCCGTTGGTTCGTGACGCCCCGCCGTTGCCTGGCCGAGCGCCATGCGCCCCGAATTGCCCGTTCCGGGTCTCAGTCGGGGCCGACAGGCGTCAGGGCTTCCCCGAATTTGCTAGCATCCCGCCGCGCCGCCGCCAAGTCTTGCCCACTTCCACGGGCGACCACGGTCGGGATGGTCGGGATGGTCCCCGGGTTGGCCAATTGCGACGAAGCGACTAGAACGGGCGGACCGCCGGGAAGGGAGACGGGATTTGGCCAACGAGGCCTCGGACAAGCGCAAGCGCAGCGCGGGCGCAGTGACGCAGGCGCCGGGCCGTCCGGCGAAGCTGCAGGTCGGCGCGCTGTGCTGGCGGCGGACCGGCGCGGGCAAGATTCGCATCCTGCTCATCACCAGCCGCGACACCGGGCGCTGGGTCATTCCCAAGGGCTGGCCGATGCGCCGGCGCACCGAGGCGGAGGCCGCGGCGCGCGAGGCCTACGAGGAGGCGGGCGTCCGCGGCGAGACCGGCCCCGGCGTCGGGCTGTTCGGCTACGACAAGAAGCTCGGGCGGGACCGGTGGATGTTCTGCGTGGTGCGGGTCTTTCCGCTGGAGGTGCGCGAGATGGTGCGGAAGTTTCCCGAGACCGGCCAGCGCCGGGTGAAGTGGTTCCCGGTCGAGAAGGCCGCCGAGCGTGTGGACGAACTCGAGCTCGCCGCGATGATCCGCGCCCTGGGCGCCGCGCTCGCCGGTGGCGAAGACCCCACGGCGGGAGCCGCCGCGGCGACGACGGCCGAGAACTGACGCCGCGGGTCGATCCGACCCGGAGCCCGAAGTCTGGCGCGAACAGGAGAACGGCCGGCACAGCCGAGATGCGATCTCTGAAGATCGCCGTCGTTCATCGGCCGTCAGCCCAGCGTGGCGTCGAGGTGGTCGCCGAGGCGCAGCGTGAGCTGGATGATCGTGTAGGTCGGGTTGGCGTGTCCGCCGGTCGGAAAGACGCTCGAACCGGCGATCCAGAGGTTCGCGAGCCCATAGACCTTGCAGTCGCGGTCGACGACGCCGCGCTTCGGATCGTCGGCCATGCGGGTCGTGCCCATGTGGTGCTTGCCGCCCACCTCGTCGTCGGCGATCCCCGGCCAGTCGAAGGGCTCGCGCAGCACCCAGTCGCGGATGCGGATGCGGCCGATGTCCTCGTCTGCGAGCATCTTGCCGAAGGCGAGGAGCGCGACGTGCTGGGTGCGCTTGTCGAGCTCGCCGAGCCGCCAGTCGAGCGCGCCGCGGCGCAGGCCGAAACGGTCGGAATCGGGCGCGAGGAGCACGCGGCTGTCGGGGTTCAGCGCCTGCTCGTGGGCGAAGCGCAGCAGGCCGTCGAAGGATACGCGCCCGTCGCCGCCGGGCGCGCAGCCGGGCGAGACGTCGGCGATCCGCTCGGCGAGGCGCAGCATGAACGGGTCGGTGCAGGCGGGGTCGCCGGCGATGGTGCCGAACTGGCGGAAGAACGGCTCGTCCATGCGCTCGATGCGCATCCCGAAGTTCAGGATCTCGTTCTCGGCCATGAAGGCTTCGGTCGGCGAGTAGAAGCTGAGCTTCGGCAGGTCGAAGGGCGCGCGGAAGATCGCCTCGGCCAGCACGAAGTGCGGGTGCTCGGCGAAGTAGCGGCCGACGAGGTCATTGGCGTTGCCGATGCCCCCCGGCGCCTGGCGGTCGAAGTTGAGCAGGAGCCGGGGGTTCTCGATGCCGCCGCAGGCGAGGACGTAGGCGCGGGCCTTGACGGCGAAGCCTTCGTCGGCGGGATCCCAGCCGCGGAAACGGGCGGCGACGACCTCGGCCCCGTCGGGCGAGAGGTCGAGGTCGACGAGGTTGGCGTTGAGGCCGAGCGTGATGCGCGGCGAGGCGTCGAGCTCGGGCGAATACTTGTCGCGGAAGTTGGTCGGCGGCAGGCTGAAGCGGAAGAACACCTGGCGAAAGCCTGCCGCGGCCTCGGCGTCGGTCTGGTCCGTCTCGGCGCGGGGGATGTCGAGGATGCCGTCGGCCTCGCGGGCGTAGGGGTCGAGCGCCGCCTTGTCGATCGGCCAGCCGCTCATCGGGTTCCAGGACTTCGCCGCGAAGTCGACGTCGTCGAGCTGGCGGCACCAGCCGCCCCAGTGGCCGGAGCTGCCGCCGAGAAAGCGCAGGCGCGGCACGTCGAGCGGCCAGTAGTCGCGGCCGATCGGCTCGCCCTCGTAGATCTCCTGGCTCTCGGCGGTGATGTCCTCGCCGCCGCCCTCCATGAGCGCGACGTCGTGGCCGAGGGCGGCGAGGCGGCGGGCCAGCGTGATGCCGGCCGGGCCGGCCCCGATCACGCAGACGTCGAAGCTGCGGGCGAAGGCCCCCCGGCCCGGGCCGTCGGCGTCAACGCGCAAGGCGGTCGATCTCGGCGACGTCGCGGGCGGTCAGGATCCAGCCGTCGACGATGCGCACGCCGGAAGCGGGCGTGGCGGCGAGGGACGCGGCCGCGACCCGCGGCGCGGGAAGGAGAAGGGCGGCAAGCGCCGCGAGGAGGCGTCGACGGTCGAGCATCGGTGGTGTTCCCAAGGCTGCGGGTGTCCGGGGTTTGAAAACCCCGGGCCGCCGGGTGTCAAGGCACGGAGCCGTGCGCGGCCGGCGGCGGCAGGGGACCGCACGGTTCCGTTCTGTCGCGCCGACGACCGGGTGGGCGGGGGGGGGGGCGTTCGGAGGCGCCGGACGAAATCGACGCGAAGCACGGGCAACGGCGATTGCGCCGCCGCGTTCGGGCCGTAAGGTAGCCGGCGGCGCGAACGGGAGCGATGGCTTGGGGAAACCGGAGGCCGGCGACGGACAGGCGGGGCTCTGGCGGCTCGTGCCGGCCGTGCTCGCCGCGGCGGCGTTCCTGTGGTTCGCGGGGTTCGTCGGGCCGGTGTCGCGGGGCGCGACGCCGGAGGCGGTCCTGCCCTGGGCCCCGTCGCTCGGGGTGGAATTCTCGCTGCGGCTCGACGGGCTGTCGCTCGCCTTCGCGCTGCTGATCGCCGGGATCGGGGCGATCTGCCTGCTCTATGCCGCGGCGTATTTCCGCTCGGACCCGCGGCTGACCAAGCTTCTCGTCACGCTGTCGCTCTTTGCGGTCTCGATGCTCGGGCTCGTTCTCGCCGACGACGTGGTGACCCTGTTCCTGTTCTGGGAGGGGACGACGATCACCTCCTGGATTCTCGTCGGGTTCGACCACGAGCGCGCCTCGGCGCGGGCGGCGGCGTTGCAGGCGTTGCTCGTCACCGGGCTCGGGGGGCTTGCGCTCCTCGCGGGGCTCCTGCTCGTCGGCGGCGAGGTCGGGTCGCTGCGGCTCTCGGGGATGAACGCGGCCGGGGATCTTTTGCGCGCGGCGCCGATCTATCCTTGGGTGCTCGCGCTCGTCGCGGTGGCGGCCTTCACCAAGTCGGCGCAGTTCCCCTTCCAGTTCTGGCTTCCGAACGCCATGGCCGCGCCGACGCCGGTCTCGGCCTACCTGCATTCCGCGACGATGGTGAAGGCGGGGGTCTACCTGCTGGCGCGGCTGTCGCCGGCGATGGGCGGGACCGAGGCGTGGTTCTGGACCCTCGCGCCGGTCGGCGGGCTGACCATGGCGCTGTCGGCGGTCTGGGCCCTGCGGCAGCCCGACCTGAAGATGATGCTCGCCTTCACGACCGTCACCGCGCTCGGGATGATGACGATGCTGATCGGGGTCGGGACGCCCGAGGCGGTCCTCGCCGCGATGTGCTTCCTGATCGTGCACGCGCTCTACAAGGCCGGGCTCTTTCTCGGGGTCGGGATGATCGAGAAGGGGGCGGGGACGCGCGACTACATGGCGCTCGGCGGGTTGCGCGGCGCGTTGCCCCTGAGCTTCGCGGCGATCGCGCTCGCGGCGCTGGCGATGGCGGGCGCGCCGCCCTTCCTCGGCTTCGTGGCGAAGGAGGCGGGATACGCCGCGGCGGGCGACCTCGCGGTCGCCGTCGCCGCGCTCGTCCTCGCCAACGCGCTGATGGTGGCCTGCGGCGGGCTGGTGGCCATCCGGCCGTTCTTCGGCCCGGTGCGCAGTCCGAAAGCGCGCCCCGCCGATCCGGACTGGGCGCTCTGGCTCGGCCCCTGCGCGCTCGCCATGCTCGGGCTCGCCTTCGGGCTCGCGCCGGGGGCGACGGAACGGGCGCTGGTCGGGCCGATGGCGGCGGCGGTCACGGGCGGACCGATCCACGCGCATCTGGCGCTCTGGCACGGGTTCGGGGCGCCGTTGGTCCTGACGCTCGTCACCTATGCGCTCGGGGTCGGGCTCTATCTCGCGGCGGACCGGCTCCGCGGCGGGCTCGCCGCCGCCGAGCCGCGGCTGCCGCGGACGGAGGGCTGGTACGACGCCGGGCTGGCGGGGCTGACGGCCTTTGCGCGCGCGGTGACGCGGCGCGTGCAGGACGGGGCGATGACGAGCTACCTGCGGCGGACCTTCACGGCCTTCGCGCTGCTCGTGTGGGGGGCGCTGCTGCTCGGGCAGGCGTTTCGCTGGCCATCGCTGGCGGCGCCGCCGGACCTGATCGACTGGACGATCGTCATCCTGATCGTCCTCTCGGCCGGGCTGGTGCTGCGCACCACCTCGCGGCTCACCGCCATCGCCGCGCTCGGCGGGATCGGGGCGGGAATCGCCATCGTCTTCGTGCTCTACGGGGCCATCGACGTGGCGATGACGCAGCTCTTCGTCGAGATCCTGGTGGTGATCTTCATCGCCATCGCCATGGTCCGCCTGCCGGCGACCGGGCCGATGCCGTTCCGGCCGCGTGACGCGGCCGTCGCCGCGGCGCTCGGGATCGGGATCGCGGCCGGGACGCTCGCCATGCTCGGGACCGACCTCGACCGGTTCATGACGACGTTCTTCGAGACGGCGAGCTATCCGCAGGCCAAGGGGCGCAACGTCGTCAACGTGATTCTCGTGGACTTCCGCGGCCTCGACACGATGGGCGAGATCGCGGTGATCGTGATCGCCGGGGTCGCCGCGGTGGCGGCGCTGCGGGCGGGCAGGGGGGCGCTGCGATGAAGTCGGTGATCCTCTCGGCGGCGACGCGCATGCTGGTTCCGGCGATCCTCGCGCTGTCGGTGTTCGTGTTCTGGCGCGGGCACAACGAGCCGGGCGGCGGCTTCGTCGGCGGGCTGCTGGCGGCCGCGGCCATCGCCCTGCTCGAGAAGGCCGAGGGCAGGGCCCGCGCCGCGCGGGCGCTGCGCTTCGACCCGCAGTCGATCGCCGCGGTCGGGCTCGGCTGCGCCGTGACGGCCGGCCTCTGGGGCGGGCTGGCGCGGGGGACGTTCCTGAAGGGAATGTGGCCATTCTACGACATCGGGCTGCCGTTCGGGTCGATCTTTCTCTTCGACCTCGGGGTCTATCTCGTGGTGCTCGGGACCATCGCCGCGATCCTCTTCGCGCTCGAGGATGCGGTGTCGACCGACGCCGATCCCGGGTCGGGGGGCGACTGAGCGATGGAAGTCACGCTCGCCCTTCTCGCCGGGTTCCTGGTCGCCGCGGGCGCCTACCTGATGATGTCGGGCAAGCTCCTGCCCTATCTCTTCGGGCTCACCATGATCTCGAACGCGGCGAACCTGATCATCTTCGCCTCGGGGCGGCTCAGCTACGCCGACCCGCCGCTGGTCGCGCCCGGCGAGACGGCGGTCGCCGCAGGGGCTGCGAACGCGCTGCCGCAGGCGCTGATCCTGACCGCCATCGTCATCGGCTTCGGGCTCCTCGTCTTTGCGCTGACGCTCACCTATCGCAGCTACTATGTGCTCGGCACGATCGAGATGGACCACATGCGGGCAGCCGAGCCGCCGGAGGGGCAGGGCTGATGCTGCTGTTCCTGCCCGTCGCCGTTCCCTTCGCCACGGCGGTCCTGGCGCTGCTCGCGCGGCGCGTGCCGCGCGCGAGCCGGGCGGTCTCGCTCCTCGGGGCGGGCGTTCTGGTCGCGGTGGCGGCGGCGATCCTCGTGCGGACGGCGCGGCAGGGGCCGTTCGCCATGCAGGCGGGGGGCTGGCCGGCCCCGTTCGGCATCACCTTCGTGGCCGACCTGCTGTCGGCGAGCCTCGTGGCGCTGACGGCGGTGGTGGCGGTGGCCACGATCGTCTTCGGGTTCGCGGACGTGGACGAGGAACAGGAGCGGCTCGGCCACCATGCGCTCGTCCATGCAATGCTTGCAGGCATTTGCGGGGCGTTCCTCACCGGCGACATCTTCAACATGTATGTCTGGTTCGAGGTGATGCTGATCTCCTCCTTCGGCCTCCTCGTCATCGGCGGCGGCCGGGCGCAGCTCGACGGCGCCGCCAAGTACGTCGGCCTCAACCTCATCGCCACCGTCGCCTTCATCGCCGGGGTCGGGCTTCTCTACGGGGCGACGGGCGCGCTCAACATGGCGGACCTGCACGCGCGGCTGGCGGGCCGCACGATGGAGACGCCGATCCTCGTCTCGGCCGCCTTCCTCGTCTTCGCCTTCGGCTCCAAGGCGGCGGCGTTCCCGATGTTCTTCTGGCTGCCGGCCTCGTACCACACGCCTTCGTTCGCCACCTCGGCGGTGTTCGCGGCGCTGCTGACCAAGGTCGGGGTCTACGCGATGCTGCGGGTGTTCACGCTCGTCTACGGGATCGAGGGGACGGCGATCCAGACGCTGCTCCTGTGGCTCGCCGTGCTCTCCATGGTCGTGGGCGCGCTCGGGGCGCTCGTGCAGGGAACAATGCGGCGGATGCTGGGCTACGGGGTGATCTCCTCGGTCGGGTACATGCTGCTCGGGCTGGCGCTGTCGAGCCCGCTCGCGCTCGCG
Organism: Amaricoccus sp.; assembly: GCF_017995835.1. Taxonomy (GTDB): domain Bacteria; phylum Pseudomonadota; class Alphaproteobacteria; order Rhodobacterales; family Rhodobacteraceae; genus Amaricoccus. Next base: position 13,365 of record NZ_JAGOID010000052.1, read on the forward strand.
GGGTCGGTCTTCTACCTGCTCCAGGACGTGCCGGCGAAGGCGGCGCTGTTCATGAGCGCGGGGCTGGCGCAGCGAAGCGCCGGGTCGGAGGCGTTCGACCACGGCGGCGGGCTGTGGCGGGCGCAGCCCTGGGCGGCGGCGCTGTTCCTCGTGCCGGCCCTGTCGCTCGCCGGGATGCCGCCTTTCGCCGGGTTCTGGGCGAAGCTGATGCTGGCGCAGGCGACGCTGGCGGCGGCAAGCTACGGGCTCGCGCTCGCCGTCCTCGGCGTGGGGTTGCTGACGCTCCTGGCCGTGGCGCGGGTGTGGAACGCGGTCTACTGGGCGGCCGCGCCCGGCGTCACCGTGCGCCCCGCGCCGGCGGCGATGATCGCGCCGATCGCGGCCTTCGCGGCGGCGCTTCTCGTCGCCGGCGTGATCGCGGGGCCGGGGCTCGCGGCGGCGCAGGCGATGGCGGCCGGCCTCCTCGATCCGGCCGCCTATCTCGCGGCGGTGCTGGGGGTAGGCGGATGAAGCGCGTCCTCCACTGGCCGGCGCTCGGCGTCGCCTTCCTGCGCGATCTGGTGCTGTCCTCGGTGCAGGTCGCGCGCGCGGTCGTCGCCCCCGGCGACATTACCCGCCCGCGCTTCGTCGTCGTGCCGCTCCGGGCGCAGACCGACCTCGAGATCGCGGGCGTGGCGAACTACATCACCCTGACGCCGGGCACCCTGACCGTGGACGTCAGCGCCGACCGCTCCTGCCTCCTAGTCCACGACATCTTTGCCGGGCAGTCGGGCGACGGGACGCGCGCCGGCGTGACCGACGGCATAGAGGCGCGCGTGCTGAGGGCGATGCGGAAATGATCATCGGGATCGCAAGCGGCGGGGTACTCGGCTGGGCGCTCGCCGTCACCGTGCTCTGCCTCGTCGCGACGCTCCTCGCCGCGCTGTGGCGGCTGCTCGTCGGCCCGAGCCTCGCCGACCGGGTGGTCGCGCTCGACATGGTCTCGGTGGCGATGGTGACGTTCCTCGTCCTGTTCCGGCTGGTCAGCGGGGTGAGCGCCTACATTTACGTGGCGATCGCGCTGGCGCTCGTGGCCTTCCTCGCGACCGTCGCTTTCGCGCACTACATCGAGCGCAGCCGGGGGGATGGCGGATGACCGAGTGGATCGCCGCGGCGCTTCTGGTGGCGGGCGGGGGCTTCTGCCTCGTAGCCGGGGTCGGGGTCGTGCGGCTGCGCGACATCTACGCCCGGATGCATGCGGCCACCAAGGCGGGCACGCTCGGGCTCGGGCTGATCTGCCTCGCGACGGCGGTCCTCGCCGACACCTGGGCGGGCGTGGTCGAGCCGCTCCTCGTCTTTCTGTTCATGATCGCCTCGGCCCCGGTGGGCGCCCACCTGATCGGCCGCGCGGCCTTCCGCACCCGCGTCCCCGTCGCCCCGTCCACGCAGGCGGACGAGGGCGTGGAAGACTTCCGCGCCCCGCCCGCCTCCTGACCCCTGCTCCCGGGGTTGCGACCCGCCGGCCTTTGTGGTCGGTTCCGGCAAACCGATCTGGGGGAGTCGCACAGATGCTGGACACGACCGATCTCAACGCCATGCTTTCGGATCCGGGCCTGCTGCGGACGGAGGCGTTTCTTGCCGGCGAATGGGCCGGCGCCGATTCCGGCAAGACCTTTCCGGTCACGAATCCGGCGCGCGGTGACGTGATCGCCAGTGTTCCAGACATGGGCGAGGCCGAGGCGACCCGGGCCATCGAGGCGGCCTATGAGGCGCAGAAGCCCTGGGCGGCGCGAACCGGCAAGGAGCGCGCGGCGGTGCTGCGCAAGTGGTTCGACCTGATGGTGGCGAACGCGGACGATCTCGCCGCGATCCTGACCGCCGAGATGGGCAAGCCGCTCGCCGAGGCGAAGGGCGAGATCCTGTACGGCGCCGCGTTCGTCGAGTGGTTCGCCGAGGAGGCCAAGCGCGTCTACGGCGAGACCATTCCCGGCCACCAGCCGGACAAGCGGCTGATCGTGCTGAAGCAGCCGATCGGGGTGGCCGCATCGATCACGCCCTGGAACTTCCCGAACGCCATGATCGCGCGCAAGGTCGCGCCGGCGCTGGCCGCCGGCTGCGGCTTCGTGGCCAAGCCCGCGGGCGAGACGCCGCTCTCCGCGCTCGCCATGGCCGTTCTGGCGGAACGGGCGGGCGTACCGAAGGGGCTGTTCAGCGTCATCACCTCGAAGTCGAGCGCGAAGATCGGCAAGGTCTTCTGCGAGCATCCGAAGGTCCGCAAGCTCACCTTCACCGGCTCGACCGAGGTGGGGCGCATCCTGCTGGCGCAGGCCGCGGGACAGATCCTGAAATGCTCGATGGAACTCGGCGGCAACGCCCCCTTCATCGTCTTCGATGACGCCGACCTCGACGCTGCGGCCGAGGGCGCGATCATCTCGAAGTACCGCAACAACGGCCAGACCTGCGTCTGCGCCAACCGCATCTACGTGCAGGCGGGCGTCTACGACGCCTTCGCGGAGAAGCTCGCCGAGCGGGTGTCCAAGCTCAAGGTCGGCGACGGCTTCGAGCCCGGCGTGATCGAGGGGCCGCTGATCAACGCCGCCGCGCTGGAGAAGGTCGAGAGCCACGTGAAGGACGCCCTCGCCAAGGGCGCGAAGGTGGCGGTCGGCGGCGGCCGGCATGCGCTCGGCGGCAACTTCTTCGAGCCCACCGTGCTGACGGGCGTAACTTCGGAGATGATCGTCACGCGCGAGGAGACCTTCGGGCCGGTCGCGCCGCTCTTCCGCTTCGAGGACGAGGCGGACGTGATCGCGCAGGCGAACGACACGATCTTCGGGCTGGCGTCCTACTTCTACGCCCGCGACCTCGGCCGGGTCTGGCGCGTCGCGGAGGCGCTGGAATACGGCATGGTCGGGGTGAACAGCGGCCTGATCTCGACCGAGGTCGCGCCCTTCGGCGGGGTGAAGCAGTCCGGGCTGGGCCGCGAGGGCTCGCGTCACGGAATCGAGGACTACCTGGAGTTGAAATACGTCTGCCTGTCGATCTGACCGGTTGATCGACTGCCCAACGGTGAGGCGCCTGTTTCCGGCCTGTGCCGCGCCGGGGGCATTGCGGGTGTGAATCCGGGCGGGAAAGGTTTAAGACGAAGCGACTGACGAACGCGACGGGTGGCGGCGTGAAACTCGAGGTTGCCGCAACGGGAGCCGTATCCGAGAGCGTGGCGCAGCTCGTCGATTTGCTGGGCCGCGACGGCGACGTGCTGTCGGCGGCGCTCGGGTGTCTCGACTGGGTCGCGGCGCTTCCGAACGCCGCCGCGCCGGGTTTCGTGTATCTCGCCGGCGCCTGCCGGGGGCTTGCCGTCGGCGGCGGCGGGCGCGATCTCGTCGAGGCCGCGGGCAAGCTCGCCGGCGAGACGAGCGAGGCGCTGGTCGGGATGCGTCGGGGCGGGGTGCAGACCGTGCCCGGCCTTTCGGTCGATCCGGCGTTGCGCGCAATCTGGGGCGAAGGCCCGGCCGTGCTCGGCGAGAGCCTGGCCTCGGGCCGCGCCGTGGCGCTGCCGGCGGCGGCGGTCTTTCGCGACATCGACGCGGGCGAAGGGGCGCCGCCGCGCAGCCTCGGCGCCGGCGCGGGGGCGAGCCGCGAGGCGGCGCGACTGTCCGGGCTGCTCGAACTCGTCGAGAGGGACGCCGCCGCGGCCTGGTGGTCCGGCGCCACAGTGCCGCGGGCCGTCGCGGTCGAGGATGCGGCCAGGGCGGCGGCGATGCTCGCGGGCATGAGGGCGGGCGCGGCGGGGCCGGGGCGACGGACCGTCTTTCTCGTGCTTCCCTCGGCGACGGGCTTGCCCGTGGCGGCGGCCCTGTCGCGCGATGGCGACGGGGCCGGCGGGCTGGTGGTCGGGCTCAAGGCGGCGCTCGAACTCGAGGCCGCGCTCATCGGCGCGACGCTTGAACTGCTTCAGATGGAGATCGGCCTCGAGATCGTGCGGCTGCGCGCGCAGGCCGGGCGCGCGGCGCCCGAGGATGCGGCCACGCTGCGCCGGGCGGCGGTGGATCCCGACGCCCACGCCGCCTTTGCCTGCCTGCCGCCGCGGCCGGCGGCGGGTCCGGGCCTCGACGGGCTCGACGCGCTGGTCGCACATCTCGCCCGGATCGGGATCGAGCCGATGGCGGTCGATCTCGACGGGCCGCCGGGCGTCGCGGTCGCCAAGGTCTTCGCGCCCGGGCTGCGGCCGATGCCGGGGCCGGGGCCCGCGCCGGCGGCCGGGTCCCCGGCGACCGTGGCGGAGCTGTTCTGATGGACGTCACGGTCACGTCGAACGCGCTCCTGACCACGGTGGGGCCGGCGCGGCTGACCATCGACGGGGTGGAGATCGCACTCTCGGGTCGCAAGGCGCTGGCGATCATGGTCTATCTCGCGCTCCAGCCCGCGCGGTCGGAAAGCCGGGAGCGTATCGCCACCCTGCTCTGGAGTGATTCAGGCGCCGACCACGCCCGCGCGGCGCTGCGGCAGACGCTCCGCCGGCTCAAGGTCGACCTCGGCGCGGCCGGGGACCTGCTCGACGCCGACCGCAGCATGATCCGCTTGACGGCGCCGGTGCGGGTCGACGTGGTGGACGCGGCCGAGGCGGCGGCGCGGGGCGAGCCGCCGGCGCTGCTGTCGCGCGACGACGCCGATCTCGACCGCCTCTTCGCCGACTTCGCGGATCTCGACCCGGATTTCGACGTCTGGGTCGCGGTGCATCGCGAGCGGCTGACCTCGCAACTCGTCAACCGGCTCGAGACGGCGATGAACGCCGCCGAGGACGCCACCGCCCGGCTTGCGCTCGCCGAGGCGCTGACCCGGGCGGAGCCGACCCACGAGGGGGCCTGCCGCGCGGCGATGCAGGCGCATCTCGCGCGCGGCGACACGGTTCAGGCGATGCGCGTCTACGAGCGGCTGTGGAAGACGCTCGACGAGGAGCTCGACGTCGAGCCCTCGGAAAAGACCCAGGCGCTCTATGTCGCAATCAAGCAGGGTACGCTCCAGACGACCGCCGCGGCCGCCCCGCTGCCGGAAGAGCCCGAGATCCTCGCTCCGATCGCCATCGTGGTCGAGTTGCCGCACTTCGGCGACCTGCCGGCGTCGTTTCACTACATCGCCGACACCTTCCGCCACGAGATGATCGGGGCGCTGTCGCGCTTCCGCGACTGGATGGTGATCGACGGGCCGCGGAACGGCTCCTCGCCGCCGACCTACCGCGCCTACGACCTGCGCATCGCGATGCACCACCAGCATGACCTTCTGGCCGTCGCGCTCACGCTCAACGACCAGACGAGCGGGCGCTGTGTCTGGGCTGAGCGGGAGACGGCGGCGCTCGACGATCTGGTGCGGCTGCAACGCACGGCGCTGAGGAACCTCGCGGTGGCGCTGAACGTGCACCTGTCGACGCCGCGGTTGCAGAGCGTCCGCGACGTCGGGAGCCCGATGGGTCGCAAGTACGAGCTCTGGCTGCTCGCGCAGGCGCTGACCAACGAGTGGCGGATCGAGGCGCGCCAGAAAGCCGAGGGCATCCTCCGCGAGCTGATCGCCACGATGCCCGACTTCGCGCCGGCGATGGTGACGCTCGCAACGAACATCAACGTGCGGCCGCTCATCTACCCGGGCGCCCGCAACGAACGCGCGAGGCTCGAGGAGGCGCTCGACCTCACGGCGCGGGCGCTTTCCATCGACCCGCTCGACAGCCGCGCCCATCTCTGCCGGTACTGGTCCTACGCCATGCTGGGCAAGCACGCCGCCGGCGTGTCGCACCTGTCGCTGGCGCTCGATCTCAACGAGAACGACCCCTGGACCATCATCTCCGCCGCCGCCGGCTTCGCCTTCGCCGGAGAGCGGGAGCGGGCCGCCGATCTCGTCGAGCAGGCGCGCGCCTTCGGGATGCGACACTCGCGGGCGGCGCATGGCTACATCGCCACGGCGCTCCATCTCAGCGGCGAGCATGCCGCCTGTGTCGAGGCGGTCGAGGTTGCGGGCGATTCGATGATCGACCTGCCGGCCTGGGCGGCGGCGAGCCTGATCGACCTCGGCGACGAGGAGGCGGCGGGCGAGGCGATGAACACCTTCCTGCGGCTGGCGTCCTCGACATGGGTCGGCGACGAGCCTCCGACCGACCGGGCGGCGATCGACTGGTTCGTCAACGTCTTCCCGCTCCGCAGCGCGGAAATGGCGGCGAGCCTGCGCTGGAAGCTCGAGCGCGCCGCCGCGGCCGCGCGCAAGCAGCGGCGATAGCCGCCGCGGGGCGAAAAAGCGGCGGCCGAAGCCGCCGCAGTTGGGTCAGGGAGGAAGCAAACCGGACGCAACGGTTTGCGGCGGAGCCCGGCGCCTACTGGCAGCGGGCGATGGTGTAGTCGCCCATGCGGGCGAGGAAGATGTCGAGCGACGTCATCTCCGGTCCGAAATGGCGGTGATAGATGTCGTCGTAGAACTTCGGCAGCCTGTAGGGCGGCTGGGTCATCGGCGAGGCGCCTTCGAGCTCGCGCTGGGCCTCGGCCATCAGGTCCTTCTCCGGCAGGCGGATCACCAGCACGTCGGACCTGCCCTCGACGAAGTCGACATCCTTGAAGTTGTCGGGAACCTTGGCGATGCCGTCGAGCTGGCGGCGCAGCTCGTCGATGCATTTGGGCCGGCTGGCCTCGTTCTGGGTCCAGTCGGCCACGAGCTTGCCAAGCTCGATGTAGTCGGCGACTTCGAAGAGACGGCTGGACTGGGCGGCGTTCTGATCGTCGAGCATCCTGGTCTCCGATGGCTTTCGCTTGGAGGAAGCGGGGGCGGGGCTGGCGGGTTCGGCCCGGTGCAGCCGGGCTCCGTCGGGGAAGCGGTAGTGACGCTGGAGGAAGCGCACGAGGTCGGTCATCCGCTCCGGCGCCGGGCCGTGGAACGCCGCGTCGCGGGCGAGCGCGATGTCCTCGGCCGAGGCCGGGTCGGGAAGGGCGGCGCCGATCGTCTCGGCCATCAGCGCCGAGCCGACCGCGCCGAGATGGGCGCCGGCGCTGTCCACCATCGCCTCGATCATGAGGAAGAGCGTGAGCGGCGGATCCTCGGCGAGCGCCGCGCGCCGCCCCGCCGGCATGGGGACGTCCTCGAGCCATTTCGCCAGCCGCGTGCGGCGGCGCACCGCGTCCTGGGCGAAGCTCCCGTCGAGCAGGCCCGGCGCCGCGGCTTCGATCCGGGCGACGAGCGTCCGGACGCTGGGCATCGTTCCTTCGGCGGCTGCGGCGGCGCGGGTGCAGGCGACAAGGTCGCGCAGGACGAGACCGTCCGACGGGGTCGGGTGATCGAGGCGGACGCCGCCGCCGAGCGCGAAGGGGCGCGCGAGGTGCGGGCCGATGGCGCGCGCATGCTGCACCCTGCCGTCGCCGAGGTCGAAGAAGCGCCCGAAGTCGAGCAGCCAGTCCTCGGTCAGCGGCATGTCCGCGGGCCGGCAGGCGCTGTTGTGCCGGATCAGGCTGCGCAGGCCCTCGAACCCGCGCTGGTCGTTGAGCGCGTAGGTCTCGCGCACCAGTGCGTGGCCGATGCGCGCGACCCCGGTCATGAAGGCGCGCGGCAGGCGGGCGAGGCCGTCGCGGGCGGCGAGCTGCGGCTCTGCCGCGACGTAGCGCGTGCGCAGCCGCGGCATGATCCATGAGCCGATGACGTCGTTGATCAGCGCGCTGCGATAGACGTGACGGGTGACGCGGCGCGCCGTCTCGAAGGCGGGTTCGGGGCGCATCCCGCGCTCGACGAGGCCGCTCGCGACGGCGTTGTGCAGGAGCGCCCACAGCGTCTGGACCTGTCCGAGGATCAGGTTCGAGTCGGAGAAGGTGTTGGGGATGAGCACCTCGCTCCGCGCCTCGATGCCGTGGGCGTCGAGATGCGGGCAGGAGGCGCGCGGCAGGTCGCGCGCCGCGCCCCAGGCCGGCGAGTTCCATGCCGGGCGTGCGCGGCCGATGCGCAGCAGGTGGCGCGGCTCGCCGGGGCCCTGCGGCACCTGGTAGGCGAAGGGGTCGTGCCGCGGGCCGTCGCCGTAGATCAGCGCGAGGTCGAGCATTGGCCGGCCGTCGACATCCTCGCGGCCGCGCAGGTCGAGATCGTGCGCGGCGAACTGGGTGAGGTAGGTGACGCCGGCGGGGATGGCCGAGGTGAGCGTGGGATCCCGGTCCGGATCGAAGCGGCCGATCTTGCGGGCGATGGCGAGCAGCGTTTCGCGACCTTCGCCATGCTCGGGATCGGCGATGGCGGCGAAGGCTTCGCCTTCCGCTGCATCGTCGACGATGGCTCGCATCGTCCGGCTGGCTTCGGTCGCGTCTTGCATGGCTTTCCTCGGTGTCTGGTGCGGTTTCCGCGCTTCGTTAACGACAGGTAAACCACTTCCCGCGTTACGCGAGCGTGACACGCTCGCCTGGCGTGCAACGACGGCGAACGGACGGCGCGGGGCCTTGCCTCAAGCGCCGTCCGTCAGGCGGAGCGTCACCGCCGGCAGGTCGATCCCCGAGAACGCCGCGGTCCAGGTTTCGCCCGGCGCCGCCGGCCAGGCGTCGGTCAGGGTGCCCGTGGTCACGATCTCGCCCGCGGCGAGCGGCGGCGACCCGGGCCGGCGCGCGATCTCGTCGACGAGGAAGCGCAGGGCGGAGAGCGGCCCGCCCAGCACGTTCGCCGCCTCGCCCCGGTCGCGCGGCGCGCCGTCGCGCAGGAGCGTGACCGAGAAGCTCGCGAGCGCGGCGGCCCAGGCTTTGCGGTCGCCGGCGACCGGCCGGCGGGGCCCGACGACCAGCGCGCCGTGCAGGCCGAAGGCCGCGGCCGCCTCCGGCGCGGTCATCCGCCAGCCGGGCCAGACGGATTGCACCAGCTCGAAGCCGTGCGCAACCCACGCGATGCAGCCGAGGAGCGCCGCCTCGTCCATGCCCCGGGCAGGCGCCGCCCCGAGGCCGAAGACGATCTCGGGCTCGATGCGCGGCTCGGGCATCCCGGCGAGCGAGCGGTTCGCCTCGCCGTTGTCGGCGCGACCGAGCGTCGTGTCGTAGACCCAGTTCCACATCGGGCCGTCGACGCCGTATCGTTCCCAGATCGTCGTGTTGGTGAACCCGATCTTGCGCCCCAGCGGCGTCTCGCCGCGCGCCTCGCGAAGGGTGCGGATGCGCGCGGAGACGGCGTAGGCGTCGGCCATGTCCAGCGGCGGACGGTCCGCAAGCTGCCTCCCGGTCCCGAGCAGCGCCAGCAGCGCCGCCGCCTGCCGTCCGACTTCCGTCTCGTCCATGCTGGCGCCCCCCTCCGTGCGGCCGGGGGGTCAGTATGCGACGCGGGCGGTCGCCCGACCAGCGCGGCGGCTACTCGGCGGCCGGTCTGGCGCCGCGGCCGAAGTCGGGGGCGGTGGTGTCCTGCCCGGCCTCGATGATGCTGCGGCGGACGGCGCGGGTGCGGGCGAAATACTCGCGCAGGTGCGGCCCGTCGCCGAGGCGGATCGCCCGCTGCAACGCGAAGAGCTCCTCGGTGAAGCGGCCGAGGATCTCGAGCGTCGCCTCCCTGTTCGACAGGAACACGTCGCGCCACATCGTCGGATCGGAGGCGGCGATGCGGGTGAAATCGCGGAAACCGGCGGCGGAGTAGTTGATCACCTCGGATG
>NZ_JAGOID010000138.1 GCF_017995835.1 Amaricoccus sp.
GGAGGACCGACATCGCGCCGTCGTAGAAGAAATAGGCGTTGTTGTCGTCCGGGCTGCCGCCGAACAGCTCGACGTTCCAGGGCTTCGTGTCGGGGAGCGTTCCTTCAGCCCCGCGACCAGCGACGTCGCCTGCTCGACCCCGACCCGGAAGTTGTCGAAGGTGGCGTAGTAGTCCACATCCGGCGTGTCGCGGATCAGGCGATCGTAGGCGATGACCTTGACGTCGGCGGCCTGGGCGTTGGCCAGCGCGTTCGAGAGCGTGGTGCCGTCGATGGCGGCGATCACGAGGACGTTCACGCCCTTGGTGATCATGTTCTCGACCTGCGCCAGCTGGTTCGGGATGACGTTCTCGGCGTATTGCAGGTCGGTCTCGTAGCCCGCTTCCTGGAACTGCTTGACCATGTTGTTGCCGTCGTCGATCCAACGGGCCGAAGACTTGGTCGGCATCGAGATGCCCACCGTTTCCGCCATCGCGCCGGTGGCAAGCCACGACGCTCCGATCGCCAGCGCGACCGCAGCCGTTCTGAATTTCATATGGTACTCCCCACGGCGGCGCAGGGCCGCTTTCCCTGTTGCGCGCGCCCCGGAAGGGGCCGCGTGGGTCGCAGCTAGCAATTCTCCAGCATGATTGTAAAATTACGATACTGGCAAACTGCATGTCGGAATTGGTATGCCGAACGCCCCAGCCCGCCTGATGCTGAAGCCCGGTCAGCTGCGGCTGCTCCACGAGATCGCCCGGCATGGCCAGTTGCAGCTGGCGGCGCTGGCCTGCGCCATGTCGCAGCCGGCCGCCTCGCGCATGCTGGCCGAGATCGAGCGGCGGGTGGGCGCGCCGCTTTTCCTGCGCCAGCCGAAGGGACTGGAGCCGACCGAGATCGGACGGACGGTTCTGCGCCGGACCGGCGTCATCCTGCGCGAGATGCTCAGCATGGCCGCCGATGTCAGCGCCCTGCAGGAGGGACTGGCCGGCTCCGCGCACATCGGGGCCGTGACCGGGCCTGCGGTCGGGTATCTCGTCTCGGCCGTTCGCGAGATCAAGGCGCGCTCGCCCGAGGCCGACATCACCATCGACGTCCTGCCCTCGCGCGATCTGCTGACCCGCCTGGCGGCCGGCGAGCTGGATTTCGTGCTGGCGCGCATCCTTCCCGAGTTCGACAGCCGCGATTTCACCATGCTGCCGATGCGCGACGAGAAGGTCTCGTTTCTGGTTCGCGAGGATCATCCGCTGAACCGCGCCGCCGCGGTCACGTTGACCGAACTCTTCGACTATGAATGGATCATGCAGCAGCGCGGCGCGCCCATCCGGGAAGCGACGCTCGCCGCATTCGCGTCGTTCGGGCTCGGCGAGCCGCCCAACATCCTGAGCAGCCCGTCGCTGCTCTTCATCATCGCCTACCTGTCGCAGAGCGACGCGGTCGCGGCCCTGTCGCAGGAGGTCGCACAACTGCTGGCGCTTCCGCCGGTCAGCGCCCGGTTCGCGTCGCTGCCGGTCCGCCGGGACGTCCGGGTGCCGCCCTATTTCCTGCTGAACCTGCGCCGCCGTCCGTTGTCCCCGCTCGCCGAGCGGCTGCGCGAGAGCGTGATCGCCCACTCGCGGGACGGGGACCGCGATGTCTGGCGCCGGATACTGACCTGACGCCCATGCGCCGGCCGCCCGGCGCAAGGGGGGGTATCAGACCGCCGTCCCCGCCGGGCTAGCGACCGGATGCGCGGCGCCGGCGAGCCTCGGGGGCGAGCAGCGTCGCGAGCTCGGGGCGGCAGGAGCCGCACCCGGTGCCGGCACGAAGCGCCGCGCCGATCTCGGCGACGGTCGAGGCGCGGCCGGTGGCGACGGCGTCGACGATGGTCTCGAGGCCGACGTCGAAGCAGGCGCAGACGATACGGCCGCAGTCGCGCACCCTGCCGCCCGGCCGGCCGGCCAGAAGGGCGGCCGCGTCGGCCTCGCCGAAGGCGGCGACGAGATGGGCGCGGGATAGTTCGACGGGTTCGGGGCCGACGAAGAGGGCGGCGACGACGGCGCCGTGCTCGATCAGCGCCACCCGACGGCGGCCGCGGCCCGGATCGCCCCATGCGACCAGTTCCGCCTCCGGCGCAGCGAAGGCGGCGCGGGTCCAGGCGTCCCAGTCATCCGGCTCCGCCTCGCCTGCGAGTTCGACCCGCCAGCCGCGGGCGATGCGGGCGCGTGCCCAGTAGGCAGCCTCGGGCGCCGGCCGGCGGCGGCTGATCGCGAAGCCGTGCCAGGCGGGCGCGTAGCGCGCGACCTCGATGGTTCCGGCCTTCAGCGCCGGCTGGCCGGAGTGGGGATCGGCGGTCGCGGCCAGCAGAGCGGCGACGCCCCCGGCGCTCGCGGTCTCGCGGCTCCAGTGCATCGGCGCGAAGATGCTGCCCGGCGCGACCCGGTCGGTGACCAGCGCCCGCAGCACGGCGCGGCGCCCGCGGGCGGAGAGGACCACGAGATCGGCGGGGCCGATGCCGCGGGGTTCGGCGTCGGCCGGGTGGATCTCGGCAAACGGCTCGGCGATGTGCTGGGTCAGGCGCGGCGCGCGGCCGGTGCGGGTCATCGTGTGCCACTGGTCGCGGATGCGTCCGGTGTTGAGGCGCAGTCCGTCAGGCGGCGCGGCGGCCGGCGGGTCGACGGGGATCATCCGCGCGCGACGATCGGGCGTGAAGAACCGGCCATCGGTGAAGAACCGCTCCGGTCCGCCCAGCGGCCACTGCACCGGTTCCATCGCCTCGTAGGCGGCGTCGCCGAGGTTCGCGAGCCCGCCAATGTCGAAGTCGCGGCCGAGCGCAGCGGCTCGGGCGGAGAGGGCGGCGTGCTCGCGGAAGATGTCGGCCGGCGAGGTCCAGGCGAAGGCCTCGGGCCAGCCGAGCCGCTTGCCGACCTCGGCCAGCGCCTGCCAGTCGGGGCGCACTTCGCCCGGCAGCGGCAGGAAGGCGCGCTGCCGCGATATGCGGCGCTCGGAGTTGGTGACCGTGCCCGACTTCTCGCCCCAACCGGCGGCGGGCAGCAGCACGTGGGCCCGGGCCGCGGTGTCGGTGCGCGCGGTCACGTCGGAGACGACGACGAAGGGACAGGCCTCGAGCGCGGCGGCGACCGCGTCGGCCTCGGGCATGGTGGCGACGGGGTTGGTCGCGAGGATCCAGAGCGCCTTGATCCGGCCGGACGCGGCGGCGCGGAACATGTCGACGGCCTTGAGGCCGGGCCGGTCGGCGACCCGGGGCGCGCGCCAGAAATCCCGGACGGCGGCGCGGTGGGCGGGGTTCTCGAGCTCGAGGTGGGCCGCGAGCATGTTGGCGAGGCCGCCGACCTCGCGCCCGCCCATGGCGTTCGGCTGGCCGGTGACGGAGAAGGGCCCCATGCCGGGCCGGCCGATGCGCCCCGCCGCGAGGTGGCAGTTGATGATCGCGTTGACCTTGTCCGTGCCGGAGGCCGACTGGTTCACGCCCTGGCTGAAGACGGTGACGACGCGCTCGGTGCCGAGCCACAGGCGGAGGAGCATGTCGAGGTCGGCGGCGTCGACGTCGCAGGCAGCGGCGGTGCGGTCGCGGTCCCACGGGCGGGCGGCCGCCATGGCGGCGGGGAAGCCGTCGACGTGGGCGGCGAGCCATGCGGCGTCGAGGACGCCCCGGCTTTCGGTCTCGGCCAGGAGCCAGTTGAAAAGGGCGACGTCGGCGTCGCCACGGAGCTTCAGGTGCAGGTCGGCGATCTCGCAGGTGGCGGTGCGCCGCGGGTCGACCACCACGACCCGCATCGACGGGCGCGCCTCCCTGGCGGCGGCGAGGCGTTGGTGGAGCACCGGGTGGCACCAGGCGAGGTTCGAGCCGACGAGGATCACCAGGTCGGCGAGCTCGATGTCTTCGTATGTGCCGGGCACGGTGTCGGACCCGAAGGCGCGGCGGTGGCCCGCGACCGTCGATGCCATGCAGAGGCGCGAGTTGGTGTCGATGTTGGCCGAGCCGATGAAGCCCTTCATCAGCTTGTTGGCGACGTAGTAGTCCTCGGTCAGGAGTTGGCCGGAGCCGTAGATCGCCACGCTGTCCGGGCCGTCGGCGTCGATGGCGGCGCGGAATCGGGCGGCGATCAGGTCGAGGGCCTCGTCCCAGCCGGCTTGCCTGCCGGCGATGCGCGGGGCGAGCAGGCGGTCCTCCAGCCCCAGCGTCTCGCCGAGCGCCGCGCCCTTGGAGCAGAGCCGGCCGGAGTTCGCCGGGTGATCGGGGTCGCCCTCGATGCGCGCGCCGCCCGCGCCGTCCGGCGTGGCGAGGATGCCGCAGCCGACGCCGCAATAGGCGCAGGTGGTGCGCACGGCCGCGGTTGCAACGCTCATGCGGTCAGCGCGGCGGGGTCGAGCAGCAGGCGGCCGGCCTCGACCCGGATGCGGTGGGCGCGCGTCCGTCCCTCGTCCGCGCCCTGGGCCTGCCCGGTCTCGAGGCTGATAACCCAATTGTGCAGCGGACAGGTGACCGCCTTGCCATGCACGATCCCCTGGCTGAGCGGCCCGCCCTTGTGCGGGCAGCGGTCGTCGAGGGCGAAAACCTCGTCCGCGCCGGTGCGGAAGATCGCGAGGCAGCCGCGCGGCGTCTTCACCACCCGCGCGCCGCGCAGCGGGATCTCGTCCGCGGCGCCGATGTCGAGCCAGGTTTCGGTCATCGCGTTCATTCTGCTGCCTCCCGGATGCGAAGATCGGCCAATGGCGCGAACTCGTGCCGCTCGCCGCCTTCGGCACGCTCGGCCCAGGGATCCTTCTGGTAGATCGTCTGGCTGTGATCGAAACGGGCGACGAGCGCGGCGCGGTTGTCGGGGTCGTCGACGACCTGCGCCTTCACCCAGTCGAGGCCGACCTTGGCGAGCCACTTGTAGGGCCGGTCGAGATACTTGCCGTGCTCGCGGTAGAGCTGGACGAAGGCGACGACGATCTCGATCGCCTCGGCCTCGCCTGGCACGGTCGCGAGCGGTTCGGTCGCCCTCACATCCATGCCTGCGGCGCCGCCGACCCCGATCTGGAAGCCGGAGTCGACGCAGACGATGCCGATGTCCTTGCAGGTGGCCTCGGCGCAGTTGCGCGGGCAGCCGGAGACGCCGAGCTTGACCTTGTGCGGCGTCCACGATCCCCAGAGCCGCTTTTCGAGCTTGATGCCGAGCCCGGTCGAGTCCTGCGTGCCGAAGCGGCAGAACTCCGATCCGACGCAGGTCTTCACGGTGCGCAGCCCCTTGGCGTAGGCGTGGCCGGAGACGAGTCCCGCGTCGTTCAGGTCGCCCCAGATCGCCGGCAGGTCCTCCTTGCGGACGCCGAGCAGGTCGATGCGCTGGCCGCCGGTGACCTTGACCATCGGCACGTTGAACTTCTCGGCGGCGTCGGCGATGGCGCGGAGTTCCGCTGGCGTGGTCACGCCGCCCCACATCCGCGGCACCACCGAGAAGGCGCCGTCCTTCTGGATGTTGCCGTGCGCGCGCTCGTTGATGAAGCGCGACTGCCCGTCGTCGCGGTAGTCGTCGGGCCAGTCGGCGAGCAGGTAGAAGTTGAGCGCCGGCCGGCAGACGTGGCAGCCGCAGGAGGTTTTCCAGCCCAGCTCCTGCATCACCGCCGGCATGGACCTGAGCGCGCGCGCCTTGATCAGCCGGCGCACGTCCTCGTGGGTAAGGTCCGTGCACTTGCAGACCGGCTTGGCCGTGGGCATGACGAAGCCGTCGCCCAAGGTCAGCGCCAGCACCTGCTCCACGAGCCCGGTGCAGGTTCCGCAGGAGGACGAGGCCTTGGTGACGGCGCGCACCTCCTCGAGCGTGGTCAGCCCGCCGTCGGCGATGGCCCTGGTGATCCGACCCTTGCAGACGCCGTTGCAGCCGCAGATCTCTGCCTCATCCGGCAAGGCTGCAACGGCCGCCATAGGGTCCAGGGGGGCGCCCCCGTCATAGGCTGGCCCGAAGATCAGCGTGTCGCGCATCTGCGAGACGTCGGTCTGGTCCTTGAGCTGGCCGAAGAACCAGTTGCCGTCGGCGGTGTCGCCATACATC
>NZ_JAGOID010000053.1 GCF_017995835.1 Amaricoccus sp.
CCGGGAGCGCGCTCGAGCGGGCCACGCGGGCCTGCGTCGAGGCGTTCGCCGGCGGTCCACACGTCTTCACGCTCGGGCACGGCATCACGCCCGACGCGGACCCGCGCAACGTCGACGCCATGCTGCGCGCCATCCGCATCTGATCACGGTGGACGGCGGCGCGGCGGACACGCTAATCCTCGGACAAATCAGGAGGGACGCAATGCGCCTGCTCGCCCCGCTCGCTGGCCTCGCGCTCGCCGCGCTTCTCTCGCCCGGGCCGGCGAGGGCGCAGCAGCAGGCCCCGGCCCCGGCCGTGACGGTCGCCCTCGCCGAAACCACCGACATCAGCGAGCAGGCCGTCTTCACCGGCCGCGCGGTGGCCCAGCAGAAGGTCGACATCCGCGCCCGCGTCTCCGGTTTCGTCGAGGAACGCCCCTTCGTCGAAGGCGCGCCGGTCGAGGAGGGCGCGCTGCTCTTCCGCATCGAGGACGCCGCCTATCGCGCCAGCCTCGCCCAGATCGAGGCCTCGATCGCCTCCGCCGAGGCCGAGCGCAAGCTCGCCGAGATCGAACGCGACCGCCAGGCCACCCTCGTCCAGCGCCAGGCCGCCGCCCAGGCCGTGCTCGACGTCGCCGAGGCGAACCTCGCCAAGGCCGTGGCGGCGATCGAGCAGCTCGAGGCGCAACGCGACCGCGCCGCGCTCGACCTCTCGTACACGCGGATCACCGCCCCCTTCCCCGGCACCACCGGCCTCGCCGCCGTGGACGTGGGCGCGCTCGTCAGCCCCGACAGCGGACCCCTCGTCACCCTCACCCGCATCGACCCGATGACCGTCGAGTTCCCCATCCCCGAGCGGCTGACCCTCGAGTTCAACGCCCGCGTCGCCAAGGGCGAAGCCAGCCGCATCGGCGCCGTCCGCCTCACCCTCGCCGACGGCTCGGAATACCCCCATCCCGGCGACATCGACTTCGCCGACGCCCGCGTGGCGCAGGGCACCGACACGATCCTCGTGCGCGCCGTGTTCCCCAACCCCGAAGGCCGCCTGCGCGACGGCGCGCTGGTGCGCGGCACGCTCCGCGCCGAGACCCCGCAGAAGCTCCTCACCGTGCCGAGCCGGGCGGTCAGCCGCGACCTCCAGGGCTTCTTCGCCCTTGTCGTCAACCCCGAGGGCGTCGTCGAGCAGCGCCGCGTCGGCGTCGGGCAGACCGTCGACGGCCGCACCGTGATCGAGCAGGGCGTGACCGAGGGCGAGCAGGTCATCGTCGAGGGGCTGAACAAGGTCCGCCCCGGCATGAAGGTCGACGCCGCGCTCGCCGCGGGCGGGAACGGCTGAGCCCATGATCTCCGACGTCTTCATCGCCCGCCCGCGCCTCGCGGCCGTCATCTCGATCGTCATCGTCATCGCCGGCCTCGTCTCGCTGACGCGGCTGCCGGTGGCGCAGTTCCCCGACATCGTGCCGCCCCAGGTCTCGATCGCCGCCTCCTACCCGGGCGCGAGCGCCGAGGCGGTCGAGAATTCGGTCGCCCAGCCGATCGAGGACGCGGTGAACGGCGTCGACGACATGATCTACATGAAATCGACGAGCGGCGCGGACGGCAGCTATAACCTCTCCGTCACCTTCGCGGTCGGGACCGACCCCGACATCGCCCAGGTCAACGTGCAGAACCGCGTGGCGCTGGCCGAGGCGATGCTGCCCGAGGAGGTCCGGCGCACCGGAATCAGCGTGAAGAAGGCCTCGGCGGCGATGCTGATGGCCATCAGCCTCTTCTCCGAGACCGGCGAGCACGACGCGCTGTTCCTGTCGAATTACGCGCGCCTCAACATCCTCGACGCGCTCAAGCGCGTGCCCGGGGTCGGCGACGTGACCATGTTCGGCCCGCGCGACTTCTCCATGCGGGTCGATCTCGACGTCGACCGGCTGACCAACCTCGGCCTCACCCCCAACGACGTCATCGCCGCGATCCGCAGCCAGAACGTCCAGGCCGCCATCGGCCGCCTCGGCGCGCAGCCGATGGCCGAGGATCCGATCTTCCAGCTCACCCTGACCACGCTCGGCCGCCTGTCCGAGCCGTCCGAGTTCGAGAACATCGTGATCCGCGCCGACCCGGACGGCGGCTTCGTCCGCGTCGGCGACGTCGGCAGGGTGACCCTCGGCGCGCTGAACTACGACACCTTCGCCCGCATCAACGGCAAGGTGAGCGCCATGTTCGGCATCTACCTCGCCCCGGGCGGCAACGCGCTGGCCGCGGCCGCCGGCGTCAAGCAGGTGCTCGCGGACGCCGCCGAGACCATGCCCCAGGGCGTCGTCTACGACGTCACCTACGACACGTCGGAATTCGTCTCCGACAGCGTGCACGAGGTGGTCAAGACGCTGATCGAGGCATTCGTCCTCGTCGCGATCGTCGTCTTCGTCTTCCTCGGCAGCCTACGCGCCACGCTGATCCCGATCATCGCCGTGCCCGTCGCGCTCATCGGCGTCTTCGCCGCCATGGCGATGCTCGGCTTCTCGCTCAACACCGTGTCGCTGCTGGCGCTCGTTCTCGCCATCGGCATCGTCGTCGACGACGCGATCGTCGTCGTCGAGAACGTCGAGCGGGTGATGTCCGAGAACCCCGAGATGAGCGCCGCCGAGGCGGCGAGCGTCGCCATGCGCGAGATCACCGGCGCGATCGTCGCCATCACCCTCGTCCTGCTCTCGGTGTTCGTCCCGGTCGCCTTCATCCCCGGCATTTCCGGCCAGCTCTTCCAGCAGTTCGCCGTCGCGGTCTCGGTCTCGATGGTGATCTCGGCGATCAATGCGCTGACGCTCTCGCCGGCCCTCTGCGCCATCGTGCTCAAGAAGCACCACGGGCCTCCCCGCGGGATCATGGGCTGGATCTCGCGCCGCATCGACGGCGCCCGCGACGGCTACGCCCGTATCGCCGGGGCGATCGCGCGGCGCGCCGTTCTCGGGCTGGTTGCGCTCGCGGCCGCCTTCGTCGCGGCCGGCTGGTTCGCGGGCCGCGTGCCGTCGGGCTTCCTGCCCGCCGAGGACCAGGGCGCCTTCATGGCCGAGGTCCGCCTGCCCACGGGGGCCTCGGCCAACCGCACGGACGCGGTGATGCGCGAGATCGAGACCGCGATGGCCACGATTCCCGGGGTCAAGTCGGTCGTAACGATCGGCGGTTTCAGCATGCTCGACGGCATGGCGAAGTCCTCCGCCGGCGCGCTGATCCTGCGCATGGCGCCCTTCTCCGAACGCACCGGGCCCGGCCTCGACATCCAGAGCGCCATCATGCGGGCGAACCAGATCGGCGCCGGCGTGCGTGAGGCGCTGGTCATCGCCTTCAACCTGCCGCCGATCATCGGCCTCGGGACCGGCTCGGGCTTCGAGTACCAGCTCGTTGACCGCCAGGGCCGCGAGGCGGTGGAACTCGCCGCCACCGCCGGCGGGCTGATGATCGCCGCGAACCAGGACCCGAGGCTCGCCAACGTCTTCACCACCTATGCCGCCAACGCGCCGCGGGTCTTTCTCGACATCGACCGCGACAGGCTCCAGAGCCTCGGCGTGCCGGTCTCCGACCTGTTCAGCGCGCTCTCGGGGGTGCTCGGCGCGGTCTACGTCAACGACTTCAACATCTTCGGCCGCGCCTGGCGCGTGACGCTCCAGGGGCAGCAGAGCGACCGCTTCGACCTCCCCGACATCGGCCGCATCAACGTGCGCAACGCCAGCGGCGAGATGGTCCCGGTCGCCGCCGTCGCCGCGGCCCGGCTCGACGTCGGGCCGGACTCGATCGTCCGCTTCAACAACGTCCGCGCGGTGACACTCCAGGGCGGCCCGGCGCCGGGCATCTCCTCGGGCACGGCGCTCGCGGCGATGGCCGAGATCTCGCGCGCGACGCTGCCCCCCGGCTACGACTTCGAATGGTCGGGCACCGCGCTCCAGGAGCTCGCGGCGTCGGGCCAGACCACCGCCATCCTCGCGCTGGCGCTGCTCTTCGCCTACCTCTTCCTCGTCGGCCTCTACGAGAGCTGGACGATCCCGGTCCCCGTGCTCCTCTCCGTCGCGGTCGGCGTCGCCGGCGCCTTCGCGGCGCTGCTGCTCACCGGCCTCTCCTTCGACATCTACGCCCAGATCGGCCTCGTCGTGCTGATCGCGCTCGCCGCCAAGAACGCGATCCTGATCGTCGAGTTCGCCAAGGATCTGCGCGAGAAGGGCGAGCCGATCGTCGACGCCGCCACCCACGCCGCGCGGCTGCGCTTCCGGGCGGTGATGATGACGAGCTTCGCCTTCATCGCCGGCCTGATCCCGCTCGTCCGCGCCGAGGGCGCCGCCGAGCTGTCCCGCCGCGCCGTCGGCGCCGCCGTCGCCGGCGGAATGCTCGCCGCCGCGGTGATCGGCATCTTCGTCATCCCCGCCCTATACGTCGTCTTCCAGTCCCTGCGCGAACGGGCAAAGCGCCTCGCCTCCCGCTCCGGCGCGGCGGAGGGCTGACGACAGGCGGCTGGACAGGGCAGGACGAGGACAACGCGCGTGGCAGGATTTCCGCTCGCCCGGCCCGGGATGCGCGTGGGGCTCTTCGGGGGCTCGTTCGATCCGCCCCATGCCGGCCACGTCCACGTAACGAAATGGGCGATGAAGGGCTTCGGCCTCGACCGGGTCTGGTGGCTGGTGAGCCCCGGCAACCCGATCAAGCCCGACGCCCCCGCCGATCTCGGCCGTCGCCTCGCGGCCGCCCGCGCGATCATGCGCCGGCCCCGGGTCGAGGTGACCGACCTCGAGGCCCGCCTCGGCACCCGCGCCACCGCCGACACGCTCGCCGCCCTGCGCCGGCGGTATCCGGGCGTCCGCTTCGTCTGGCTGATGGGCGCGGACAACCTCGCGACCTTCCACCGCTGGGGCCGCTGGCAGGAGATCATGAGCCTCGTTCCGGTCGGCGTGCTGGCGCGCCCCGGCGACCAGCTCCGCGCCGGCCTGTCCCCGGCCGCCTGCCGCTTCGCGCGCTGGCGTCTGCCGGCCTCGCGGGCGCGCGCCCTGCCCTTCGCCCAACCGCCCGCCTGGTGCCTGCTGACCGGCCGGATGCTCGACCTCTCCTCGAGCGAGCTCCGCGCCCTCGGCGTCTGGCGACGCTGACCCAACGCAGCGGCTTTACCTCGGCGGGCGACCCGGGATAGGTGGGGCCTCCGCGACGGAGGCGCGCATGTTCAACAGCTTCGGCCACCTGTTCCGCGTCGCCACCTGGGGCGAGAGCCACGGGCCCGCGCTCGGCTGCGTCGTCGATGGCTGCCCGCCCGGCGTCGCGCTCACTGAATCCGACATCCAGCCCTGGCTCGACGCCCGCCGCCCCGGGCAGAGCCGCTTCACCACCCAGCGCCAGGAACCCGACCAGGTCGAGATCCTGTCCGGCGTCTTCGAAGGCCGCACCACCGGCGCGCCGATCTCGCTCCTGATCCGCAACACCGACCAGCGATCAAAGGACTATGGCGAGATCGCCGCGAAGTTCCGCCCCGGCCATGCTGACATCACCTATCACCTGAAATACGGCCTGCGCGACTACCGCGGCGGCGGCCGCTCCTCGGCGCGCGAGACCGCCGCCCGCGTGGCCGCCGGCGGCGTCGCCCGCGCCGTCCTCGCCGCGCTGGCGCCCGGCCTGCGCATCCGCGGCGCGCTCGTCCAGATCGGCGACCGCCCCATAGACCGCGCCGCCTGGGACTGGGACGAGGTTCCGCGCAACCCGTTCTGGTGCCCCGACGCCCGCGCGGCCGAGGACTGGGCCGCCTGTCTCGACGGTCTGCGCAAGTCCGGCAACTCCGTCGGCGCCATCGTCGAACTCGTCGCCGAGGGCGTCCCGCCCGGCCTCGGCGCGCCGATCTACGCCAAGCTCGACAGCGACATCGCCATGGCGCTGATGACGATCAACGCGGTCAAGGGCGTCGAGATCGGCGCCGGCATGGCCGCCGCCGCCCTGACCGGCGTCGAGAACGCCGACGAGATCTTCATGGGCAACGACGGGACCCCGCGCTTTTCCTCGAACCACGCGGGCGGCATCCTCGGCGGCATCTCGACCGGCCAGGACGTCGTCGCGCGCTTCTCCGTCAAGCCGACCTCGTCGATCCTAACCCCCCGCCGCACCATCGACCTGACGGGCGCGGAGACCGAGATCGTCACCAAGGGCCGCCACGATCCTTGCGTCGGCATCCGCGCCGTCCCGGTGGGCGAAGCGATGCTCGCCTGCGTGATCCTTGACCACCTGCTGCTCGACCGTGGCCAGACCGGAGGAATCCGCGGCCCCATCGGTCACGCCGGCGCCACACCCGGCCAGGCAGGTCTCCGCCGCGACGTTTCGAAATCCTGAAAAAGTGGCAAGCCGGATTCCAGCGCGATTCCAGCTACATTCCAGCCGCATAAAACCGCGCCTTTTCAGCCGCTTGCCACGCTCTATCGCGCGAAGCGACCGACCAGCTCCACGTGTCCCGACCAGCGGAACTGATCGACCACCGCGACCGGTCCGAGACGGAATCCCGCGGAGATCAGGATCGCCGCATCGCGCGCAAAGGTGACCGGGTTGCACGACACGGCCGCCACCGTCGCGATCTTCGACGCCGCGAGCGCCCGCACCTGCGCCTCCGCCCCGGCGCGCGGCGGATCGATCACGGCCGCGTCGAACCGCGCGAATTCACCCGGCAGCAGCGGCCGCCGGTAGAGATCGCGCGCCTCCGTGCCCACCCGTCGCAGCCCGCCGGCCGCGCGCCAGCCGGCGTCGAGTGCCGCCAGCATCGCCGCCTCGCCCTCCACGGCGTGAACCTCGGCCCGCTCCGACAGGGGCAGCGTGAAGGTCCCGCATCCCGCAAAGAGATCGACCACCCGCCGCGCCGTCCCGACCCCGGCCCGCACCGCGGCGACCAGCGCCGCCTCCCCCTCGGCCGTGGCTTGCAGGAACGCCCCCGGCGGTGGAACCACCCGCGCCCGCCCGAAACGCTGGACCGCGGGCCGCAGCGCCGCGACCGTCTCGCCGTCCCAGGCCAGCCGCGCGAACCCGGCCCTCTCGGCGACCGCGACCAGTTCGCGCCGCAGGCCCGCGTCCGCCGGCTTGCCGCCGGACACGTCGACGTCGAGCCCGCCCTCCGAGACCGTCACCGTGCAGCGCAGCTCGCCCGAGCGCGACGCCCCGGCCCGCGCCAGTTCCGCCAGCGCCTGCCGCGCGGCGAGAAGCTCCGGGCGCAACAGCAGGCAGCCCGGAACGTCGACGATGGCCGTCGAACGCCGACCGTGAAACCCGACCGTCGCGGTCTTGCGGGTGCGCCGCGCTGCAAGGACCGCGCGCCGCCGCGAGCGCGGCGGCGAGACCCGGGTCGGGCCGACGTCGGCCTCCACTCCCTGCGCCGCCAGCGCCCGGACCACGGCCTCGCGCTTCCACGCCGCGAGCAGTCCGTCCGAGGCATGCTGCAAGGTGCAACCCCCGCAGACGCCGAAATGCGGACAGGGCGGCGGCACGCGGTCGGGCGAGGCGACGAGAATCTCCGCGGGGGCCAACAGGCCGTCCTCGACAGGACCGCGGACCATCTCGCCGGGCAGCGCCAAGGGGACGCGCAACCCGCCCGCGGCGAGCCCGTCGCCGCGCAGGCCGATCCGCTCGACCGTCACCTCGCGCATGTCGAAACCGATCGTTTCCACATTGGCACGTAACTTCGCGACGCCGGACGCATTATACTGGGCATGTCAACGAAAGAGAGACAGGCGTCGCCAATGTCCAACCCCCAGCCCGCGGTTCCGGTCGCCCCCGCCACCCGCATCGGCCATGTCCATCTCAAGGTCTCGGATCTCGACCGCGCGATCGCCTTCTATTCCGGCGTCCTCGGCTTCGAACTGACCCAGCGCTACGGCCAGCAGGCGGCGTTCCTGTCGGCCGGCGGATACCACCACCATATCGGCCTCAACACCTGGGAGAGCAAGGGCGGCACGCCGGCGCCGGCCGGCCATACCGGCCTCTACCACACCGCCTTCCTGTATCCGAACCGTACGGAACTCGCCGACGCGCTTCGCCGCGTGGTCGAGGCCGGCATCCCGATCGACGGCGCGGCCGATCATGGCGTGTCGGAGGCAATCTACCTGCGCGACCCCGACGGCAACGGCGTCGAACTCTACCACGACCGCCCCGAGGCGGAGTGGCCACGCGACGAGACGGGGGGACTGCGCATGGTCAACGCGCCGCTCGACCTGAGAAAGCTGCTCTCCGAGGCCCCCGTCCGCACCGCCGCAGCCGGCTGACCGGCACCCGCCGTCGGCGGCGCTCAACCCTCGTCGAAGAGATCCGGCGCGCGCGGCGCGGCGGCGGCGGGCCGCGGCTCGGCGAGCCCGAGGTGTCGCCAGGCCCGCGACGCCAGCATCCGACCCCGCGGGGTGCGCTGGATCAGGCCCTGTTGCAGGAGGAAGGGCTCGATCACCTCCTCGATCGCGTCGCGCGCCTCGGAGAGGGCGGCGGCGAGGGTCTCGACGCCGACCGGGCCGCCGCCGTAGTTCTCGGCGATCACCGAGAGATAGCGCCGGTCGGCGCCGTCGAGGCCGAGGTCGTCGACCCCGAGCCGGATCAGCGCCACGTCGGCGATCTCGCGTGTCACCCTGCCCTCGCCCTCGACGATGGCGAAGTCGACGACACGGCGCAGCAGGCGGCCGGCGATGCGCGGGGTGCCGCGGGCGCGGCGGGCGATCTCGCGGGCGCCGTCGGGGGTGGCGTCGGCCTTGAGCAGGCGCGCGGCGCGGGTGACGATCGCCACGAGTTCGTCGACGTCATAGAATTCGAGCCGGGTCGGGATGCCGAAGCGGTCGCGGAGCGGCGTGGTCAGGAGGCCGAGACGGGTCGTCGCGCCGACGAGCGTAAAGGGTTGAAGCTCGATGCGCACGGTGCGGGCCGCCGGACCCTCGCCGATGACGAGGTCGAGCTGAAAATCCTCGAGCGCGGGGTAGAGGATCTCCTCCACCGCCGGGCTCATGCGGTGGATCTCGTCGATGAAGAGCACGTCGCGGGCGTCGAGGTTGGTCAGGATAGCGGCGAGATCGCCGGCGCGGGCCAGCACCGGCCCGGAGGTCATGCGGAAGTTCACCCCGAGCTCGCGCGCCATGATCTGGGCGAGCGTGGTCTTGCCGAGGCCCGGGGGCCCATAGAACAGCGTATGGTCCATCGCCTCGCCGCGGCGCCGCGCGCTCTCGATGAAGACGGCGAGATTGGCGCGCGCGGCCTTCTGGCCGATGAACTCGGCCAGCGTCTGCGGACGCAGCGCGCGGTCGGCGTCCTCGGGGAGCGGGTCGGGGCGCACCGTCGGATCCGGATCGGCCATTATGGCGCTACGCCTTCGGCGCGAGGCGCTTCAGCGCCGCGCGGATGAGGGTCGGGGTCTCGGTCGGGCCTTCGGCGGCGACCTCGGCGACGGCGGCGGCGGCCTCGCCCGGGGCGTAGCCGAGGTTGACGAGGGCCGAGAGCGCCTCGGCCGTGGCGACGGCGCTGGCCTCGTCGGGCGCCGGCGGCGCCACAAGAGCCGGAGCGCCGGGCTCGGGCGCGGGCGTGGAGGGCGCACGGGCGCCGGCGGCGCCGAGGGCGATGACGCCCGGCGACTTCGCCTTCAGCTCGAGGACGATCCGCTGGGCGAGCTTCGGGCCGACGCCGGGGGCGGCCTTGATCGCGGCGGCGTCGCCGAGGGCGAGCGCGCGGGAGAGGCCATCGGCGCCGAGGGCGCCGAGGACGGAGAGCGCGGCCTTGGCTCCCACCCCCTGCACCGAGACGAGGAGGCGGTGCCATTCGCGTTCGGCCAGCGTGAGGAAGCCGAAGAGCTGGAGCAGATCCTCGCGGACGAGAAGCTCGGTGTAGAGCGCGACCGGGCCGCCGGGCGGCGGCATCCGGGCGAGCGTGCGGTCGGAGCAGTAGACGAGATAGCCGACGCCGCCCACGTCGATCAGAACGTGGTCGAGGGCGCGGTAGTCGAGCCGGCCGGTCAGCTTGCCGATCATCGCGCGACCGCCCGGGCGATGGCGGCGTCGAGCCTGCCGCCGAAGCGGGCGTGATGGGCGTGACAGAGCGCGATGGCGAGCGCGTCGGCGGCGTCGGGGCCGGCGAGCGCGACGCCGGGGAGTTGCAGGCGGACCATGTGCTGGACCTGGACCTTGTCGGCGTGGCCGACGCCCACGATCGCCTTCTTGACCGCGTTGGGGGCGTACTCCGCGACCGGCACGCCGGCCTGGGCGGGGGCGAGCAGCGCAACGCCGCGGGCCTGGCCGAGCTTCAGCGTGCCGGCGGCGTCCTTGTTGACGAAGGTCTGCTCGACAGCGGCGGCGTCAGGACGGAAGCGGGCGAGGACGGCCGCGAGCTGGGCATGGAGGCTGCAAAGGCGGGCGGCGAGGTCGTCGCCCTCGGAGAGGCAGGTGCCGTTGCCGACATGGACGAGGCAGACGCCCGTTACGTCGACGACACCCCAGCCCGTGCGGCGCAAGCCCGGGTCGATCCCGATGACACGCATGTCCCGTCGCTGTTCCTGCTCGCACCCGTTCCGGGCCTTGTCCCGGCAAGGACTAGCACGAAGCACGAACATCCGCCAAGCCAAACCTGTCGCCCTGCACCCGGCGCATGGCGGACATTCGGGAATGGCGATTGTCCGGGGTTCCCGGAATGCCTAACTTGGCGGCAGCGGCGATCACAAAACAGGCGCCGCAGAACTCCGAAAGCCCGAACCCATGTCCGTCATCGACTACAATCGCTCGGCCCCGCTCGGGTCGGTCTCCGCCTTTCGCGTCATCTCGCTCATCGAGCGCGCCATCGACGCCTTCACGACACGGCGCAGCGTCAACGCGACGATGCGGGCGCTGTCGAACCTGTCCGACCAGCAGCTCCGCGACATCGGCCTGCATCGCGGCGACATTCCGACGCTCGCCGGCGATCTGGCTCGCGAGAGCGCCGTTCGCTGAGCCTCAGCCGCGACGCAGAACGAGGGTCGTCCAGTCCTGGATCGGGATCCGGTCGATCCGCCGGTATCCCCAGCCCCGATAGACCGCGAGAACGCCCGCGGCCTGCCGCGCAAGCAGCCCTGACAGGACGGCCACGCCGCCCGGGGGCTGATGCGCGGCCATCTGCGGCGCGAGCGCCCTGAGCGGCGCCGCGAGGATGTTGGCGCAGACGAGGTCATAGCGCCGGCGCAGCCGCGTGTGGCGAAAGCCCGCCGCCGTGACGCAGCCGATCCCCAGCCGGAAGCCGTTGGCCGCGACGTTCTCGCACGCCGTCGTGGTCGCGAGCGGGTCGATGTCGCCCGCAATCGCCGTCGCGCGCCAGGCGGAAACCGCCGCCATCGCAAGCACGCCGGTGCCGCCGCCGATGTCGGCGACGCTCCGCGGCGCGAAGCCGCGCCGGGCCAGCCGGTCGAGCGCGATCAGGCAGCCTTGGGTCGTGGCATGGTGGCCGGTGCCGAATGCCTGCGCCGCCTCGATCTCGAGTCCGATGCGGTTGACCGGGATGCGCTCCCGGTCGTGCCCCCCGAACACCACGAAGCGCCCGGCATCGACCGGGGTCAGCTCCGCGCGCACCTGCGCGACCCAGTCGCGATCCTCGACCCGCGTGACCGCGAAATCCGGCGCGCCGTGCAGGTTGGCGAGCAGCGCGAGGCCGGCGGCGTCCGGCGGTGCGGCGAAGTGCGCGCCCACGTCCCAGAGGCCGCTGTCGTCGTCATGGTCGCGGACCTCGGTCGCCACCGGGTCGAGCGCCTCCAGCGCCTCGGCCAGCGCCTCGGCGGCCCGCTCCCCGGCGAGCGCCGTCAGGACGTGATAGAGCGCCACCCGCCCCTCCGCTGGAAACCCGGCCCGGGCCTCTGACTATGGAGAGGCAGGCGGACGGTCAAGCGCCGACGCCGATCGGGCAGGCGACGCCGGTGCCGCCGATCCCGCAATAGCCGCCCGGGTTCTTGGCCAGGTACTGCTGATGGTAGTCCTCGGCATGGTAGAACGGCGGCGCATCGACGATCTCGGTGGTGACCGGCCCGAAACCCGCCTTGCGCAGCTGCGCCTCGTACTCGGCCTTCGACGCCTCGGCCGCCGCACGCTGGCCTTCGCCGAAGACGTAGATGCCGGAGCGGTACTGCGTGCCATGGTCGTTGCCCTGCCGCATGCCCTGGGTCGGGTCGTGACCCTCCCAGAACGTCCGGAGCAGGGTCTCGTAGCTGATCTGCGCCGGGTCGAAGGTGACGAAGACGACCTCGTTATGGCCGGTGCCGCCGGAGCAGACCTCCTGGTAGGTCGGGTTCGGCGTCTGCCCACCGGCATAACCCGCGGCGGTCACCCAGACCCCGGGCAGCTTCCAGAACATCCGCTCGACGCCCCAGAAGCAGCCCATGCCGAACATGGCCTGCGCCATGCCCTCCGGGTGCGGCCCCTTCAACGGACGGTCGCTGACGAAATGCGTTCGGGCAGTCGGGATCGGCTCCGGACGGCCGGGCAGCGCGGCGCCGGGGGCCGGCATCGCGGCATTCTTGAACAGGCTGAACATGAGCGTCTGCCTTTCGCATGCTGGGGGTCAGGCCTGATGTAAGCCCGCCGCCGCCGTTTCCAAGTCGGCGCTCCCGGGATCGGCGCCGGGAACCCGCGGGCGGAGGGTCGAGACGAAGCGCCAGCCCACCCAGGCCGCCGCCGCCCCCACCACGACCCCGGCGAGCGCCTGGCCATAGATCACCCCGGGCGCGCCCAGAACCCGCGACAGCGACCAGGCGAGCGGCCACATCGCCAGCCCGTCTCGCGTCCAGTTGAACGCGGTGGACCAGAGCGGCCGGCCGAGCGTGTTGAACGCGGCGTTGGCGACGAAGAGCGCGCCGGCGAAGATGAAGCCACCGGCCGCGAGCCCGACGAAGGCGTGGTATACCTCCGCGCCCTCGGGACCGAGCCGGAACACCGCGATGACCGGCTCGCGCACGAGGTAGAGGAGCAGCCAGGTCGCGCCGGTATAGGCCGCGCAGAAGACGAGCGCGTCGCGGTAGGCACGGCGCACCCGCGGCAGCAGCCCGGCGCCGTAGTTCTGGCCGAGGATGCCGCCGATCGCGCCGGAGAGCGCGAAGATGCCGCCAAAGGCGAGCACCGTCATGCGGGTGACCACGGCCCAGCCGGCGACCGCGCCGACGCCGTGGGCGGCGATCAGCGTGGTGACCACGGCGTTGCCGAACGGCGCGGAGAGCTGGGTGAGGCTTGCCGGCGCGGCGATGGCGAAGAAGGCGCGCGCCTGATCGACGATCCCGCGCAGGCTGACCGGGGCGAGCAGATTGTGCACGCGCCACAGGTACCAGACCGCCAGCGCGCCGGAGCTGCCGCGGGCGAGCACCATCACCCAGGCCGCGCCCTCGAGTCCGAAGTCGAGCAGGATGATGAACACCGGGTCGAGCACCATGGCGAGCATCCCCGCCGCCAGCGTGACCGACATCGAGCGCCAGGCGTCGCCAGCGGCCCGCAACGCCGCCGATCCCACCATCCCCATCGCCATGATCGGCGCGGCCGGCGTGGTGACGAGCAGGAAGCGGCTGGCCAGCGCCGCCGTCTCGCCCTCGGCTCCGGCGAGCGCGAGCAACGGGTCGCGCAGAAGGACCACCGCCAGCGCCATCGCGGCCTGCACGGCGAGGGTGATGACGAGCGCCGCCGACGCGGTCTTGCGGGCGCCCGGCGCGTCGCCGGCGCCGAGCGCCCGGCTGACCAGCGCGGTCGCGGCGATGGCGAGCCCGATGCCGGTGCTGATGATGAAGAAGGTCACGGTCCAGGCGAAGCCGAGCGCCGCGACCAGCCGCTCGTCCCCGAGGCGCGACACCCAGAACAGCGTCGCCGCGTCGATCAGGAACATGAAGGTCAGGCCGATCGCGCTGGTCAGGGTCATGACCGACACGTGGCGCATGGTCGAGCCGGTGGTGAACGTGGGCCCGCGCGACACGGCAGCTGCTCCTCCGAACCGGCGCGGGGCGCCCGGCGCCCCCCGTGCGTAGCGCCGCGCGGCGGGCTTGGCGAGCGCAAACTGCCCGCGGCCCGGCATGATCGGCCGTAGCGGCCGACGGCCCCGCGCACCCGCCGATCAGCGCCGCGCTATCGAAGAACAGGCGAACAATGCCGCCGCCCGCCGAGGCCCCGGGCGGGTTCGATCGCGACGGCTTCAGGCGCCAGGGACTTCGAGCGTAAACGACCCCTCGTAGGCGGACATGTCCCTCCAGGGCACGTCAACCTTCCCGAACGTCCCGGTTCCGGTGGCCCCTTCGAATTCGCCGGCGCCGGAGAGGACCTCGTAGGTTCCCTTGAATCCATCGGCGCCCCACGTGGAGACGAACTTTGCGGTCAGCGCGTCACCGTTCTCAAAGGTGTACGTGCTGTATCCGACGGCTTCGCCGGCGTCTTCGGTTCCATTCTCGGTATAGACGAAGCTCTTGTGGGCGATGCGGCCGTCCTCGAACACCGCGACCCCTACCGACTCGTGCGCCGCGACATAGCGCCCGGGCACGTTCGCCACGTCGTGCTCGACCGAGTCACGATCCGTGGTCACCAGACGGAACTTCAGGATCTGCTCCTCGGCTCCGGCAGAACCCGCCAGGACCAGCGCCGACACCATCGCCGCGCCGGCGATCTCGTGAATGCGCATGCGTCACCCTCCCAACTCACCGGGGAGCCTGACATCTATACCCAAGAACGCCCCGGGAACCCCGAACCTGCTCCCTTTCCAGCCGGAACGCAACGTCGGCAGGCGTCAGAGCTTGCGTCAGAGTCGCTTCGCGTCTCATTGACTCCCGCCGCTGCGCGGCTATAAGGCCGGCTCTCCGTCCGGTTGGGGCGGGGTTGTGGCGTCCGTGGCCCCCGCAAGGGGGATCCTGTCGGCCCGGGGCGACCCGGGCAAAGGAGGGCGCCGGCGATGTTGGACGCGATAAAGGAGACCGCAGGTGACCAAGCGCACCTCTGCGAAGTACAAGATCGATCGCCGCATGGGCGAGAACATCTGGGGCCGTCCGAAGTCCCCGGTAAACAAGCGTGAATACGGCCCGGGCCAGCACGGTCAACGCCGCAAGTCGAAGCTCTCGGACTTCGGCACCCAGCTCCGCGCCAAGCAGAAGCTGAAGGGCTATTACGGCGACCTGACCGAAAAGCAGTTCCGCCGCATCTACGCCGAGGCCGAGCGGATCCGCGGCGACACCGGCGAGAACCTGATCGGCCTCCTCGAGCGCCGGCTCGACGCCATCGTCTATCGCGCCAAGTTCGTGCCGACGATCTTCTCCGCCCGCCAATTCGTGAACCACGGCCACGTCACCGTGAACGGCAAGCGCGTCAACATCGCCTCCTACCAGGTGAAGCCGGGCGACGTCGTGCAGGTGCGCGAGCGCTCGCGCCAGCTCGCGATCGTGCTCGAGGCGATCGGCTCGCCCGAGCGCGACGTGCCGGAGTACATCTCGGTCGACCATTCCAAGCTCACCGCCGAGTTCGTCCGCGCCCCGAGCCTCTCGGACGTGCCCTATGCGGTGATGATGGAGCCGAACCTCGTCGTCGAGTACTACGCGAAGAACTGACGCCAAGGGCCCGAACGCCAAGGCAGAACAATCACGACGGCCCGCGCTGCGAAGCGCGGGCCGTCTCGGTCTTCAGTGCGGCTCGGCCAGCAGGATGAACCGCTTGCCGCCCTTCAGCGGCCGCTCCTCACGGATGCGGAACCGCTCGGCCATCAGCGAGCGGAACGTGTCCGGGTGGTAGTCGTCGTACTGGTCCTCGCGGTTGGCGAGGAGCGCTTGCACCATCTCGTCCTCGCGCGAGACGAACTCGATCACCACCGACGCCCCGAGCCCGGCCAGCCAGTCGACGAAATCGGCGAGCGGAATGTTCGCGGTGATGACGACGTGATGGACGAGCGCGAGGCAGAGGACGAGGTCGGGCTTGCCGCGCCCGGCGAGGTCGCGCCGCTCGGCCCCGCGCCAGCCCTGGGACGGGGAGGCGTCGGCGAGATTGACGACGAGCGGCAGGATGCGCCGCCCCGACCCGTCCGCGCGCTCGCGCGCATAGAGCCTCTCGATCGCCAGCCAGTCGGCGTCCATCGCCACCACGCAATCGGCGCGGGGCTCGACGAGGCGCGAGAAGGCGCCGGTGTTGCAGCCGATGTCCCAGACCAGCCGCCAGCGCCGGCGCGCCGCCGCGCGCTCCACGAAATCGGCCTTGGCCGCGTGCTCCGCCGCGTCGTAGCTGTGGGTCTTCTCGTAGTCGCCCCACTCCGTCGGGAGATCGGGAGGCCGCAGTCCCGCGACGAGGCGGCGCAGCTTCGCCACGTTGCGCTCGATGAGCGACTTGTCGAACCCCGCCTCCGTCAGCGCGCCGCGCACGTCCCGGCCGCTGCCGGCGTAGCGGCGCTGCAAGAGGCTCTGCGCGACGACATGGAGCAGGACGCCGCGACGGAGAAGGTCGCGCGCCGACAGCATCCGCCGCATCTCGCCCGCCGGGATGCCGTCGATCCGGCCGCGCAGCAGCGGGCGAAAGTCGACGCCGCGGTAGGCCTGGAGCATCAGCGGATAGAGCATCAGCTCGCAGAACTGCCGATAGCCGGCCCAGGGCGCGCCCGGCGGCAGCGGCTCGAACGAGGGGATGTCGATGAAGACGGGTCGCGCGCCCTGCCACTGCACGTTGTAGGGGGTGGCGTCCTTGAGGACGAATCCCTCGGCGAGCGCGTCGCGCATCAGGTCGAGATGCAGCAGCGCCGCGTCCTTCAGCATCCCGAACGGCCATTCGTAGGGATAGGACACGAACGGAATGCGCTCGTGCTCGAGCAGGCCGCCCCCGTCCGGCTGGGGGCCCAGATCCGTGGTGGCGACGATGCTTCCCGCCTCGACGCAGCGGCGGAAGAACGCCGTTTCCTGAAGCCTTTGCCAGTTTTCGCTCGCCCTCGGACCAAGCGTCCGCAGCACGCGCCCGTCCTGGTAGTGCACCCGGCCGTTGCGGTCGCGGAAGGATCCCGGCTCGCGCTGGAGCGGGGACGAGGTCGCGACCGGCAGGGCTTCCGCCTCGGCGGCAGCCTTCACGGATCGGCCCGGGGCTTGCCCTGCTCGGCGGGAGGCGCGTCGTCACGGCGCATGCCGATCATCACCATGAAGCGCCGCCAGTAGAGCTTGCCGGCGATCGCCACGCCCGCCGCCCCGCCGAGCAACGCCTGCAGGATCATGCTGCCCGTGCCGGGGTCGAGATAGGCGTAGGCGGGTGCGGTCCCCGCGAGAAGCGCTGCCGGAACAAGGGCGAGATAGGCGGGTCGTCGCATGTCGTGGCTCCTTACTTTCCCCGGCCGCGGGCGGACGAGAGCGCCGGCGGCGTCACGGTACCTTCACATAGCCGCCGCTTTTCTGCCATCAAGTTCGTAACGGCCCCGAGCGGGCCGCCGCCGATGGAGACGTGCCGATGCCCCCCGCCAGTGCAGCCCCCACGACCGCCACCGCCCGGGTCTGGCCCGCCGCCGCCGTGGCGCTTGCGGCGGCCTCGGTGCTCGATCCGCTGTCGCGCAACCTGCACCAGGCCTCGTGGTCCGACGCGGCGCCCGCCTTCGCCGGCGCGATCGCCTTCTCTCTGCTCGTCTGGCTGCTCGTCGTCCGCCTGCGCGGCCGGGCCGACGCCGGCGCGGCGCTGATCGCCTGCGTCTGGACGGCGGGCTCGCTCCACTACCTCGAGATCTTCCGACATCTGAACGACGCGATCGGCGGCGACTACACCCATCTGCGTGTCCTGCCGTTCGCGCTGGCGATCATGGTCGTGCTGACGCTCGCCCTGCGGGGCGTGCGCGGCTGGCAGGATGTCGCCCACGTCATCGTCGTCTGCACCGCCGCGGCGATGCTGCTCATGCCTGCCTGGCGGGCGGCGGGATTCGAATGGCGCCACCGGGGCTCGCGCGAGGCCTGGGACGCCGCGCAAGCCTTCGCCGAGGAACCGGCCCTCGCGACCGCCCCGAAGCCGGCGGGCGACCTGCCGGACATCTACGACTTCGTCTTCGACCGCTACGGCTCGGAGGAGACGCTGGCCTCGTATTTCGGGGTCGCCGACACCGCCGGCGACTTCCTCGAGGGCCAGGGCTTCTACGTGGCGCGCGACAGCTTCGCCAACTACGTCAGCACCGGGCACTCGCTCGCCTCGACCTTCAACATGCGCTATCTCGACGCGCTCGCGGCGGATCCGCGCGTCTCCGGAGCCGACTGGCGGCCGATCTTCGCCATGATGGACGACAGCCTCGTCGGCCGCTACCTGCGCGGCCTCGGCTATGACCAGCGGCAATACGGGTCGTGGTGGGTCGGCACCTATGACAATCCGAACGCCGAGGTGAACCGGCCGCTGGGGCTCAGCGAGTTCAACATGACCTGGCTGCGGCGCTCGATCGTGCTGCCGCTCGTCCACCTGTTGCCGGGCAGCCGCGCGCAGATGATGCTGCGATGGGACAACGGCCAGTGCCAGCGCGTCGCGCGCCAGATCGAGGAGATCAAGGCGCTCCGCCGCGACGACCGGCCGCTCTACGTCTTCGCCCATATCCTCGTGCCGCACGGGCCGTATCCCTTCACCCCCGACGGCGACTGCCTGAGCCGGCCCGAGGCCGAGATGCGCAGCGAGCGGCAGGCCCACGGCGAACAGGCGCAGTACGCCGCCGCCATCATCCGCGACGTGACGGTGGCGCTGCTCGCGCCCGGCCGGCCGGAAGCGGTGATTCTGATCCATGCCGACGAAGGGCCGATCCCCGCGCGCGACATGCGGATCCCGTGGCAGGACGCCACGCCCGACGAGTTGCGGGTGAAGTTCGGCATCATGAACGCGATCCGCCTGCCGGGCGGCGACTACGGCCGGATGCGCCAGGACCTCTCGCCGGTGAACCTCTACCGGGCGATGCTCTCGACCGAGTTCGGCCTCGACCTGCCGGACCTGCCCGACCGGATGTACGTCTTTCCTGACGACCGATCGATCTACGATTTCCACGACGTGACGGCCCGCGTTCGCTGCGCCGCTCCCGATGCGGGCGGTGACCCCACCTGCTAGACCTGCCGGGCCTACCGCCCGAACGGCCTCAATCTCCGGGCGGAC
The DNA here is from genome assembly GCF_017995835.1 of Amaricoccus sp. Lineage (GTDB taxonomy): Bacteria > Pseudomonadota > Alphaproteobacteria > Rhodobacterales > Rhodobacteraceae > Amaricoccus. The sequence continues at coordinate 19,038 of NZ_JAGOID010000053.1, forward strand.
CTTTACTCGGCCGGTCGCGTTTGGCATGGGGCAGGAGGGCGCCCCTCCCGGGCGCGGTTTGACCAGGGGGAGCGGCATGGCCGAAAGCTATCCGAACCACGGCCGGATCGACGGGCCGATCGTCATCGTGGGCTTCGGCTCGATAGGACGGGGAACCCTGCCGCTGATCGAGCGGCACTTCACCTACGACCGCGACGACATCCACGTGATCGAGCCATCGATGCGACGCGCGGATTTCCTCGCCGCGCGGGGCGTTCGCCACATTCCCGTCGCGCTGACCCCGGAGAACTACCGGGAGGTGCTCGACCCGCTCTTCGCCTGCGGCAAGGGCATCTGCGTCAATCTCTCGGTCGATGTCGGTTCGCTCGACATCATGACCTACTGCCGCGAAAAAGGCGCGCTCTACGTCGACACCGTCACCGAACCGTGGAAGGGCTTCTACTTCGACCTCGGCCTTGGACCGGCGGCGCGCACCAATTACGCGCTGCGCGAGGCCGTTCGCGCCGAAGCTCGCGCCAACCCCGGCGGGACGACGGCGGTCACCTGCTGCGGGGCCAACCCGGGCATGGTCTCGTGGCTCCTCAAGGAGGCGCTGGTCAAGCTCGCCGCCGATACCGGCCTCCGCGTGGGGACGCCCGCCGACCGCGCCGGCTGGGCGCGGCTGATGCAGCGGCTCGGCGTGCGCGGCGTGCACATCGCCGAGCGCGACACCCAGGTCGCCCGCACGCCGCGTCCGCGCGGAACCTTCGTCAACACCTGGTCCGTCGAAGGCTTCATCGCCGAGAGCTTCCAGCCGGCGGAGCTCGGATGGGGCAGCCATGAGCGCAGCTTCCCCGCCAACGCCCGCCGCCACGCGGCCGGCTGCAAGGCCGGCATCTTCCTCGACACGCCCGGCATCGTCACCCGGGTACGCACCTGGACGCCGGTGGCGGGGCCGCAGCTCGGCTTCCTCGTCACCCACAACGAGGCGATCTCGATCGCGGATTACTACACCGTGGGCTCCGGCGAGACCCCGGAGTTCCGCCCGACCTGCCACTACGCCTACCACCCCTGCGACGAGGCCGTGCTCTCGCTCCACGAGATGCTCGGAACCGGCGTCGCGCAGGAAACCGAGAGCCTCCTCGACGAGCACGAGATCGCCTCGGGCGAGGACTGCCTCGGCGTGCTGATCTACGGCCACGCCCGCAACGCGCTCTGGTACGGCTCCCGGCTGACGGTAGAGCGCGCCCGCGAGCTCGCGCCCTTCCAGAACGCCACCGGCCTGCAAGTGACGAGCGCGGTGCTCGCGGGCATGGTCTGGGCGCTGGAAAACCCGGAGGCCGGCATCGTGGAAACCGACGAGATGGACCACGCCCGCTGCCTCGAGATCATGCGCCCCTATCTCGGTCCGATCGAGGGGGCCTACACGAGCTGGAACCCGCTCCGCACCCGCTGGCCCCAGCTCGGCGAGCCCGAGGATCCGGCCGACCCCTGGCAATTCGTGAACGTCCTCGCCCGCTGACCTCTGGCCGTCGCCGCCGTCGCCCGGGCATTGCCGGTCGCCGGCGGACGGTCGAAATCCGGGATACGACCGACGGGCCGGGCTGCGAGCTATCCATGGGCTCATGCCGGCGGGCTCATGAAACACTCGCGGACCTTTTTGACCACTAAGGTTTTTATCGTGTGCAATCAGGTAGTTAACCTGTCTATCACGCGTGTTAGCCCGTGTTGCGCCGGGTAGCCTGGTAGACTCGCCGGTATCATCCCACCACAGAGAGAGAGGGGCGCCCCGTGGGGCGCCCCCTTTGGCGATCGGCAACCGCGCGTGGCGCTCAGATCAGAAGCGCGTCGGCGTCGAGGGCGATCCTGACGTTGTCGTCGAGGCCGGTTTCATTGTAGCTCGCCAGCTGCGCGCGCAGATCGGCCGCGGACTCCGTGCTGAGCGACGGGATCGTCGTCCACCTGCTGTTGCCGGAGCCGATCGAACTGTTGGTCGCGAAGCCGTAGCCGTCCGTGTCCTGCACCCCTTTACCGAAGCCGTGGGTAACGAGCCAGTCGACCGCCTCCTGCAGTTCGCTGTCGGGCGTCGCGTTCCCGGCGAGACCGTTCAGCGTCGCGGCGATCACCTCACGGGCAAGGGTCGGCCGGGCATCGCTGCCGGACCCGGCGGCCATCAGATCGTAGGCCTTGTCGAGCGAGATGCCGACGGTGTTCTGCTTGCCCTTGTTGGCGCCCTGCAGCAGTTCGCCGGTGAAGTAGAGCGTGTCGCCATCGGTGTCGAAGAAGTCGAACTTCTCCGGGGCCTTCAGAACGTCCGAGGCGGGATACCCCGGCTTGCCCGCATTCGCCCCCTCGTTGCCGACCTTCCCGTCCCAGAACGCCTTGTTCGTCGTCCAGAACGACGCCTTGCACACGCCGCCGCCGCCTTGCCCTCCCTTGCCGGTGTAGTGGGCCGCATCGGAAACCGGGCCGGTCTGGTCCGTGTCGACGGTCGCGACGTTCTTCTGCGCGCCTGCCGCCCAGTAGGAGGTGTAGCGCGCCGTCGCCTGCTTCCCGACGCCCAGGGTTTCGGGAAGATCGATGAGGAAGTCGTCGGCGAGGTAGCCCGGCGTGCCGTTGTCGTCGACGACCTCCAGACCCGTCAGCGTGACGTTGCCGGCGTTCTTCACGACAACGCGGAAGTCGACCATATGGTCGGCATCCTTCGCGAGCTTCGGCCCCGGCGCGCTGTCGGCGTCCTGCCACTTGCCGTTGACGAGGATCTGCTTCTCGATCGTCACCTTGGGCTTGTAGTCGATCGGCGTCGAGGCGCTGTCGCTGACAGGGTCCGTCTGGTTGCTGTCCGCGGTCGCCGTATTGTCGATCTTGCCGTCCCAGTCGTTGCCGTTGGTGTCGACGTCCTCCTGGGTGATCACATAGCTCTTGGTGAACGTCCGGCTCTGGCCCACCGCCAGCGTGATCCCGGAGGCGATCACCCCGCCGAGCCGCGGATCGTCGACCGTCACGCCGGTAAGCGTCTGACTGCCGGTGTTGGTGACCTTGATCCGGTAGGTGATCACGTCGCCGGCATCGGTCAGCCCGTCGCCGTCCTTGTCCTTGACGCTCTTGACCGACTTGTCGATCGCGAGCTTGGCGGGCTTGGCCGGAACCACCAGCGGCACCGCCTCGCTGTCGCTGACGGGGCCGGTCTGGACGCTGTCGGCGGTCGCGGTGTTGTCGATCTGACCCGGCAGGACGTTGTCGGGCTCGATCGTGCCGTTGCTGGCGATGTCCGCAGCCGTGAGCGTGTAGGTCGTCTGGATCGTCTTCGACTGACCCGGATCGAGATCGCCGACGTTCTGGTTGGTCCCGGTCAGCGGGTCGGTGATGATGACGTCGGTCAGCGTCACGTTGCCGTTGTTGGTGACCTCGATCTCGTAGACGATCACCTCGCCGGCCTTGTCGAGCTTGCCGTTCGCCCCGCCGCCATAGCCACCGTCGTCCTCGAGGATCTCGACGAAGCGCTTGTCGATGGCGAGACCCGGCCGCTGATCGACCCCGACCGTGGCGTCGTCCTCGTCCGTCGGGCCTTCCTTCGTCGTCACCGTCGCGACGTTGACGATGGCCGCGCCGGCGTCGATCTGCGC
>NZ_JAGOID010000139.1 GCF_017995835.1 Amaricoccus sp.
AGCGCCGTGTCCTGCCGGGCGGAGAGGAGCGCGGCCGCGACCGCGAGATCGGCCGCCGGCTGGGTGACGCGCAGGCCGCCGGCGACGTTGAGATAGACGTCGAGCCCGGCGAAGCCGACGCCCGCCCGCGCCTCCAGCACGGCGAGGATCATGGCGAGGCGTCCCTGATCGTAGCCGAGCGACGAGCGGCGCGGGGTGGCGAGCGGCGAGGGGGCGACGAGGGCCTGCACCTCGGCAAGGAGCGGCCGGGTGCCCTCGACGCCGGCGAAGACCGCCGAGCCCGGGGCGGCGCTCTCGCGCTCGGAGAGGAAGAGGGCCGAGGGGTTCGCCACCTCGGCGAGGCCGGCCCCGGTCATCTCGAAGACGCCGATCTCGTCGGAGGGGCCGAAGCGGTTCTTGACCGCGCGCAGGATGCGGAACTGGTGGCCGCGCTCGCCCTCGAAATAGAGCACCGCGTCGACCATGTGCTCGACGACGCGGGGCCCGGCGATCTGGCCGTCCTTGGTGACGTGGCCGACGAGGATCACCGCGCAGCCCCGCCGCTTGGCGAAGGAGACGAGCGCGTCGGCCGAGGCGCGGACCTGGGCGACCGAGCCCGGCGCGCTCTCGACATGGTCGAGCCACATGGTCTGGATCGAGTCGATCACCGCGATCTCGGGCCGCTCCGCCTCGAGCGCGGCGAGGATGTCGCCGAGATTGGTTTCCGCCGCGAGGCGGAGCGGCGCGTCGCCGAGCCCGAGGCGGGCGGCGCGCATGCGGATCTGGCTCGCCGCCTCCTCGCCGGAGACGTAGACGACGTTCGCGCCCCGGCGCGCCGCGGCCGCGGCCGCCTGGAGGAGCAGGGTGGACTTGCCGATGCCGGGGTCGCCGCCGACGAGGACGGCCGAGGCGTGGACGAGCCCGCCGCCGAGGGCGCGGTCGAGCTCGGCGATGCCGGTCTCGCGCCGCGCCGGGGCCGGCTCCTCGGTGGCGAGCTCGACGAGCGCCGCCGCCCGCCCCTTCGCCGCGCGCCGCCCCTGCGGGCCCGGCGCGCCGCCCGCCTCCTCGGCGATGGTGTTCCAGGCCCCGCAGGACTCGCAACGCCCCGCCCACTTGGCGAAGGTCGCGCCGCAGGCGGCGCAGGCATAGGCGAGGCGACGGTTCATGCGGGGCGGCGCGGCGTCATGTCTCCCGGGCCGCTCACACCACGCCGAACGCGCGCATCGGCTCGGCGACGCGGATGAAGCCGGCGATGTTGGCGCCGATCACGTAGTCGCCGGGCGCGCCGAACTCCTCGGCGGTGGCATGGCAGATGCCGTGGATGTCGCGCATGATCTGGGCGAGCCGCGCCTCTGTCTTCTGGAAGGTCCAGTTGTCCCGCGAGGCGTTCTGCTGCATCTCGAGCGCCGAGGTGGCGACCCCGCCGGCATTGGCCGCCTTGCCCGGCGCGAAGCGGATCTTCGCCTCCTGGAACAGCCGGATGGCCTCGGGGGTGCAGGGCATGTTGGCGCCCTCGCCCACCGCGATCACACCGTTGCGAAGCAGGGCCCTGGCGTCCTTTCCGGTCAGCTCGTTCTGTGTCGCCGAGGGCATCGCCACGTCGCAGGGCACGTCCCAGATCGAGCCGTCCCCGGCCTTGACGAAATAGACCCCGTTCCCTTCGCGCTTCGCCTTGGCGTAGTCCGAGATGCGGCCGCGGCGGACCTCCTTGATCTCCTTGACCAGATCGAGGTCGATGCCGTTCTCGTCAACGAGATACCCGCCGCTGTCCGAGCAGGCGATGACCTTGCCGCCGAACTCGCCGACCTTCTCGATGGTGTAGATCGCGACGTTGCCCGAGCCCGAGACCACGACCTTCCTGCCGGCGAAGCTGGCGCCGATCGTCTTCAACATCGCCTCGGTGAAGTAGGTGTTGCCGTAGCCCGTGGCCTCCTTGCGCGCCAGCGAGCCGCCGTAGAACAGGCCCTTGCCGGTCAGCACGCCGGCCTCGAACTTGTTGGTCAGGCGCTTGTACTGGCCGAAGAGGTAGCCGATCTCGCGCGCGCCCACCCCGATGTCGCCCGCCGGCACGTCGGTGTATTCGCCGATATGGCGGTGGAGCTCGGTCATGTAGCTCTGGCAGAAGCGCATGACCTCGCCGTCCGAGCGGCCCTTGGGGTCGAAGTCCGAGCCGCCCTTGCCGCCGCCGATCGGCAGGCCGGTCAGCGCGTTCTTGAAGGTCTGCTCGAAGCCGAGGAACTTGATGATCCCGACGTTGACCGACGGGTGGAACCGCAGGCCGCCCTTGTAGGGGCCCATCGCCGAGGAGAACTGCACCCGGAAGCCGCGGTTGATCTGGACCCTGCCCTTGTCGTCGGTCCAGGGCACGCGGAAGATGATCTGGCGCTCGGGCTCGCAGATGCGCTCGATCAGGGCGTCCTCGAGATAGTCCGGCCGCTTGGCGACCACGCGGCCGAGGCTTTCGAAGACCTCGCGGACGGCCTGGTGGAACTCCGGCTCCCCGGCGTTGCGCCGGATGACCTCGTCGTAGATCGGTTCGAGCTTGTCGTCGAGGATCGTCAATTTTCCCTCCGGAGCATGCGGATGCGTCTGTCAGGTTTCATGCGGATGTCAGGCTGATAGCGGCATGAGGGCGCAGGCGGAAGACGGGATCGGCAGCAGGTTCACCGGATCGCGGCGATCGGGCCGTCGGCGCGGCCGTGGATGAACTGGTCGACGAAAGGGTCGCCGCAGGCGTCCATCGCCTCGACCGGGCCGGCCCAGCGCACCACCCCGCCGTGCAGCAGCGCCACGTGGTCGGCGACGGTGCGCACCGTGGTCATGTCGTGGGTGATCGTCACCGCGGTGGCGCCCATCTCGGTCACCAGTTCGCGGATCAGGTCGTTGATGACGCCGGCCATGATCGGGTCGAGGCCGGAGGTCGGCTCGTCGAAGAAGATCACGTGCGGATCGGTGGCGATCGCCCGGGCGAGGCCGACGCGCTTCTGCATCCCGCCCGAAAGCTCGGCCGGGAAGAGGTCGGCGACCTCCGGCCCGAGGCCGACGCGGGCGAGCTTGCCCACCGCGAGCGCGTGGGCGTCGCGGCGGGAAAGGGGCTGGCGGGCGTGGATCAGGCGGAAGGCGACGTTGTGCCAGACGGGAAGCGAATCGAAGAGCGCGCCGCCCTGGAACAGCATCCCGAAGTCGCGCAGGAAGGCGCGGCGGTCGATGCGGCCGGCCGGGATCCCGTCGATCAGGATCTCGCCCGCGTCCGGCTTCAGGATGCCGAGGATGCATTTCAGCGTCACCGACTTGCCCGTGCCGGAGCCGCCGATGATGACGAGACTTTCGCCCTTCATCACCGCGAGGTCGACGCCGGCGAGCACCTCCGGGCCGCCGAAGGCCTTGCGGACGCCGCGAAGCTCGATCCGGGGGACGGGCATCAGAAGAACAGCTCGGTCAGGAGGTAGTTGGCGGCGAGGATCAGGACCGAGGCGGAGACGACGGCGTCGGTGGTGGCGCGTCCCACCCCCTGGGCGCCGCGCCCGGAATGGTAGCCGTGGTAGCAGCCCATCAGCGCGAGGATGAAGCCGAAGGCCGCCGCCTTCACGAGGCCGGAGACGACGTCCATGGTCTCGAGGAAGTCCACGGTGTTGCGGATGTAGTTCGCGCCGTTGATGTCGAGCCGGTAGACGCCGACGAGGTAGCCGCCCATCACCCCGATCACGTCGCCGATGCCGACGAGGACGGGCAGCGCCAGCGTGGCGGCGAGCACGCGGGGCAGGACGAGGTATTTCATCGGGTCGGTGGAGAGCGTGGTCAGCGCGTCGATCTGCTCGGTGACGCGCATGGTGCCAAGCTCGGCGGCGATCGAGGAGGCGACGCGGCCGGCGACCATCAGGCCGCCGAGGACGGGGCCGAGTTCGCGGACGATGCCGATGGCGACGATCGAGGGCACCACGGTCTCGGCGTTGAAGCGCGCGCCGCCGGCGTAGATCTGGAGCGCCAGCGCGCCGCCGGTGAAAAGGGTGGTCAGCCCGACCACGGGAAGGGAGAAGTAGCCGATGCGGATCAGCTGGCGGCCGAGCTCGCCCCAGTAGAACGGCGGCCGGACGAGTTGGGAGACGGCGTCGGCGGCGAAGAGCGTCACGCGCCCGGTGGCGGCGAGGAGGCCGATGGTCGAGCGGCCGATGGAGGCGAGGAGGCCGAGGAGAAGGCTGGCGGCGGTCATGGGCCGCCGTGATAGACGCGCTCGTAGCGCGGGCCAAGGCCCGTCAGCACCTCGTAGCCGATCGTCCCGGCGGCCGCGGCGAGGGCGTCGACCCCCTGGCGTGCGTTCAGGATCGCGAGCGCCGGGGGGACGGCGGGGAGATCGGTCACGTCGGCGGTGATCAGGTCCATCGAGACGCGACCGACCATCGGGACCGGCGTGTCGCCCGCCCAGAGCGTGACGCCGGCGCCGCCGAGGGCGCGCAGGAGGCCGTCGGCGTAGCCGGCGGACAGGGTGGCGATGCGCGAGGGTCGCGTCGCGGTCCAGCCGGCGCCGTAGCCGACCGCCTCGCCGGGGGCGACGTCGCGGACCTGGATCACCGGCAGTTCCAGCGTGACCGCGGGCCGGGCGCCGGCGAAGGGGAGGCCGCCGTAGAGGCCGATCCCCGGGCGGACGAGGTCGAGGTGGAAATCCGGCCCGAGCAGCACGCCGCCGGTGGCGGCGAGGCTGAGGCGGGCGCCCGGGAAGCGCGCCGCTGCGGCGCCGAAGGCGGCGCGCTGGGCGGCGTTCAGCGGGTGGCCGGGCGCGTCGGCGCAGGCGAGGTGGCTCATCACGAGGACGGGCGCGAGCGCGGGCAGGACGTCGGCGAGGGCGTCGAGGTCGGCGGCTTCCAGCCCCAGCCGGTTCATGCCGCTGTCGAGCTGGAGCGCGGCCGGGCGGCCGGGGCAGGCGGCGAGGAAGGCGCGGACCTGATCGGCGCTGTTGAGGCAGGGCACGAGGTCGTGGGCGGTGACGAGGGGGGCGTCGCCGTCCATCATGCCGCCGAGGACGTGGATCGCCGGGCCGGGGCCGAGCGCCTCGCGCAGCGCCGCGCCCTCCTCGGCCAGCGCCACGAAGAACGTGCGGACGCCGGCGGCGCGGAGCGCCCGGCCGACCGGGGCGGCGCCGATGCCGTAGGCGTCGGCCTTGAGCACCGCCGCGGTCTCGACGCCGGGGCCGGAGAGCGCATCGAGGGCGCGCCAGTTGGCGACGATCGCGCCGAGGTCGATGGTCAGGCGGGCGCGGGCGATGGTCGGGGCTCCTGCGGCCAGACGGGCGCTCGCCGCGAGTGCGGCGACGGACAGCCCAGTGGGTTCAGTACGTCCTACTCGTGCAGTTCAAGCCGCCGCCAACTCCAGGGCTACAATCGGTGGTTGTCGTCGTCGGACCGACGTTTTGCAGTCTTTGTCCTGTTTGCCGCATGCTTTCGCTCATTGCGATGGCGCTAGCAGATGCGGCGGCACGATGGTCGCCGGCCTCCTCCTGCATGCAACGCGCCATCTCGGGTGTTCCCGCGATGAATCCGTAACCTTCGCAGTTGCTACGATAGGTGGCCAGCTTCGCTTCGTTGCTCGCAGTGGCCATCCAAGCCGGAGAGCCAACCATGCCAACTGCCTTCGACCCGTCCGCTTGGGTACATGCTGTGACCGCCACGCCGCAGGCAACTGCTATCCACCCGGCACTGCTCCACATCTACAGAGGCCTCCTCGGTTAGAGTTAGTCTTTATCTGACGGCCGAGCATCCGCCGCGACTTGATCGGCCAGATACGCACCGAATTCAAGCGCACGACGTACTTGGAAGGGCAAAGCCGGTTGCGAAATCGTCGAAGGTGTACCGCACCCGGTTCCCTGGACAGTAGGTTGCACTATGCCGCGCATGGCAGGTTCTGGTCGAGCCATCTCTGACGTGCGGCGGCGGGGCTGAGGTGGCCGTTCTTCTCGATCAGCCACTGGGTG
>NZ_JAGOID010000054.1 GCF_017995835.1 Amaricoccus sp.
CCTGCCGCACGAGAAGGGCTTCCACGTCAGCTGGGACCAGATCCACCGCGACAGCCGGGCGCTGGCGTGGCGGCTCGACAAGCGCGGGCCGGACAACGGGGCCTGGCGCGCGGTGGTGGCGATCACCCGCGGCGGCATGGCGCCGGCGATGATCGTGGCGCGAGAGCTCGACATCCGGCTGGTCGATACGATCTCGGTCAAGTCCTACGACTGGCAGCAGCAGACCGACGCGACGCTGCTCAAGGCGCCCGACGCCGCGCTGATGGGCGATGGCGAGGGCGTGCTGGTGGTCGACGACCTCGTGGACACCGGCAAGACCCTGGAACTCGTCCGCCGGCTCTATCCCCGCGCGCACTTCGCCACGGTCTACGCCAAGCCGCAGGGCCGGGCGATGGTCGACACCTACATCACCGAGGTGAGCCAGGACACGTGGATCTTTTTCCCATGGGACATGGCCCTGCAATACGTCCGGCCGTATCGGGGGGAGTGATCGCCCGACGGCGCGACGTGAGCGGCTGCGAACGGCGGCCTATTCCCCGGCCGCCAGCGGCACGGTGCGGGTAGCGCCGAAGCGGCGCTCGCGGGCGCGAAAGCGGTCGATGGCCTCGGCGAAGCGGGCGACGGTGAAGTCGGGCCACGGCGTTTCGGGGAAGTCGTACTCGGAATAGACCGCCTGCCAGAGCAGGAAATTAGAGACGCGCCGCTCGCCCGAGGTCCGGATGACGAGATCGGGGTCGGGCAGCGGGCGCGTGTCGAGCGCCGCCGCGATTTCGTCGTCGTCGATGTCCTCCGGGGAGAGCTCCCCGGCGGCGACCTGCCGGGCCAGCGCCCGCACGGCGCGCGTCACCTCGTCGCGCCCGCCGTAGTCGATGGCGATCGAAAGTTGCAGACCGCGACAATTGGCCGTCCGCACCTCCATCTCCGCCATCAGGCGCCCGAGCGACGGCGGAATGCGATGGCGCATGCCGATGAACCGGACCTTCACGTCGCGCTCGGCCAGCCGCTCGGTCTTGCTGGCGATGTAGGTGCGGAAGATCCGCATCAGCCCCTCGACCTCGGCGAGCGGCCGCCGCCAGTTCTCCGTCGAGAAGGCATAGAGGGTCAGATGCGTGACGCCCAGCTCCGGGCAGGCCCGCACGATTTCCGTCACGCGGCGCGCCCCGCGGGCGTGGCCGGAGAGACGGGTCATGCCCCGGCTCTCGGCCCAGCGGCCGTTGCCGTCCATGATTACGCCCACGTGGAGGCTGCCTGCGCCGCCGGAATCGTACATCTGTTGTTCGCCTGCTCTTTGCCGCCCAGTATTGCACAATTCCGGAGGTGGGCGACAGTTCCGTTTTGGTGGGGCGTCGGCGGGGACCTGCCGAGCCGCTTGAACGTGATACGCCGCCCGGGGAGCCCGGGCGGCGTTCTGTTTCGACTTGGCCGCGGCCGTCAGTGAGCCGATGCGCCTTCGGCGCCGAGGCCCGTCTGCGAGCGGACGTACTGCGGGCCGAAGCCCGCGATCTCCGCCTGCGCTGTCTTGCTGCTGTCGGTGATGGAGAAGAACCAGGTGGCGATGAACGCCAGGGACACCGAGAACAGCGCCGGGTTGTCGTAGGGGAAGATCGCCGCCTCGTTGCCGAAGGTAGTCACCCAGACCGCCGGCGACAGGATCACCAGGATCACCGCCGAGGCGAGCCCGAGGAAGCCGCCGATCAGCGCGCCCCGCGTGGTGAGCTTCGACCAGAACATCGACAGCACCAGCACCGGGAAGTTCACGGAGGCCGCCACCGCGAAGGCGAGGCCGACCATGAACGCCACGTTCTGGTTCTCGAAGATGTAGCCGAGGATGATCGCCACGATGCCGAGGCAGACCGTGGAGATCTTCGAGACGCGGATGACGTCGGCATCCGCCGCCTGCCGCTTGGTGATCACCGAGTAGTAGAGGTCATGGCTGACCGCCGAGGCGCCGGCCAGCGTCAGGCCCGCCACCACCGCGAGGATGGTCGCGAAGGCCACCGCCGAGATGAAGCCGAGGAACAGCGAGCCGCCCACGGCGTCGGCGAGATGGACCGCCGCCATGTTGGTGCCGCCGACAAGTCCCGTGAGCTTGTCCCAGGTGACCGCGCCGTCGGCGCCGGTCGTGGTGGTGTAGAAGTCGGGGTTGTTCATCAGGAAGACGATGGCGCCGAACCCGATGATGAAGGTGAGGATGTAGAAGTAGCCGATGAAGCCGGTGGCGTAGAACACCGACTTGCGCGCCGCCTTGGCGTCGGCGACCGTGAAGAACCGCATCAGGATGTGCGGCAGGCCGGCGGTGCCGAACATCAGCGCGATGCCGAGCGAGATCGCCGAGATCGGGTCCTTCACCAGGCCGCCGGGACGCATGATCGCGTCGCCCTTGGGCTGGATTTCGACCGCGGCATTGAACAGGTTGCCCGGGCTGAAGTTGTAGTGCCATAGGACCATGAAGGCCATGAAGGTGGCGCCCCCGAGCAGCATGCAGGCCTTGATGATCTGCACCCAGGTGGTGGCGAGCATGCCGCCGAAGGTGACGTATATGATCATCATGATCCCGACGAGGATCACGGCGAGCAGGTAGGGCACACCGAACAGGAGCTCGATCAGCTTGCCGGCGCCGACCATCTGCGCGATCAGGTAGAAGGCGACGACGGTCAGCGTGCCGGTCGCGGACAGGATCCGGATCGGGGTCTGCTGGAGCCGGTAGGAGGCCACGTCGGCGAAGGTGAACTTGCCGAGGTTGCGAAGCCGCTCCGCGATCAGGAACAGCACGATCGGCCAGCCGACGAGCCAGCCTACCGAATAGATCAACCCGTCGAAGCCCGAGGTGAAGACGAGGCCGGAGATGCCGAGGAAAGATGCCGCCGACATGTAGTCGCCGGCGATGGCGAGGCCGTTCTGGAAGCCGGTGATGCCCCCGCCCGCCGTATAGAAGTCGGAAGTCGACTTCGTCTGCGACGCCGCCCACTTGGTGACGAACAAGGTCATGCCGACGAAGATGACGAACATGATGATGGCGGCGGTGTTGACGCCGGCCCCACCCTGGCTCTGGGCGTAGGCGTAGACCGGCAGCAGCGCCACCGCGCCTGCGATCAGTCCGTTGCGCACGATGGGATGCATCACTCGACCTCCCTCAGGACTTCTTCGTTGAGCCGGTCGAAGGTGGTGTTCGCCTTGGCGACGTAGATGCCGGTCAGGACGAATGCCGACACGATGACGAAGAGGCCGATCGGCACGCCGATCGTCGTGACGCTGCCGGCGCCGATCGGCGTCCCGAGGAAGCCCGGCGCATAGGCGACGAGCAGGATGAAGCCGAAGTAGATCACCAGCATCAGGATGCTGAGGATCGTCGCGAGGCGCGTGCGCTGGCGCACGAGCTCCTGGAACTTGGGGCTTCGGCTTATGCGGTCGTAGGCGCTTTCGTTCATGCGGTGCGTCTCCCTTGTTTTGCGCCGACGTCCTCCGACGCGCGGCCTGATCCCGCCGGTATACATCCGTGTGCCGACGGGCATTGATCTATCTCATGCTGCTGCATTGCAGCAAGAAATTTCACAACTGGAACTCGATAGCTACCTTCTGCTGCAAGCGGCGGGCTTCCTTGAACGATTCTCGCAAGATGCGGCGGTCCAGATCGTTGAGCCCGGCGGGGTCCACTCGATTTCCCAGCGGTTCTCGTCGGCGGGACTGCTCCTCGTTGAGCCGCATCCGCAGCATCCGGATGAAGTCGTAGGCCGCGATCCAGGCTTCCGCATCGGCCTGAGAGATGCCGCCCGCCTTGACGACGCCGCTGATTCGGGCGACGGTGTTGGTCTCGCCGACACGGCGCCCGAGCGCTAGGATGCGCGCCGCATCGACGAAGGGCGTCACGCCGTTCACCTTGAGATCGAGGGTGTTCTCCTCCGCCCCGGCCCCGCTCAGCCGGAAGTCGCGGAAGACCCCGCCGAGCGGCGGCGCGTTGCGCAGGGCGTTCGCCGCCATCTGGCGGCGGAAAAGGGCGTTGTCCGCCGCCGCGGCCAGCAGCCAGGCGCGCAGCGCCTCGGCGCCTTCCACCGGTCCCCAGACCGGCCGGAAGTCGAAGTAAATCGAAGCGTTGAGCAGATTCTCCGGCGTCGTCGCCCGCATCCAGCGCAGGAACCGGGCGCGCCATTCGCGCACGCTCAGGCAACACTCGGGATTGCGCGCCATCACCTCGCCGGTGCAGAGCGGGAAGCCGACGGCGTCGAGCGCCATGTTCACCTTCTCGGCGATCGGCAACAGGATCGCCCGCGCCTCTACGTCTTCCATGCCTTCGGGCGTCTCGAACAGGATGCCATTGTCCTGGTCGGTCTTGAGCGTCTGCTCCTGCCGCCCCTCGGAGCCGAAGGCGAGCCAGGTGAAGGGAAACGGCGGCGCGCCGGTCTCGGCCAGCGTCAGGTCGACCACGCGTCCGACGGTCTGGTCGTTCAGCAGGGTGATGATGCGGGCGATCTGCTCGCCCTTGACTCCCTGAGCCATCATCTGTCCGACGAGGCGGTGGACGTCGCGCGCCAGAGCCGCGAGATCCGCGATAGAACCGGCGGCGGTGATCGCCTTCGACAGGTTGACGAGACCGACGCGCTGCATCGCGAAGAGGTCGCGTTCGGAGACCACGCCGACGAGGCGGTCGGCCTCGACGACGAGCACGTGCCGCACCCCGGCCTGGGCCATCGCCATGGCCGCCTCAAAGGCGAAAGCGTCGCGCGGCACGGCGACCGGATCGGCCGTCATTACCTGGGCGATGGGCGCATTGAGCGACGTTGCTGGCAGCGCCACCCGGTTCAGGAGATCCTTGAGCGTGAAGATGCCGACCGGCCGACCGGCCTCGTTCGCCACCACGATAGAGCCGACCTTGCGCTCGGCCATCGTGCCCAGCGCCTCGCCGATCGGGGTTTCCGGCCGAGCCGTCACCGGCCGCGGAAAGCTTCGTGCGGAGAGCGGCACTGTGAGCGAGCCCTCGCCGAAGTCGCGTTCCGCCTCGGCGGCGCGGTCGGCCTGGCGGACCAGACCGGCGACCCGGCTGGCGCAGAACTCGGTGAAGACGTCCGAACGCTTGCGCAGCTCCTCGAAGCCGGCCCGGTCCATCGCGAGGCAGACCGCGTCCGTCTCCGCCCGGCGGTCGCTGTGGACCGGGCGTTCCTCCGCCAGCGCGCCGAGCGGGAAGCAGTCGCCCTCGACCAGCGCCCACACCGGCGCGTCCGGCTCGCGGTCGCGCCCGACGATGCGCCCTTCGCGCACCACGTAGAACCACTGCGCCGGTCCGGCCTCGGGTTCGGTGATCACCTCGCCGGCCGGAAAGTGGATGGGTTTCAGGCGCGCGGCGAGGAAGTCCACGTCCTCGATCGCCATGCGGTCGAAGGGAGCGTGCCTCCGGAGGAAGTCGGCCACGTCGATTTCCGGCTCGTCCAGCATCCACGTCTCCGATCAGGCGTTCCCGGCGAAGATTGCGCCGCGCTGGCGCAGCTCCGCCGCCATGTTCGAGGCCCGCATGACCTCGCCGAAGGTGTTGATCCCGCGCGCCTCCAGCCTGTCCATGAGCTTGATCAACAACTGCGCCGTCGCGATGGTGTCGCCGAGGGCGCTGTGCCGACCGTCGATCAGGATGCCGTAGCGCTCGCAGAGCCCGTCCAGCGAGTGGTCCTCGTCGGCGCCGTCGAGCATCGATGAGACGAGCATGGTGTCGAGAACCGGAGAGTCGAACCGAACCCCCGCCGCGCGTTCCTTCAGGCTCAGGAACTTCATGTCGAAGGCGGCGTTGTGGGCCACCATCACCGCGTCCGCGACGTAGGCGTGGAACTCCGGCAGGATCCCGAGGATGGAAGGCTTGCCGGCGACGTCGGCGTCGGTCACGCCATGGAACTTGATCGAGCCGGGCGGGATGGGCCGGCCCGGGTTGACCAGCCGCTCGTAGCCCTCCCCGGTCAGGATGCGGCCCTGGACCACCCGCACGGCGCCGATCTGGATGATCTCGTCGCCCTTCGTCGGCTGGAGTCCGGTCGTCTCGCAGTCGAAGACGACGTAGTCGAGCTCGCGCAGCAGGCGCGCCCCGATCTTCGCGTCGCCCTGGTGCGCCTGCATCAGTCCGAAGTCGTAGAACTCCGGACGCGGCGCCTGGCGGCGCAGACCGGGAACGAACTGCGGGCGGTTGGGAGCGAGGAGGGGCAGGCGCAGCTTGGCCATGCCGGCGCCGGCAGTGGTGGACCACGGCTCCGAACCGTGCCGCTCCAGCACGTCGCGCAGGCGCTGGCTCTCGGTCTCGCCGCACGGCAGGTCGAGCCAGCCTTCGAGCACCCCCGCAGCGACCGGCTCGCCCGTCCAGACGAGGTCGAGATAGACGCGCCTGTCGCCGAGCATCGGCTCGATCTCGAAGGCGGTCGCGCCGGTGGCGTCGTGGATGCGGCCGATCAGGATCTCGATGGCCTGGAGGAGCGACAGGCTGTCGCCGTGCAGCCAGAGTGGCAGCCCGACCAGCGTCGCGGTCAGGCCGCGCTCCGCCAGCCCCGGCTCCAGCATCCGCACGAGGTCGCCGGAAAAGATGTCCGCCATCGGCCAGCGCCCGAGCATGTGCCCGCGGATCTCCGCGCCCAGGTCGTCGATCGTCTGCGAAATGCGCGCGCTCTCGTCGAGGAGCACCCGCTCGAACGCCGCCCGGTCCGCCGCCGGCATCTCGGGGAAGGTCGCCATCGTTTCCGCGGCGGCCCGGAGGTTGCCGACCATGCCGCGCAGGTCGCGCGTCAAGGCCCTGCGCACCCCGTCGCCCTTGGCGAGGAGCGCCAGTTCGCCCGAGATGTCGACGAGCGTGACGAGATAGCCGGTCACCGCCCCCGAGGGGTCGGCGAGCAGGGCCATCCTGCCGTGGAACAGCCGCGAGCGGTCGATCGCCGTGCAGACGAACGGCGCGGACAGTTCCAGCGGGGCGTCGGGGTCGGTGGCGTGCCGCCCCTCCAGCCGTCCGAGACTGTGGTTGAGCGGCGCGAGCGCGATGAGGTCGCCGAGGTTGCGTCCGAGTCCCACCGCCTCGGGGGCGCCGAGCAGGCTTACCGCGGCCTGGTTGCAGAGCAGGATGCGGTGCTGGCGGTTGCAGACCACCACGCCCTCGGCCAGCCCCTGGAGGATCGTCTCGAGCCATGCCTTCTGGGCGTCGACCCGTGCTGTCTCCGACTGGGTCGCCTTGCGCCCCTCGCGCCGTGCGGAACGCAACGCTGTCACCAGCCCGTCGACTTCGCCCGCCAGCGGCCCCAGAAGCGGCGCGGCGCCTGCCGGCACGTCGGCATCCTCGCTGCGGGACTCGCGCAGCGCCCGGAGCCGGCGGGCGAGGCGTGCGGCCGGCGCCACGACGAGGCGGAATCCGACGACGACGGCGGCGAGCATCACCGCGGCCGCCGTCGCGCCGGCGGCTGACGCCGCCCCCGGAGACCCCCCTGCCAGCCAGGTCGCGCCCCACACCAGCCCGAATCCGGCGATGAGCCCCAACCCTATCGCCGGCGCGGCTCCCATTGTCGCCTCAGTCCTGCGGCATGTACTGGCGCACCCGTTCGATGACCTCACGCGTCGAGAACGGCTTGGTAATGTAGTCGTCGGCCCCGAGCGCGAGGCCTTTCTCCTGCTCGATCGCGCGTCCGCGCGCGGTCAGCATGATGATGCGCACGCCGTTCCATTCCGGCGTCGCCCGCACGGTCTGGCAGACCTCGTAGCCGTCGCGCTTGGGCAGCATCACGTCCAGAAGCATCACGTGCGGCGCCCGCTCCCGCAGCGCGGCCAGCGCCGCCTCGCCGTCGGTCGCCACCCTGACCTCGAACCCCTGACCCTTCATCAGGTACTCGAGCGACAGGGCGATGTTCGGTTCGTCGTCCACCACGAGCACGGATCCGACCGCCATGTGCGCATCCCCCCAGTTGCTTTCACGGCAGAGTTGCTCCTGCTCTTCGGCGCGGAGCCTAGGCGATGCTCTCGCCGCGTTCCAGACGAAACTTTCGGCCGCGATCCGTGTGGCGTCAGAGCAGGCGGGCCAGCGCGGCGGGCAGGCGCGGCGCATTGAGCGACATGATCCGGTAGATCTGCCCGTAGAGCGTCACGGTCGCGAAAAAGAACACCGCGCTCAGCAGGGCGCTGTCGTAGGCGATGGCGGCGAGCAGGCCGGTAACGAGCGGCAGGACCCAGGTCACGGCGGCGGTCGCAGGGTTGCGCAGGTGCTCGCGGTCGCGGTCGGGCACGATGCGACGTCCGTAGTGGCGATGGGCGAGCATGTGGAAATGCACTCGGTCCGGCTTGCCCACGCTGTGCCCCTCGCGCCGGGACTTGCGCCGCATCGAGGCGAGGGTCTCGATCACCGGGTAGCCGCAGATCAGCAGCGCCGTCCAGGCCGAGATCTCGACGTTGCGCGCCGGCAGCAGCACGCCGAGGCAGGCGAGCAGGTAGCCCGCGAAATAGGCGCCTCCGTCCCCGAGAAAGATCCGGCCGAACGGGAAGTTCAGCACGAAGAACCCGAGGATGAGTCCGGCGAAGCCGATCGCGAGCCCGAAGACCAGCCCGTCGCCGACCTTGTGGGCGATCCAGGCGAAGGCGCCCAGCATGATGAGGAGCGCGCCCGCGGCGAGTCCGTTGAACCCGTCGATGATGTTGATCGCATTTGCGACGCCGCCCATCGCGAAGGCCGTGAACAGGAGCCCGCCGAGCGTGAAGGACAGGAGCCAGTCGACGCCGGGCAGATCGACGTCGTTCATCACGTAGCCGGTCAGCGCCGAGAACAGCAGCCCCGCCAGCATGGTCGCCAGGAGCCGGGCCCGCACGCCGACGCGCTTGGTCAAATCCTCGCCGAGGCCGGCCGCGAAGGCCGGAATGCCGGCGATCCCGATGGTCGCCCAGATCCCCTGCAACTCGGCCGGAACCACCGGCCAGACGAGCGCACAGGTCACGGCTATCCCGATGCCGCCGACTCTCGGCGTCGGATCCTTGTGGAACTTCTGCACCCCGTCGGTGCTGTCATGGGTGATGCTGCCGTGCCAGCGCTGGGTCAGGATCAGCAAGGCGCACAGCGAGAGGCAGAGGCCGAACCCGGCCGCCGCCGCCACCGTTATACCCCAATCTGCCGTAGCCTGCCCCAAGCCGCCCATGCCGAGAACGCCGTTGCCCCGTTCCACGGAACTGCCTTGCCCATACCGCATTGCGGCATGAAATGCGAGGGGTGATTCGCGCGGCGGGCGTCGCGTCAGTCCGGGTTGCGTTCCGGCCCCGTATAGCCCGCCGGGTTGCGCGCCGCCCAGCCCCAGGCCGAGGCGCACATCTCGGCGACCCCGAACTCCGCCCGCCAGCCGAGAACTCGCTGCGCCCGCGACGGGTCGGCCCAGCTCGCCGCGATGTCGCCGGCCCGCCGCGGCCCCACCGTCAGCGGGATCGCCTGGCCGCTCGCGGCGCGGAACGCCTCGACGAGCTCCATCACCGACGCCCCGCGGCCGGTGCCGAGGTTGAAGGCTTCGCAGCCGGCGCCGCGCCCGGTCTGCTCGACCGCCGCGACATGGGCGCGGGCGAGGTCGACGACATGGATGAAGTCGCGCACCCCGGTCCCGTCAGGCGTGTCGTAGTCGTCCCCGTGCACCGTCAGTCGCGCGCGCCGGCCCGTCGCGACCTGGGTGACATAGGGCATCAGGTTGTTCGGGATCCCCTCGGGGTCTTCGCCGATGCGGCCGCTCGCATGGGCGCCCACCGGATTGAAGTAGCGCAGGAGCGCGATTGACCACGTGGGGTCCGCGACGGCCAGATCCTCGAGGATGCCCTCGATCTGCAACTTGGTGCGTCCGTAGGGGTTGGTCGTGCGCCGCGGATGCGCCTCGTCGATCGGCAGGTAGTCAGGATCGCCGTAGACCGTCGCCGAGGACGAGAACACGAAGCGTCGGCAGCCGGAGTCCTGAAGCGCCTGCAACAGCGTCACCGTGCCGCCGACGTTCACGTCGAAATAGGAAAGCGGCTTCGCGACGGACTCGCCGACCGCCTTCAACCCGGCGAAGTGCACCACGACCTCCGGCGCGAAGTCGTGCGCGACCTCGGTCATCGCGGCGCGGTCGCGGATGTCGGCCCGGGTGAAGCCGAAGTCGCGGTTGGCGAGCTGGCGTACCCGCGCCAGCGCCTCCGGGCTCGAATTGGCGAAGGTGTCGACGACATGGGTCTCATGACCCGCTGCAAGCAGCTCCACGAGCGTGTGACTGCCGATGTAGCCGGCGCCGCCGGTGACCAGGATACGCATGTCGAAACCTCAGGACGCGAAACCGAAAGCCGTGAGCCAGGGCCGGGGCGCCCGCACGCCGATCTGGCGTTCGCCGAGCCAGGCGCTGATCCGCCAGGCGAGGCTCTTCCAGGCCGGATCGATCGGCAGCCCGTGCCCGAGCCCGGGCAGGAGCGTCGTCTCCGCGCCATATGCCATGGCGATCGACCAGAGATCGGTGATCGGCACGAACGCGTCGCGATCTCCCTGTACGGCCAGCATCGGGGTGGAGCGGGCGAGCGGCCATGCCGGCAGATCCCAAGCGAGCCCGTCGGCGAGCGCGGACGGGCTTTCCGGCGACAGGTTGAGCCCCAGCCCGAGGATCCAGTCGTCCGGCGTCTCGTCGGTGAAGAGCGCCCGGCGCAGCGCCTCGGGTCCGTAGCGGTCGCCGGCGCCGGCCTGAGCGACCAGGAGAGCGGCAAGGACGTCCGGGGAGGCGGCGAGGTTCCAAAGCGTGGGCGCGAGCCCCATCGGCCCCGGCGACGACACCAGCACCACGCCCGACAGCCTGCCTTCGGCGGCCAGGTGCTGCGCGACCAGCCCGCCGAGCGAATGCGCCACCGCGACCGGCCGTCCCAGCTCTTCCGCCGCCTCGCGCGCAACGCGGACGTAGTCGCGCATCCGGGCGTGGTAGCTGGTGCGACCGGGCATGAGCGGCGCCGCCACGCGGTGGCCGCGGCGCACAAACCAGGGAGCGACGAAGCGGGTCCAGACCTCGGGACCGGCGAAGGCCCCGTGCAGGAAAAGGAGCGGCGGTCGATCGGTCATGCTCGTTGATGTATCCTCGCGCATCTCGCCTGTCGAGCGCCCGTCCCATGCCTTAGCGTGCGGCCGCGAAAGAAATGCTAACGCCGTGCGGCACACGATTGAAGGGGCGTCTTCGCCGGCCCGGGCCCTGTCCCTGCCGGCCCGGGCGGGAGGCGCGGAAACGCTGTACGGAACTGACGATTTTCCCGCTGCGCCGGACAGGCAGGCGCGCTAGGGTCGCGCCGAACCGGAGCTATTGGGGGAGCGTCACATGCCGGATCTCGGCCACTTCATCGACGGCAAGCGCGTCGCCGGCACGTCCGGGCGCTTCGCCGACGTCTACAACCCAGCGACCGGCGAGGTTCAGTCGCGTGTCCCGCTGGCCACCCGCGCCGAGCTCGACGCCGCCGTCGCCTCCGCCGCCGCCGCGCAGGTGACGTGGGCCGCCACCAACCCGCAGCGCCGCGCGCGGGTGATCATGCGTTTCGTCGACCTGATCAACCGCGACCTCGACAAGCTCGCCGAGGCGCTGTCGCGCGAGCACGGCAAGACCTTTCCCGACGCCAAGGGCGACGTGATCCGCGGGCTCGAGGTGGCGGAGTTCTGCGTCGGCGCGCCGCATCTGCTGAAGGGCGAATACTCAGACAGCGCCGGGCCGGGGATCGACATGTATTCGATGCGCCAGCCGCTCGGCGTGGTGGCGGGCATCACGCCGTTCAACTTCCCCGCCATGATTCCGCTCTGGAAGATGTGCCCGGCGATCGCCTGCGGCAACGCCTTCATCCTCAAGCCGTCCGAGCGCGACCCATCCGTGCCGCTGATGCTGGCCGAGCTGTTGCAAGAGGCGGGGCTGCCCGACGGCGTGCTCCAGGTTGTCAACGGCGACAAGGAGTCGGTCGACGCCATCCTCGACAACCCGACGATCATGGCGATCGGCTTCGTCGGCTCGACCCCGATCGCGGAATACATCTACGGCCGCGGCTGCTCCAACGGCAAGCGCGTGCAGTGCTTCGGCGGCGCCAAGAACCACATGATCATCATGCCCGACGCCGACCTCGACCAGGCGGTCGACGCGCTCGTCGGCGCGGGCTACGGCGCCGCGGGCGAGCGTTGCATGGCGATCTCGGTCGCCGTGCCGGTGGGAGAGAAGACCGCGGACGCGCTGATCCAGAAGCTTGTCCCAAAGGTCGAGAGCCTCAAGATCGGGCCGTACACGGCGGGGAACGACGTCGACTTCGGCCCTGTGGTGACGCGCGCGGCGCAGCAGCGGATCCTCGGGCTGGTCGACAGCGGCGTGGCGCAGGGCGCCGAGCTCGTGGTGGACGGCCGCGGCTTCAAGATGCAGGGCTACGAGAACGGCTTCTTCGTCGGCGCGTGTCTGTTCGACCGGGTGACGCCGGCGATGGACATCTACAGGGAGGAGATCTTCGGGCCGGTCCTCTCCACCGTGCGGGCGAAGTCCTATGACGAGGCGGTCGACCTCGCCATGTCGAACCCCTACGGCAACGGCACCGCAATCTACACCCGAGACGGCGACACGGCGCGCGACTTCGCCAGCCGGATCAACGTCGGGATGGTGGGCGTCAACGTGCCCATTCCGGTGCCGCTCGCCTATCACACCTTCGGCGGCTGGAAGAAGTCGGGCTTCGGCGACCTGAACCAGCACGGGCCGGACGCCTTCCGCTTCTACACCCGGACGAAGACGGTCACGGCGCGGTGGCCGAGCGGAATCAAGGAAGGCGCCGCCTTCTCCATGCCGACGATGGAGTGAGCCGGACCGCCCCGGCCGTGCGGGCCGGGGCGAAGCCGGTCGGTCAGCGGCAGGCGGAGGCTCCGGAAGCTCCGGCCGCAGCGGCAGAAGGCGGCGTAAGGGCGACATGCCGCGACTTCGGCGATGCCGGAGCGCGGCTACTCAACCGCCGGGAGGACTGAGGTGGATTTCGCACTCTCCGAGGAACAGCAGGCGATCTTCGCCATGGCCCGGGACTTCGCCCGGGAGCGCATCGCGCCCCATGCCGAGGAATGGGAGGTTGCGGGCACGATCCCGCGCGAGGCGTTGCGCGAGGCCGGCGAACTCGGCTTCGCGGCGATGTACGTGCCCGAGGAGATGGGCGGCGCCGGGCTCTCGCGGCTCGACGCGACGCTGGTCTTCGAGGCGCTCGCCATGGGCTGCCCGGCGGTGTCGAGCTTCGTCTCGATCCACAACATGTGCGCGAGCATGGTGGCGGCCTACGGGACGGACGCGCTGAAGGCGCGCTGGCTGCCGCGCCTCGTCACGCTGGAGGCGGTGGCGTCCTATTGCCTGACCGAGCCGGGCTCCGGCTCCGACGCGGCGGCGCTGCGCACGCGGGCCGTCCGCGGCCCGGCGGGCTGGACTCTCGACGGGTCCAAGGCCTTCATCTCCGGGGGCGGCTATTCCGACCTCTATGTCGTGATGGCGCGGACGGGCGGTGAGGGGCCGCGAGGGATCTCGACGCTCGCGGTCGAGGCGGGCGCGCCGGGCCTCTCCTTCGGGGCGCTGGAGCGCAAGATGGGCTGGAAGGCCCAGCCGACGGCGCAGGTGCAGTTCGACGGCTGCACGGTCCCGGCCGAAAACCTGATGGGCGAGGAAGGCTCGGGCTTCCGCTACGCCATGAAGGGGCTCGACGGCGGCCGGCTCAACATCGCGGCCGCGGCGCTGGGGGGCGCGCAGGCGGCGCTGGACAAGGCGCTCGCCTACACCGGCGAACGTCGGGCCTTCGGACAGGCGATCCGCGACTTCCAGGCGACCCAGTTCCGCCTCGCAGACATGGAGACCGAGTTGCAGGCCGCCCGGGTCTTCCTGCGCCAGGCGGCGTGGAAGCTCGACCGGGGCGCGCCGGACGCCACCAAGCATTGCGCCATGGCCAAGCGGCTGGTGACGGACACGGCCTTCAAGGTCGCGAACGACGCCCTGCAACTGCTGGGCGGCTACGGCTATCTCGCCGACTACGGCATCGAGAAAATCGTCCGCGACCTGCGGGTCCACCAGATCCTCGAGGGCACGAACGAGATCATGCGGGTGATCGTCGCCCGCGCGCTCATCTCGGAGGCGGCATGACCGACGACGTCCTGGCCCGCAAGGAAGGCCGCGCCGGCCGGATCACGATGAACCGGCCGAAGGCGCTGAACGCGCTCACGCATGACATGGTCCTCGTGATCGAGCGGGCGCTGGAGGACTGGCACGACGACCCGGAAGTCCAGCTCGTCCTCATGGATTCCGTCGGGGATCGCGCCTTCTGCGCCGGCGGCGACATCGCCGACATCTATCAGCGCGGCCGCACGGGCGACTTCTCCTTCGCGCGCGACTTCTGGGCGGACGAGTTCCGGCTCAACGCGGCGATCGGCCGCTACCCCAAGCCCGTCGTGGCGCTGATGAAGGGATATGTCCTCGGCGGCGGCGTCGGCCTCACCGGTCATGCCAGCCATCGCATCGTCGGGGAAAGCTCGCGGGTCGCCATGCCGGAATGCGCCATCGGCTACGTTCCCGACGTCGGTGGAACGCATCTCCTCGGCCGGGCGCCGGGCCGGCTCGGCGAGTATCTCGGTCTTACCGGCTGGCGCATGGGCGCGGCCGACGCGATCCTCGCCGGGTTCGCCGACACCTTCGTTCCCGAAGCGCTCTGGCCCGATCTCGCCGCCCGGTTGATCGAGAGCGGCGACGCGGCGGTGATCGCGGATTTCGCCGCCGAGCCTCCCGCGGGCGAGCTCGCCGGGCGACGCGACGACATCGACGACGCCTTCTCGGCCCCCGACCTCGCCACGCTGGTCGCTCGACTGGAGGCCTCGGACTGGGGGCACGAGACGCTGACGGCGCTGCGCAAGCTCTCGCCGCTGTCGATGGCGGCGACGATGGAACTGGTCCGCGCGGCGCGGCGCGAGCCGGGGCTCGAGCTGGCGCTGGCGCGCGAGCTGCGCGCCGGCGTTCGCATCTTCGAGAGCGGCGACATGATGGAAGGCGTCCGCGCCCAGGTCATCGACAAGGACCGCAGCCCGCAATGGGCCGACACGATCGACAGCGTCACGCCGGCTCAGGTCGCGGCGCTGATGGAGTCGCTCGGCCCGAACGAGCTGAAGCTGCCGCAGGCTTGAGGAGAAAGACATGAAGGTGGGTTTCATCGGGCTCGGCAACATGGGCGCGCCCATGGCGCGGAACCTCGCCGCGGCGGGCCACGAGGTCACCGGGTTCGACGTGACGGGCGCGGCGATCGAGGGTGGGGCGGTCGCCGCTACGGCAGCCGAGGCAGCGGCGGGACGGGATGCGGTGGTGACCATGCTTCCGAACGGCGCGATCCTGCGCGCGGTCTACGCCGAGATCGTCCCGGCGGCGCGCAAGGGCGCGGTGCTGGTCGATTGCTCGACCGTCGACGTCGCCTCGGCCCGGGCGGCGGCGGCGGAGGCCGAGGCCGCCGGGCTTCGCGCGGTCGACGCTCCGGTCTCGGGTGGCACCGGCGGCGCCGCGGCGGGCACGCTCACCTTCATGGCCGGCGGATCGGAGGCGGCGTTCGCGCTGGCGTCGCCGCTTTTCGAGGTGATGGGAGCGCGCACGGTTCATTGCGGAGGGTCCGGGTCGGGCCAGTCGGCCAAGATCTGCAACAACATGATCCTCGGCGTGTCGATGATCGCAGTCTGCGAGGCCTTCGCGCTGGCGGACAAGCTCGGGCTCGACCGGCAGGCGATGTTCGACGTGGTCTCGACCTCGTCGGGGTCGTGCTGGTCCATGAACACGTATTGTCCCGCCCCCGGCGTCGGGCCGAAGTCGCCGGCCGACGACGGCTATCGTCCCGGCTTCGCCGCCGAACTGATGCTCAAGGATCTCGGCCTCAGCCAGCAGGCGGCCGAGGAGGTCGACGCGCCGACCCCGATGGGGGCGCGTGCCGCCGAGCTCTACGGGGCGTTCGTCGCAAGCGGCGGAAAGGGAACCGATTTTTCCGCCATGCTCCCGTGGCTCGAAAAAAAATCGCGGTCCGCGTAGGTCCGCGCGAATAAGTCGCGGGCCGCAACGTTGTCTTAACCGAGGGCGGCGTGGGAGTTGACGCGTCTGTGGGGAGACGCGGTGTCGGTGGGTTGTGTTCCTGGTAAGTGCCGCCCTCGCTTCTCCGCCGCAAGTCGGCGGGGCAGGGCCTGCGGTGGCCAAGGCCGCCAAGCAGCTCTGGCCACGGTCAGGCTTCCCCAGGCCCGGGGGCTGTGTCGTGCCGTATCCGGACGCCGTGTGGGGCGGCGTCCCGGGGGCTCGGCGGGAGCGAAAGAGCGGGCGCGCTCGGGAGACCGGGCGCGCCCGCGCCATGCCGGCACAGCCTGAATGAAACTCGGCGGCCGCCGATTCATCCGTCAGGGTCGGCGAACTGATGCGGTTTCCGTCTGAAGATTTCGGCGTCAAAGGTTTACGGCGGATCCTTCGATGCACGCTCCATGCACAACGTATGCACAACGAATATGCCAAGCAAAAGAGTCAGAATTGAATCGTTAGTGCGCGCGGCATTCGGGCGGAGGCGGTATGACGCCGGTCAGACCGTCGGCGGTCGAGGCGGTCGCCTTGCCTCGGCGGTGCGGTTCATGGCGAGATAGCCTCGGCGTCGCAGCGATCACTCCTCCGGATCGTCGCGAGGGGACGGGGCGATCACGCCGCGGCGCTGGAGCCACGCGGCGACGAGGAGACAGCCGAGCGCCCAGCCGGCGCCCGCCGCCCAGCCGGCGAGAACGTCGGTCGGCCAGTGGACCCCGAGATAGACCCGACTCGTCCCGACGAGGAGCGTGAGAACGATGGCCACGGTCAGGATGTAGACGCGGACGCGCCGGCGCTTCTCGACGCGGGCGAGCATGACCGCGAGGGTCAGGTAGACGACCGCCGCCATCATGGCGTGGGCGCTGGGGAAGGACGACGTGTAGGTGACGGCGCCATGCGGCACGAGATCGGGGCGCGGGCGGTCGAAGCCACCCTTGAGGAGCATGCTGACCGCGTT
Source organism: Amaricoccus sp. (assembly GCF_017995835.1). Taxonomy (GTDB): domain Bacteria; phylum Pseudomonadota; class Alphaproteobacteria; order Rhodobacterales; family Rhodobacteraceae; genus Amaricoccus. Next base: position 17,002 of record NZ_JAGOID010000054.1, read on the forward strand.
CCCGGACGCGGCGGCGCCGAGGGCGAGGGCGGTCGCGCCGCGCCGTCCGGTCAGCCAGAGATAGCCGGCCGCGGTCAGCGTCACCATGACGAGGACGCCCGTGCCGCCGAGCGCGGTGACGTCGCGGGCGAACTCCTCCACCCAGCCCGGACCGAGCGGGTCGGCCGGATCGCCGGGATCGCGCAGCGCGAGGAGGACGGCGACGTCGAAACCATGGGTCTCGCCCTCGCGCATCTCGTCGGCGAGCTGCGCGAAGGCCCAGCCGCAGGCGGAGATGACGAGGAGGGCGACGAGCGCACGGCGCCCGACCAAGGGTCGCGCCCGGTCGAGCGTGCTGCGGGCGAGTCGGCGGAGGCTCACGCCACCACCCGGCAGGTGAGGTTGATGCGGCCGCCCTCGGGCAGGAGACGGGACGAGCCGAAGCGGATGCGGTCGACGCCGTGATAGGCCAGTCGCGCCGGGCCGCCCATCACCACCACGTCGCCGCTCTCCAGCTCGATCGAGGCGGTCGGGTCGCCGCGTTCGGGTCCGCCCATGCGGAACAGCGCGGAATCCCCGAGGCTGATCGACAGGACCGGCCAGCGGAAGTCGCCCTCGTCGGCGTCGCGGTGCAGCCCCATGCGGGCCCTGGCGCCGTAGAGGTTGACGAGGCAGCAATCCGGGTCGCGCTCCGCCGAGGCGAGATCGCGCCACAGGGCGAGCACCGCCGGAGGGATCGGCGGCCACGGCACGCCGGTCGGATGGCGCGGCTCGTAGCGGTAGCCGCGGCGGTCGGTGACCCAGCCGACCCGCCCGGCGGAGGTCATCCGCACGCTCATCGGCTTGCCCCACGGCGTGACCGGCGCAAGGAAGGGCGCCGCGACGGCCACCAGCCGGACGTCCTCGAGCAGCGCCGCCTGCGCCTCGGGATCGAGCCGGCCCTTGTGGATCACGAAGCCGTCGTGGTGGATCGTCGGCATTCCGCGCCTGTCAGGGCAGAAGAGCCGGAAACCGCGCGCCGTGGCTCCGGTTGTGGCGCGTACGGAGGGCGAACGGCGGCGCTCCGAGGGAGGCGATCATTGGCATGCGCAAGTCATAGAGATCCTGCGGGCAGCGCGCATCCCGAATTGTGCGGCCGGAACGGTCACGTCGCGGGCGCATTCATCGTAACGGGCGCGGGGCGTTTCGCAAAGCGGTCGGAGACCCCATCTTGTTGGCGGGCGCCGCGACGGAAAGGCGGCGCCGGGGCGTTGAACCCCGGAGAACCGGAAGCGAGGGCCGCATGGCAGGACATCTTCTGGACGCGGCGGGCAAGCCGCCGGTGCAGCGACTGCGGTCCGACGCCGGCGCACCCGCCCGGCCGCGCGTCGTCGAGCCGCCGCTGCCGCTGCCGACCGGTCCCCGCCCGCGGCGCCGGGGCGGGATCGCCGCGGCGCTGGCCGTCGCGCTTGCGCTCGGCGCCTGGTTCTGGCTGCGGCCTGCCGCGGAGACGGCGCCTGCGCCGATCACGGCGCCGGTCGCCCTCGGCTCGGTCGAGGAGAGCGTGCTTGCGACCGGCCTGCTGAAGCCTTCCAACCTCGTCGCGGTCGGCGCGCAGGTTTCCGGCCGCATCGTCAACCTCGCCGTGAGCCTCGGCGAACAGGTGCGGGCCGGCGAGTTGATCGCCGAGATCGACCCGGCCCCGCGCCAGAACGCGATCCGGATCGCCGAGGCGACGCTGGCGCAGGTGCGCGCCGAGCGGGCGGAGCAGGAGGAGACGCTTGCCGAGCAGCTGCGGGTGCTCGCCCGGCGCGAGGCGCTCGCCGCGCGTTCCGCGATCTCGGAGGCCGACGCGGAGACCGCGGCCTCGGACGTGGCGGTGACCCGTGCGCGGATCGACGCGCTCGACGCGCGAATCCGCGCCGCCGAGGTGGCGGTCGACGACGCGCGGATCGACCTCGGCTACGCCCGGATCACCGCTCCGAGCGACGGGACGGTGCTGGCGGTCGTGGCGCAGCAGGGCCAGACGGTGAACGCCATGCAGTCGACGCCGACCATCGTCGTGCTCGGCGCGCTCGACGTGATCAGCGTGGAGGCCGAGATCTCGGAGGCCGACGTGGTGCGCGTCGCGCCGGGGCAGGAGGTCTGGTTCACGATCGTCGGCGACGCCAGCACCCGCTACGCCGCGACGCTCGACTCCATCGCGCCGGCGCCGAGTTCGATCACGGACGACACCCTGCTGACCGGCGAGGCCTCGAGCGCCAAGGACGAGGCCATCTACTACAACGGCATGTTCACCGTGCCGAACCCGGACGGACGGCTGCGAACCTACATGACGGCTCAGGTCCATGTCGTGCTCGGCCGGGCCGAGAACGTGCCGACCATCCCCGCGGCGGCGCTCGGCGCGCTGAACGCGGATGGGACGCGCGAGGTGACCGTGGTCGGCGACGACGGGGCCCTCGAAACCCGGGCGGTCGAGGTCGGGCTGCGCGACGAGGCGCTGGTCGAGGTGCGCTCCGGGCTCGCGGTCGGCGAGATGGTCTCGATCGGCGCGACGGACTGGACTCCGGCGCGCTCGACGGCGCAGGGCCGGCGCGGGCCGCCGCCGATGGGTTTCTGAGGCGGTGCAGGCCCGGCCTCCCCTCATGGAGCTGCGCGGCGTCTGGCGGACGTTTCCCTCGGGGGACGATGTCACGCCCGTGCTGCGGGACGTGTCGCTGACGATCGCGGAGGGCGAGTTCGTCGCCATCGTCGGCGCGAGCGGCAGCGGCAAGTCCACGCTGATGAACATCCTCGGCTGCCTCGACCAGGCGAGCGCGGGCAGCTACCTGGTGCGCGGGCAGGACGTGGCGCGCCTCGACGGCGACGCGCTGGCGGCGCTCCGGCGCGACACGTTCGGGTTCATCTTCCAGCGCTACCACCTGCTCGCCGAACTCACCGCCGTGGGCAACGTCGAGGTGCCGGCGGTCTACGCCGGCGCCCTTCCCGCCGAACGGCGGGCCCGGGCGGGCGCGTTGCTCGGGCGGCTCGGGCTCGGCGACCGGCTGGAGCACCGGCCCGGCCAGCTGTCGGGCGGACAGCAGCAGCGCGTGTCGATCGCGCGGGCGCTGATGAACGGCGCCGAGGCCATCCTCGCCGACGAGCCGACCGGCGCGCTCGACAGCCGTTCCGGCGAGGAGGTCCTGCGCATCCTCGACGAGCTGAACGCCGAGGGCCACACCGTGCTGATCGTCACCCACGACCCGGAGATCGCCCGCCGCGCCCGGCGGATCGTCGAGATCCGCGACGGGGTGATCGTGTCGGACCGCCCGAGCGGCGTCGCGTCCGCGCCGGCGGCGCCGGTCGCGGGTGCGGCGTCCGGGCGGCGCGGCATCCGCGTCTGGGACGGCGCGCGCGAAGTCCTGCGGATGGCGCTCGCGGCGATGAACGCGCACCGCCTGCGGACGCTGCTCACGATGCTCGGGATCGTCATCGGAATCGCCGCGGTGGTGAACGTCGTGGCGCTGGGCACAGGGGCGCAGCGGCAGGTGCTCAGCAACATCTCCGGCCTCGGCACCAACACGCTCGAGGTCTTTCCGGGCGAGGACATGGGCGATGTGCGCTCGGGCCGGATCCGGACGCTGGTGGCGGCGGACGCGGATGCGCTGGCGGCGCAGTCCTACGCGGCGGCGGTCACGCCCACCGTGCAGACGAGCGTCACGGTCCGGCGCGAGGGCGAGGCGGCGACGGCGTCGGTCTCCGGGGTGGCGGAGACGTTCTTCGCGGTCCGGGGCATCACGCTCGCCTCGGGCCGGCTCCTGCGGCCGGAGGACGTCGCGGCGCGGGCGCAGGTCGCGGTGATCGACACCCGCGCGGCCGATGCGATGTTCGGTCCCGGCGCCGACCCGGTGGGGCAGTACCTTCAGGTCGGGCGCGTGCCGGTGCAGGTCGTCGGCGTGTCGAACCCGCGGCAGGGCTTCGGCGGCAACGACAACCTCAACGTCTACCTGCCCTACACCACGGTTCAGACCCGGATGCTCGGCACGACGACGCTGCGCAGCGTCACGCTCAAGGTGGCCGACGACGCCGACATGGCGGCGGCCGAGGCGGCGGCGACGGCGCTTCTCGAGGAGCGGCACGGCCGCCGGGACTTCTTCATCGTCAACACCGACGAGATCCGCGAGACCATCGTTTCGACGACCGAGACGATGGCGCTGCTGATCGGCGCGATCGCGGTGATCTCGCTGGTGGTGGGCGGAATCGGGGTGATGAACATCATGCTCGTCTCGGTGAGCGAGCGGGTGGGCGAGATCGGGGTGCGCATGGCCGTCGGCGCGCGGCGCTCGGACATCCTGCGACAGTTCCTCGCCGAGGCGACGCTGGTCTGCCTGATCGCCGGCGCGCTCGGCGTCGTGGTGGCGCTGGCCATCGGCGCGGGGATCTCGGCGTTCGGGTCGAGCCTTCCGTTCGTCTACTCGCAGACGGCGATCGTGACGGCGGTTCTCTCCTCGATGCTGATCGGGGTGGTCTTCGGCTACCTGCCCGCCCGCCGCGCCGCGGCGCTCAGTCCGGTGGCGGCGCTGTCGCCGGGGTGAGGCGGCCGCCGTCGCGGGGCGGCGTTCCACCTGCGGGCCGGACAATCGCGCATGAGACGGTGGGCGGGCTGCTTGCAGCGCATTTTCCCGGCGCCTATATACCCGCCGAGTTCGGGCTCCGCACGAACGCGTGAGCCCAGACAGGGATGCGGGACGGGGGCCGCTCCAGGACCCGCCTCGCGATATCGCCGCAAGAAAGGACCACTGAATGCCTAAAGTCATCGGTATCGACCTCGGCACCACCAACTCCTGCGTCTCCATCATGGACGGCAGCCAGGCGCGGGTGATCGAGAACTCCGAGGGCGCCCGGACCACCCCCTCGATCGTCGCCTTCACCGACGACGAGCGCCTCGTCGGCCAGGCCGCGAAGCGCCAGGCCATCACCAACCCCGAGAACACCCTCTTCGCCATCAAGCGCCTGATCGGCCGGCGCTACGACGACCCGATCACGACCAAGGACAAGGGCATGGTGCCCTACAAGATCGTCCCCGGGACGAACGGCGACGCCTGGGTCGAGGTGAAGGGCGAGAAGTACTCCCCCAGCCAGATTTCCGCCTTCATCCTCCAGAAGATGAAGGAGACCGCCGAGGCCTATCTCGGCGAGAAGGTGACGCAGGCCGTCATCACCACCCCCGCCTACTTCAACGACGCCCAGCGCCAGGCGACCAAGGACGCCGGCAAGATCGCCGGGCTCGAGGTGCTGCGCATCATCAACGAGCCGACCGCGGCCGCGCTCGCCTACGGGCTGGAGAAGCAGG
>NZ_JAGOID010000140.1 GCF_017995835.1 Amaricoccus sp.
GCCCCAGCATAGGCGATCGGCGGGCGGCGGTCGACGCGGGGCGCGCGCGCGCGTCGGCCGTGCGGCCGGCTTCGGGGCGGCGGCCGCGCGCTTCGCCGTTGCGGGGGGCGCGTCAGGTTCCGCGCGGCTTGGCGCGGCGGGTGGGCGCGGCGGCGGCCGGATCCTCGGGCCAGGGGTGGCGCGGGTAGCGGCCGCGGAGTTCGCGCCGGACGTCGGCGTAGGAGGACGCCCAGAAGCCGGGGAGGTCGGCGGTGGTCTGCACCGGGCGCTGGGCCGGCGACAGGAGTTCGAGCACCAGCGGCGTCCGGCCGGGGCCGACCGTCGGGTGGATCGTCAGACCGAACATCTCCTGCAGGCGCACGGCGACGGAGGGGGCCGCGCCGCCGTAGTCGACGGGCAGGCGGGTTCCGGTCGGCGCGACGATCTCGGGCGGCGCGAGGCGGTCGAGCCTGCGGCGGCCGTCATGCCCGAGCCGGGCGTCGAGGGCGGGGCCGAGGGGGATGCGGTCGAACTGCTCGGCGCGGGCGATCGCGCCGAGGAACGGCGCGGCCCAGGCGTCGAGATCGGCCATCAGGCCCGGCTCGGAGAAGTCCGGCAGCGCCTCGCCCTGCGCGCGCAGCCATTCGACGCGGGCGGCGAGGCGGCGGAGCGCCGGGGTCCAGGGCAGCGCCGCGGGTCCGAGGTCGCGCAGCCCCTCGACCACCGCCGCGGCGACGGCCTCGGCCGGCGCGGACCAGGGGCGGTCCTCCAGCGCCACGGCGCCGAGCGTCAGGCGCTCGCGCGCGCGCACGGCCCGGTCGCGGCGCGACCATTCGCAGGTCGTTTCGGCGCGCAGGCGGTCGGCGTGCAGGGCGCGGACTTCGGCTTCGGTCAGCGGGGCGGCGAGGCGGATCGCGGCCTCGCGCGGGTCGCCGTCGAGATCGGCGGCGACGAGCCATGGCGCGCGCGCCAGCGGATCGGCCTCCGGCAGCGCCGCGCCCTTGCCGCCGGAGAGCAGGAAGCGCGGGGCCTCGCCGGAGCGCCGGCGGCCGATCCGGTCGGGATAGGCGAGCGACAGCGCGCCGCCGGGCGACAGGGCCGCGCCGCCGGTCCGGTCGGGGCCGCCTTGGCCGCGGACGAGGGCGCGCAGGCGGCGGGCCTCGGCCCGGATGGCCTCGACGCCGGCGCGATCCACCTCGACCGGGCGCTCGGCCGCGACGCGGCCCGGGTCGGCCAGCGCGGCGAGGCGCAGCGCCACGTCGGCCGGGGCGCGCCCGGCGACGCCGCGGACCGGGTCGCGGGCTTGCAGCAGTGCGGCGAGGTCGGCGGCGAGCGGGGCGGCGTCCCGGCCGGCGGCGACGAGCAGCATGTGGCCGAGGCGCGGGTGCAGCGGCAGCGCCGCGAGGCGTCGGCCGTGGGCGGTGATCGCGCCGGCGGCGTCGAGCGCGCCGAGTTCGGCGAGGAGCGCGCGCGCCTCCGCCAGCGCCGGGGCCGGGGGCGGGGTCAGGAACGGCAGTCCCGTCGCGTCGCCCGCGCCCCAGAGCGCCAGTTCGAGCGCGAGGCCGGCGAGGTCGGCGGCGGCGATCTCCGGCGGCGCGAAGGCGGCGAGCGCGCCTTCCTCGCCGCGGGTCCACATCCGGAAGCACCAGCCCGGAGCGACCCGGCCGGCGCGGCCGCGGCGCTGTTCGGCCTCGGCGCGGGTGACGCGCTCGGTGACGAGGCGGGACATGCCCGATCCGGGGTCGAAGCGGGCGCGGCGGGCGCGGCCGGCGTCCACCACCACGCGCACGTCGGGGATGGTGAGCGAGGTCTCGGCGATCGAGGTGGCGAGCGTCAGGCGCCGCCGCCCGGGCAGCGGCGCGAGCGCGGCGCGCTGGCGGGCGAAGGGCAGGCCGCCGTGCAGGGGCTGGAGCGTCACGTCCGCGGGCAGGCCGGGGGCGAGCGCGGCGGCGACGCGGCCGATCTCGGCCTGGCCGGGGAGGAAGACGAGGACGCCGCCTTCGGTCGCGGCCAGCGCCGTACGCACGAGATCGGCGGCGGCGGCCTCATAGCGCGGGCCTCCGGGGCCGGGGCGCGACCAGGGGCGTTCGAGCCACATCGTCTCGACCGGATATGCGCGGCCCTCCGACGCCACCACCGGCGCGTCGCCGAGCAGTGCTGCGACCGGGCCGACGTCGAGGGTCGCGGACATGACGAGGAGGCGCAGGTCGGGGCGGAGCGCGCCCCGGACCTCGAGCGCGAGGGCGAGGCCGAGGTCGGCCTGGAGCGCGCGCTCGTGGAATTCGTCGAAGATCAGGCAGGCGACGCCGGAAAGCTCGGGGTCGGACTGGAGCATCCGGGTCAGCACGCCCTCGGTGACCACCTCGATCCGGGCGCCCGCGACGCTCTCGCCGCGGATGCGGTAGCCGACGCTGCGGCCGACGGGCTCGCCGAGCGCCTCGGCCAGCCGCTCGGCGGCGGCGCGGGCGGCGACGCGGCGCGGCTCCAGCATGACGATGCGGCCGGGCCAGTTCTCGTCGAGCAGGCGGAGGGGGACGCGGGTGGTCTTGCCGGCGCCGGGGGGCGCGTGCAGGACGGCGCGGCCCGCCGCGTTCAGCGCGGCGACGAGCGCCGGCAGGGCCGGCTCGATCGGAAGCGGCAAGGCGGCCGTCAGCCGCGGCGGGTCACGACCGCGGGGCCGAAGCGGGTCCGGGTCTCGATCCGCTCGAGCTGGAGCATTTCGCCCGCGCCCGGGCCGAAGATCAGCGTGAAGGGGTATTCGGCTTCGGTCGCGAAGCTCTGCTTCTCGCCTTCGAGCTGGGCGTAGATCCCGGCGCAGCTGAAGCGCCCGTCGCCGGTCGCGACGGGCTCGCCGAGCGTCAGGCGGGAGCGGCGCGAGCCGTCGAAGACGTCGATGCTGGTCGCGCAGATCCGCTCGACCGGGGCGTCGCGCAGCAGGGCGAAGCTCGCCGAGACCGGGTCGAGCGCGCCGACGACGCCGTTCGGATCGGGCGCGTGCTTGCGCGGCGGCACGACCGAGACCTTGACCGGCGTCGCGCCGCTCCATTCGATCTCGGTGCGGCGGGCGGCGCGGGGCGACGTGGAATCGGCGCTGAAGCGGACCGGCTGCACCTTGCCGCCGCCATCGACCACGCCGGAGGCGACGCCGTCGAAGCTGTAGCTGGTCAGCGCGCTGATCAGCGCCGTCGGGGTGATCTTGCCGGTGGCGCGGTAGTCCTTGCCGGACTGTTCGCCGCGGAGCGTCACCGTGCCGATCGGGATGCCGGAGATGGCGAGGTCGTAGACCTGGGCGCCGGCGACGCCGGCGGGCGTGGCGGCGCCGGCCGCGAGGAACGCGGCGGCGGCGGCGGCGAGGCGAAGGGGACGCAGAGGCATGGGCGCTCGTCCTTCCCGGGGCGGGCGCCCGCCACCGGAGGGCGAGCGCGGTTGCAAGCGGCTTTTTCCGCGGGGTATGCCTCGATCCGGCGGCGAGGCCAAGGGGCGGCGGCAGGCGGTGATGGAATCGTGAGACGGATCGACGGCGAGGAGGCCGCCGCGCTGGCGGAGCGGCTGCTCGCGGGCGACCGCCGCGCGCTGGCGCAGGCGATCACCCTGGTGGAATCGACGCGCCCCGACCACCGCGTCGCGGCGCGGGCGCTGTTGTCGCGCCTGCCGCCGCGCGATCCGCCGACGCTGCGGGTCGGGCTTTCCGGCACCCCGGGCGTCGGCAAGTCGAGCTTCATCGAGGCGCTGGGCCTTCGCCTCGCCGGGGGCGGCGCGCGGATCGCGGTGCTGGCGGTCGATCCGTCCTCGGCGCGCTCCGGCGGTTCGATCCTCGGCGACAAGACCCGGATGGAGCAGCTGGCGCGGGCCCCGGGGGTGTTCATCCGCCCCTCGCCGAGCCAGGCGGCGCTCGGGGGGGTCGGGCGCCGGACGCGCGAGACGATTCTCGTCGTCGAGGCCTGGGGCGCGGACACGGTGATCGTCGAGACGGTCGGCGTCGGCCAGTCCGAGACGCTGGTGGCGGAGATGACCGACGTCTTCGTGCTGCTGCTCGCGCCGGCGGGGGGCGACGAGCTTCAGGGCGTGAAGCGCGGCGTGATGGAGATGGCCGACCTCATCCTCGTCAACAAGGCCGACGGGGCGTTGCAGGCGGCGGCGATGCGGACGCGGGCCGACTACGCCGGGGCGCTCCGGCTGATGCGGCGCAAGGCCGGCGACCCGGACGGGTTCCCGAGCGCGCGCTGCGTCTCGGCGCTGACCGGGGCGGGGCTCGACGAGGCCTGGGCCGACGTGCTGGCGCTGGCCGCGGCGCGGCGCGGCAACGGGGCCTTTGCCGCGCGCCGGCGGGCGCAGGCGGAACGCTGGTTCGCGGAGGCGATCGAGACGGGGTTGCTGGCGCGGCTGGCCGCCGACCCGGCGCTGTCGGGCCGCCGCGCCGAACTCGCCCGCGCCGTGGGCGCCGGCCGGATCGCGCCGGACGTGGCGGCGGAGGCGCTGCTCGACGAGATCGGATCGCCGGGGCGGGGCTAGTTTCGGGAATGGCGCCCCGGCGCGGCGGCGCGTCAGCCTCCGCCGGCCAGCGCCTTGAGGCGGGCGCGCAGGGTGTCGCTGCGGCGGGTGGCGAAGAGGACGTCGTCGATGCGGGTGGTGCCGTCGGTCTCCGGCACGACGACGAGGTATTCGGTCCAGGCCGGCGTGCCGCGGGCGCCCGAGCGGACGATCTCCACCAGCGCGGCGTTGCGGGTCGTGGCCCGGCAGACCGGGACCGGATCGGAATAGGTCTGGAACAGGGTCGGCGGCGGCGCCTCGCCGGCGCGCGCGAAGGCGAAGGTGATCTCCTGCACGAGCGCGTCGGTCAGGAGCGGCCGCATCTCGGCGAGCGAGCCGCTGGTCGAGACCTCGCAGAAGCGCGCGCCGAGTTCGTCCCAGTCGAAGCCCGTCGCGGCGGAGGCGGCGGGTCCGGCGCCGAGGGCCAGCGCGGTCGCGCCGGCGATGAGGGCGGGGCGGGCGCGTCTCACAGCACGCCCACGGCGTCGAGCCCGGCGAGGAGCGCCGGCGGCAGTTCGGAGCGGGCGGCGCCCGCCTCCGCGCCGAGATCGCGCGGGGCGTCGGCGGCGCGCAGGTAGCGCCAGCCCTGGAACGGGCGGCGCGGCGCGGCGGCGGTGCGCACGATCTCGCGGTCGAGCATCAGCGCGCAGCGGCGCACGCCGTCGGCGCCCTCGCGCGGCTCGAGCCCGACGAGGCGCTGGCGGCAGAGCACGAAGCCCTTGATCACCCAGTAGAGCGAGCCGCCGGCCAGCAGTTCGTCGGCCTTCCTCGGCCACATGCGGGTGACGTGGGCGGGCGTGCTTCCGGTCTCGGCGATGCGCGCGGCCTGCCATTCGGCGAGGTCCTCGACGCTTTCGGCGCCGACGCAGAGCTTGATCAGGTTGAGCCCTTGCCTGCCCATGGAGGCCCCATATCCAGATGGTCCGCTGGCTGTCGCCCCCAAGATAGCGCGGGTCGGCGGGGAGCGACAAGGGTCCGCGCATTGACCGGGGCAGGGCGCGCGCCTATCTTTCCACCCCCGACCCCCCGACGAGAGGCTCGCGATGAACAAGTCGGATCCGCGCGGCTTCGACGCCATGGAAGGGCTCGGCTGGCAGGAGGTCTCGCTCGACGTCCTGCGGGAGAAGTACGCCAAGGGGGCCGAGCGCGACCTCGACGGGCCGGAGATGGCGCGCGCCGTGCGGGCGCGGGTGGCGCGCGCGCTCGCGGCGGTGGAGGCGGAGCCGGCGACGTGGGAGCCGGTCTTCCTCTCGGCGCTGGAGCGAGGGTTCATCCCGGGCGGGCGGATCAACTCGGCGGCCGGGGCGGGCATCGACGAGGTGACGCTGATCA
>NZ_JAGOID010000141.1 GCF_017995835.1 Amaricoccus sp.
GTAGCCCGCCGGGGCGCCGGGAAGGGCGGGGACGGTCACGAGGCCGGGCGGCGGCGGGGAGGGGATCTCGTCGAGCCCTTCCTTCAGCCCCCAGAGCACCATGCGCAGCCGCGTGGGCGCGGGCTTCAGCATCAGCGGCTGGAAGACCGTGTGCTGCCCGAAGCGGACGCCGTGCTTGCGCAGGCTCGAGCGGCCGTCCTGATCGAGCGCCTTCACGTCGTCGGCGATCTCGGGTCGCGGCAGGACGCCGAGGCTCTCCACCATGCGGAACGCGATGCCGCGCGCCATTCCGGTCAGCGCCTCGTCGTCCCGCATCGCGATCAGCGGCGCGAAGAGAGCGGCGATCTTGCGGTCGATCCAGTGTCCCAGCCGACGCTTGACCTTTTCGGCGATCTCGGGCGGCGCGTCCTCGTCGACGAAGGCCGTCACCTGCGGTGACAGCGCGTCGGCGCCCGGCGCGAGCCGCCCCACGGCGTGCTCGCCCCACATCAGCCCGCCCTGCTCGGTCACGTCGATCTCGGGATCGGGGGCGTTGTAGAACCGGTCCGCCCTGAGCGACAGCGCCGGCGCCAGCGCGGCGACCCCCGCGGCCCGCAGCGTCTTCGCCGCCTCGGGATCGGCCGTCGGATCCAGCCGGAACCGGAAGCCGTCGAGACGGCCGATGAACTGGTCGTCGATCGTGACCTCGCCGCTATCGGACACCTTCGCCACCAGCGTCTCCCTCTGCTTCAGCCGGCGCATCAACACGGACGTGCGCCGGTCCACGAACCGCTGCGTCAGGCGCGCGTGCAGCGCGTCGGACAGCCGGTCTTCTACCGCACGGGTCTCGCCCCGCCAATGGTCCGCGTCGTCCACCCAGCCCCGGCGCTGCGCCACGTAGGTCCAGGTCCGGATGAAGGCGAGCCGCTTCGACAACGCATCGATATCGCCTTCGGTCCGGTCGATGCGATGAATCTGGCCGGCGAGCCACTCCGTCGGCACGCTTCCGCCGTCGTGCAGGAACCCGTGCAGCCGCGCGCAGAGCCGCGCGTGCTCGCCCGGCGACACCTTGCGGAAGTCGGGAAGCTGGCAGACGTCCCAGAGGAGCCGCACGTCGCGGGCGTTGCGAACCTTCCCCGCCACGTCGCCGACCTCCATCAGCGCCTTGAGCGTGGCGACGTCGTCGGCCTCGCGCGCGCGTTGCAGGTCGGGATGTTCCGAAGGCGCCTCCAGGCTCGCCACCAGCGCCTCGGTCGAGCCGAAGTCGAGCCGCGCGTTGCGCCATTGCAGCCGGCGCAGCGGGGCGAAGCTGTGACTCTCGATCGCCTCCACCACCTCCGGGTCGAGGGGATCAGCCTCGCCGGTCACGCCGAAGGTGCCGTCCGCGGTGTAGCGCCCGGCTCTGCCGGCGATCTGCGCCAGCTCGTTCGGGGCCAGCGCCCGGTGCCGCCGCCCGTCGAACTTCACCGTGCCGGCGAAGGCGACATGGGCGATGTCGAGGTTGAGCCCCATCCCGATGGCGTCCGTCGCGACCAGGTGGTCGACGTCGCCGTTCTGGTAGAGCGCCACCTGGGCGTTGCGCGTCCGCGGGCTGAGCGCGCCCATGACCACGGCCGCCCCGCCCTTCTGCCGGCGGATCAACTCGGCGATCGCATAGACGTCGTCCGCCGAAAACCCGACCACCGCGCTCCGCGGCGGCATCCGGCTGAGCTTGCGCGGGCCGGTGTACGAGAGCTTCGAGAACCGCTCCCGCCGGAGGAACTGCGCCCCAGGGGCCAGGCTTCCGATCCGGGCCCGCATCGTGTCCGAGCCGAGGAACAGCGTCTCCGAGAGGCCGCGGGCGTTGAGCAGCCGGTCGGTGAAGACATGCCCCCGGTCCGGATCGCCGCAGAGCTGGATCTCGTCGACGGCGAGGAACTCCGGCAGGATGTCGACCGGCATCGCCTCGACGGTGCAGACCCAGTAGGCCGCCCGCGCCGGCACGATGCGCTCCTCGCCGGTGACGAGCGCCACCACCGAGGGGCCGCGCAGCTCGACCAGCCGGTCGTAGACCTCGCGCGCGAGCAGCCGCAGCGGCAGGCCGATGATGCCGGTGCGATGCGCCAGCATCCGCTCGACGGCGTAGTGGGTCTTGCCGGTGTTGGTCGGCCCGAGCATCGCCGTGACCCGGGCGGGCGTGTCGAGCATCCCTCGTCCCTCCGCGGATTGGCCGGTCTAGAGCTCGGTCGACCCCGTGGCCCGCTCGAGCCGCTTGCGCGTCTCCTGCAGGCTGGGACGGTTCGGGTTGATGGCGAGCGCCGCCTCGGCGGCGTCGATCGCGAGATCGGGCTGCTCCATCGCCTCGAAGATGGCCGCGAGCCCCTCCAGCGCGCCGAAATGCTTCGGATTGAGCGCGAGGGTCCGCTCGATGTCGGCGAGGGAGAGCGAATACTCGTCCATGTAGAAGAACGCCGTCGCCCGCCCGTTCCAGCCCTCGGCGAATTCGGGGGCGTGGTCGATCAGCGCGCTGAAATGTTCGACCGCGGCGGCGTAGTCCTCCGCCGCCATCGCCTCCTGGCCGCGGCGCAGCAGGAGGTCCATCGCCGGAGAGCCCGATTGCGACCAGAGCCGCTCGATCTCCGTCTCCACGGTCTCCCAATCCGCCCGGCCGGGCTCCGACAGCTCCGTCAGCAGTACGTCGAGCTTCGCGGCCCGCTCGCCCCGGGACTGCGCGAAGCCCGCCGGCGCAGACACGAGCAGGAGGGCGACGAGAACGCCGGACGGGGCGCGGGAGAGCTTTTGAAACCCGGTCATGCCGACTAGATTAGGCATCGACGGCAGAAATGCGAGGGTCGCGGCCCCGCCAACCGGAGAAAAGACATGAGCGACGTCCTGGAAGGCGCGGTTTCGGCGCTGAACGCCAAGCTCGCCGGCTCCGGCTTGGACGGGGCGGTCAAGTTCGTGATCGAGGAGGCGGGGGCGCTCGTCCTCGACGGCGCGGGCGCGCGGATCGGCGACGAGGAGGCCGACTGCACGCTGACCGCCGACATCGACACGTTCCGCGCGCTCCTCGACGGCGATCTCGACCCGACCGCCGCCTTCATGAGCGGCCGGCTCAAGGTCGATGGCGACATGGGGTTGGCCATGAGGCTCGGCAGCTTGCTGGCATGAGCGGAGAGGCGCCCTTCTTCGCCGAGGTCGCCGACGCGCCCGAGGGCGTTCGGGCCTTCTGGATGGAGGCGCAGGACGGGACGCGGCTGCGGGCCGCCGTCTGGTCCGGGGGCGCCGCGGGCACGGCGATCGTGCTGCCCGGGCGCACCGAGTTCGTCGAGAAGTACGGCCGGGTCGTCACGCGGCTGCGGGAGCGGGACCTTTCGGTCGCGGTGATCGACTGGCGCGGCCAGGGTCTGTCGCAGCGCCACCCGGTCACGCCCCATCTCGGCCATGTCGACGACTTTCGGCGCTACCAGGAGGACGTGCGCGCGCTGCTCTCGCATCCCGAGGTCGCGGCGCTGCCGGGACCGCGGCACATGATCGCGCATTCGATGGGGGCCTGCATCGGGCTTCGGACGCTGCTCGAGGAGTCGGGGTTCGCGACGGCGGTGTTCACCGCGCCGATGTGGCACCTCCAGATGCGGGCCGCGACGCGCGAGCTGACGGCGAAGATGACCCGGCTCGCCAGCGCCTTCGGGTTCGGGCTGCGCCTGACGCCGGGGGCGAGCCCGCGGCCGACGGCGCTGTCGGTCGAATTCGAGACCAACGCGCTCACCTCCGATCCCGAGCACTTCGCCTGGTGCGTGCGCCAGATCACCGCGCATCCCGAGCTGTCGCTGGGCGGGCCGAACGTGCAGTGGACGCGGGCGGCGCTCGAGGAGATGGCGCGGCTCTACGTCGCGCCTCTGCCGAACCTGCCGGTCCTGACCTTCCTCGGGTCCGAGGAGCGGGTGGTCTCGGCGAGCGTGATCCGCTCCCAGATGAAGGCGATGCGCGCCGGGCGGCTGGTCGATCTCGAAGGGGCGCGGCACGAGATTTTCATGGAGCGCCCGGAGATCCTCGCCGTGGTCTGGAACGAGATCGACGGCTTTCTCGCCGCGCCCCTTTCCGGGCGTCAGGCCGTCGGCTGATACCGGCGAGTCTGCCGGGCCGCCCGGCGCAACACGGGCTAACACGCGTGATAGATAGGGTAACTACCTGAGCACACACGATAAAAGTGTTAAGCCCGAAAGGTCCGCGAGCATGAGCCCGCCGGTATGAGTCGGACTCAGGCGCCCGCGACCCCGGAGAGGATCGCCAGCGCCTCCGCGTGGACGCGGCGGTCGCCCGCGGCGAGCACGCGGCCGCCCATGTGCGCCGGGCCGCCCCGCCAGTCGGTGACGACGCCGCCGGCCGCCTCGATCACCGCCTGCGGCCCCTGGACGTCATAGGCGAAGAGCCCGGCCTCGATGACGAGGTCGATCTGCCCGAGCGCGACGAGGGCGTAGGCGTAACAGTCGAGCCCGTAGCGTGTGAGCCGGACGCGATCGCGGACCGCCTCGAAGCCCGCCCTCTCGGCCGGCGTGCCCACCTCGGGAAAGGTCGAAAACAGGACGGCGTCGGACAGCCGGCCGCAGGGCCGCGAGAGCAGGGGGCGCTCCGCGTCGCCCCGGCGCAGGACGGCGCGGCCGAGGCCGCCCATGAACCGCTCGCCGATATAGGGCTGGTCGACGACGCCGAGCGCCGGCCCGTGGCCGACGTCAAGGCCGATCAGGGTGCCCCAGCTCGGCACGCCGCTGAGGAACGCCCGCGTCCCGTCGATGGGGTCGAGCACCCAGGTGAGGCCCGAGGTTCCGGCCTTCGGCCCGAACTCCTCGCCCAACACCCCGTCCTCGGGGCGGCGGGCCTCGATATGCGCCCGCATCGCCGCCTCGGCGGCGCGGTCGGCGTCGGTGACCGGGTCGAACCGGCCGACGCCCTTGTTCTCGACCGCAAGCCCCCGGCTGCGGAAAAGCGGCAGGCTGTGCGTCGCCGCGATGTCGGCGAGTTCCTCCGCCATGCGCCAGAGATCGGCGACGAGGTCGGGCGGAAACTTCATGTTCGGACAGTCTTCATGCCCGGATGCCGGACGACGCCGTCGCCGCCCGGCCCGGAGCGATCAGTCTGCGTACCGCGGCCCTCAGGCCACGTCGCTCAGCACGCGGGCGAGGTCGAAGAGCCGCCGCCGCTGCGCCTCGGGGATCGAGTAGTACGACCGCACCAGTTCCAGCGCCTCCTTGTCGGCCAGCAGGTCGCCCCGCTGCGCCTCGACGGCGGCGTTCGTCCCGGCAGGGGCCTCGGACTCGCTGTCGAACCCCTCGAAGAAGAAGCTGATCGACACGTCCAGCGCCTGGGCGATGTCCCACAGCCGCGAGGCGGAGATGCGGTTCATCCCGGTCTCGTACTTCTGGATCTGCTGGAACTTGATGCCGACGATATCGCCGAGCTGCTGCTGGGTCATGCCCACCATCCAGCGCCGGTGCCGAACCCGCTTGCCGACATGCACGTCCACGGGGTGTCTCATCTGAAGGCTCCATTTCCGCATTCTGGGTCGCTGCCCAGATCAATGCATGTTCCGTGCCAACTCTCGCACGGCACGCGATGAGCGTCTCGCGAGTTCAATCTGTGGTTTTCCGGGGGTCAATGATCGTCTGTCGACGCAACCGTAGGGAGAATCGTGGGCGGCATCCCAAACCGCAAACACAACCTTGCCGTGAATTGCAAAACCTCGTTGCAGAATGCGAAGGTCAGGAAGCCGCCTGTCGCGCATGGCGGCGACGCTCGTGCGGATCGAGAAAACGCTTGCGCAGACGGATGCTCTTCGGCGTCACCTCGACGAGCTCGTCATCCTCAATGT
>NZ_JAGOID010000055.1 GCF_017995835.1 Amaricoccus sp.
CTCGCCCGGGCCTGGATACGCGTGCTCTGGCGCACCTGGACGGACGGCGCCCTCTACGACCCGGCGCTGCACAGCGCCGCGGTCGCCCACAATACACTCGCAGCTTGACACAGGGTGTCTCATGCCGACCGCACCAGAGGCGGGGTCGCGAGATCGATCTGCGCCGCCAGAAGCGCGCGCGTGTAGTCCTCCCGCGGGGACGCGAGCACCTCGCGCGCCGCGCCGACCTCGACGAGGTGCGCGTCGTGCAACACCGCGATCCGGTCCGCCAGCGTTCCCGCCAGCGCGATGTCGTGGGTGACGAACAGGAGCGTCATGCCCGCCGCCTGGCAAAGCTCGCGGAGGAGCGCGACGATCTCCGCCTGCACCAGCACGTCGAGCGCCGAGGTCGCCTCGTCGGCGATCAGCAGCTTCGGCCCCCCCGCGACGGCGAGGGCGATGGCGATCCGCTGCGCCTGCCCGCCGGAAAACTGGTGGGGATAGGCCGCGAGCGCCCGGTCCGGCTCCGGGATGCGCACGCGCGCCAGCAGCGCTGCGGCCCGCTCCCGCGCCTCGCGCCGCCGCAGCGACAGGTTCGCCCGCAGCGCCTCGACCAGATGCGCCCCCACTGAAAGCAGCGGATCGAGGCTCGCGCCCGGCTCCTGGAAGACGTAGCCGACGTCGCGCCCCGGCCGCGGCGGGCCGTCCTGCCAGCCGATCTCGCCCGCGACCGCGGTCCCCTCGGGCAGAAGCCCCGCCACGGCGCGAGCCAGCGTCGACTTGCCCGAGCCGGATTCGCCGATCACCGCGAGCCTTTCGCCGGCGTGGACGTCCAGCGTCACGCCCGCCAGCGCCGCCCGCCCGGCCCCCGGATAGCGCACCGAAACCCCGCGCAGGGCGACGAGCGTCACCGCCGCCTCCGTCCGGCGAGAACGTCGCCCACCGCCTCGCCCACGAGGTAGATCGACACCACCGTCGCCACGAGCGCCAGTCCCGGAATGATCGACAGCCAGGCCGCCGAACGCAGCTGGTTGCGCCCCTCGGCGATCATGCCGCCCCAGGTCACGACGTTGGGATCCCCGAGCCCGAGGAACGACAGCGCCGCCTCGGTCAGGATCGCCCCCGCGACGATCACCGAGGAGACGGCCAGCACCGGCGGCAGCGCGAGCGGCATCACCTGCCGCACCGCGATCTCGACCGGGTGCATCCCCGTCACCCGCGCCGACGCGACGAAATCCGCCTCGCGCAGGCTCAGCACCCGGGCCCGCGACAGTCGCGCCGGCCCGGTCCATGCCCCGAGCGCGATCGCCACCGCGACGACGAGGAGCGATGGCCCCGCCACCGAGACGAAGGCGAGCGCAAGCAGGAAGCCCGGCACGATCTGGAAGGCGTCGACGACCCGCATCAGCCCCTCGTCGACCAGCCCGCCGGCGAAGCCCGCCGCCGTCCCGACGGCCATGCCGACCGCGACCGCCACGAGGGCCGAAACAACGCCGATGGTCACCGAGGTGCGCGCGCCGTGGATCAGCCCGGCCAGCAGGCTGCGCCCCAGCCGGTCCGTTCCGAGGGGAAGGGCGGGGTCGGTCAGGGGCGGGATCAGCGGCCGCCCGGCGATCGCCAGCGGATCGCCCGGCGACAGCGCCGGCGCAAGGGCGGCCACCGCCACGAGCAGGAGAAGAAGCGCCCCCCCGACCCGCGCCTCCGGGCGGCGCGCCAGTTCGCGGATCACCCCCGCCCCCCGCGCCCCGAGCCGATGCGCGGGTCCAGCCAGCCACAGGCGAGGTCGACCGCGAGGTTCGCCGCCACCACCATCACCGCGCTGACGAGGATCACCGCCATCAGCAGCGGCGCGTCGCGGCCGGCGACCGCCTCCTGCGCGAGCCGGCCGAAACCGGGGATGCCGAAGACGCTCTCGATCACCACCGAGCCGCCGATCATCGACGCCGCCTGCAACCCCAGCATGGTCACGAGCGGCAGGAGCGCGTTGCGCGCCGCGTGGTTCAGGGCGACCCGCCAGGACGAGACGCCCCGCGCCCGCGCGGCGAGCGTGTAGTCCTGCCCCCAGGCCTCGACCATCCCCGCGCGCATGACCCGAAGGAAGAGCGCGAGGTAGATCGTCCCCAGCGCCGCAACCGGCAGCACGAGATGGCGCGCGACGTCGGCGGCGCGGGCGAGGCCCGTCGCTCCGGAGGCGATCGTCTCGATCCCGGAGACCGGCAGCCATTGCAGCCGCACCGCGAACACGACGGCGAGCACCAGCCCCAGCCAGAAGCTCGGCACCGAGTAGAGCATCAGCGAGCCCCCCGACAGCAGCCGGTCGATTGCCGAGCCCGGCCGCCGGCCCGCGACGATCCCGAGCGCCGAGCCGGAGGCGAAGGCGAGCGCGGTGGCGCTTCCCATCAGCCAGAGCGTGTTCGGCAACCGCTCGGCGATCACCGCGCCGATCGGCCGGTTCAGCGCCACCGACCATCCGAGATCGCCGCGCGCGAGCTGGCCCAGCGTCAGCAAAAGCCGTGCGAGCACCGAGCGGTCGAGGCCGTAGCGCGCCCGCAACTCCTCGGCGAGGGCAGCGTCCCCGCCGCCGATCGACACGAGATAGGCGTCCACCGCGTCCCCGCCCGCGCTGTCGAGAAGCAGGAACACGCCTACGACGACGATCAGCAGCACCGGAACGCTGCCGGCCAACCGCCGAAGCACCAGACGCGCCAGGCGCGGCATCGAGCGATCCTCGACGCGCCTCAATCCGCCAGCCCGACGTCCGCCCAGTTCGACACCGCCCAGCGCGGGTTCGTCGCGATGTTCTCGACGCGGTCGGAGGCGACCGAGGTGAACGACCAGTCCGCGACGTTGATCAGCGGCAGGTCCGCCGTCACCAGCCTCTGGAACTGGTGGTAGAGTTCCACCCGCGCCCCGGGATCGAGCGTGACCAGCGCCTCGTCCACCACCCTGTCGATCTCCGCGTTCGCGTAGCCGCCCTGGTTCGAGAACGGCACACCGTCGGGAACCCCGGAGCGCACGAGGATGGTCGTCGAGATCGCCGGATCGCCGCGAAAGACCGTGGGCGCGATGGCGAGGTCGAAGGCGTGCTCGGTATACACCGCCTTCTGGTGACCCGCGCTGTCGTTCGCCACGATCGTCGCGTCGATGCCGATGGCGGCGAGCGCCCGGCGCAGGTAGTCGCCGAACTGCTTCGTCTCGTTGAAATAGGGCGCCGGCAGCAGGCGCAAGGCGACGCGCGTCCCGTCCGCGCCGCGCGCAAAGCCCGCCTCGTCGAGAAGCGCGTTCGCCTTCGCGACGTCGAAGTCGTAGATGGTCACGTCGTCGGTATGGAACTCCGGCGCGTTCGCCGGGACGGGGCCGGTCGCCGCCGTCGCGTAGCCGAGGAAGATCGTGTCGAGCACGAAGGCCTTGTCGATCGCGTGGGCGATCGCCTGGCGCACCTTCAGTTCCTTCAGGTGCTCGTTGCGATGGTTGATCTCGACGACGAGCTGGTAGGTCAGCGCCTCGTAGCCCTTCGTCACCACCTCGAGCCCCGGAACCTTGCCGATCCGGTCGAGCTCGACCAGCGGAACGGCGGAGAAGGCGGCGAGCTGGATCTCGCCCGCCTCGAGCGAACTCGCCGCCGCGGCCCGGTCGGGCAGGACGCGGAAGACGACCTCGTCCACCCGCGGCTCGCCGGCGTTCCAGTAGGCGGGATTCTTCCTCAGCAGATAGTACTCCCCCGGCCGGTGCTCGCCCCAGACGAAGGGACCGGTGCCCACCAGCGCGGCGTTGGCCGGGTTCTCGGCGATGTCGGTCCCCTCGTAGACGTGCTTCGGCAGCACGGCCGACACCACGGGCAGGGCATTGGCGATCAGCTGCAACGGCATCGGCTTCGCGAAGCGGAAGACCGCCGTATGATCGTCCGGCGTGTCCACCGCCTCCAGGTTGGCGAAGACGCCACGTCCGATGTTCTGCAAGGGCTTCCAGACCTCCATCGCCGAGAACGCGACGTCGGCCGAGGTGAAGGGCTTGCCGTCGTGCCAGCTCACCCCCTCGCGCAGTGCGAAGGTCACGCTCGACCCGTCCTCGGAGCCCTCCCAGCCGGTGGCGAGCAGCGGCCGCAGGCCGCCGTCGTCGTAGGAGGCCTCGGCAAGCGGCTCGATCACCTTCGACGCGATGAAGAACACCCCGTTCGACGCCACGATGGCCGGGTTGAGCTGGCGCGGCTCGCTGTCGGCCGCCGCCACGAGACGGACCGCCCCGGCCGCGAAGCCGAGACGCGGCAATGCGGTCGATCCGAGCAGCGCCGCCGCGCTGCCCAGCAGGCTCCGGCGAGAGATCAGGCGACGGGAGAAGAGTGCACGCATGGCCGTTCGTCCTCGAAGGAAACCCGCGACAGGGTTCGCGACGCTGGCGCCAGTCGGCCCCGGACGCAAGAGCCCCCCGAACCCGCCGGACGGCCGGGGACCGACCGGCGCCGGCGCCGCGACCCCCCTTAATGCCGGCGGGCTCATGAAGCGACTCGCGGGCCTTTTTGACCGTCAAAACTTTTATCGTGTGTATTCAGATAGTTACCCTGATATCACGCGTGTTAGCCCGTGTTGCGCCGGGTGGCCTGGTAGGCTCGCCGGTATCAGGCATTCATACTGGCATGAAGCCAATAGAGCAGACGCCTCCCCGCCAAGGGGCGGGAGAGCCAAAGGACTCGCGGCCGCTCCGCCAGGGAGGCAGCAAAGGCGGCCGACCGTCAGCGCCGTCCGAGCGGGACCGCCTTGCGGGGTTCTCGAGGACGGCGGCTCCCCCCGCCGGCGGGGCGCTACTCCCGTGCCTCGATGTTGCCGCAGAGCAAGCCCACGCCCGCCCGCAGGCCGCCGACCAGCTCGAGCTCGACGCGCTCCGCGTCGCGCCGGCGGACATCGGCCATCGTCTCCGCGATCTCGGCCTCACCGATCCCGAGCCGGCGCAGCGCCTCCTCGCCAGCCAACAGCGCCGATCCGAGCGTCTCGCGGATCTGCCAGTCGGCCCCGGCCCCCATGACCTCGAGCGCGTGCTCGCGGTCGAAGGTCCGGACAACCAGCGGCGTCAGCGGGAACCCGGTCTTGACGAGCTCGGCGATCCTGACCGCCGCCTCCCGGTCGTCCACGGCGCAGATGATGATCTCCGCCCCGTCCGCCCCCGCGGCATGCAGGATGTCGAGCCGCGCCCCGTCGCCGTAATAGACCTTGAACCCGAAGCCCGCCGCGGCCTGGATCATCTCCGTGTCGGTCTCGATGATCGAGATCGAATAGCCCCGCGCCAGCAGCGGCTGGCTGACGATCTGCCCGAACCGCCCGAAGCCGATCAGCAGCACCGACCCGCTCAGCCCCTCCGCCGCCTCCACCCCCTCCATGGACGGCGCGGCCGCCCGGGCGAAGCGGTCATGCAGGATCACCATGACCGGCGTCAGCGCCATCGAGACGATGATGATGGCCGTCAGGTTGGCGTTCGCCTCCGCGTCGATGATCCCGAAGGCGAGCGCCGCGGCATAGAGCACAAAGGCGAACTCGCCCCCCTGCGCCATCAGCATAGCCCGCTCCAGCGCCTCCCGCTGCGACGCCCGGAAAGCGCGCGCCACCGCGTAGATGCCGGCCGTCTTCAGCGCCATGAACGCGACCACCGAAACCGCGATCAGCCCGGCGTTCTTCACGATGATCCCGAGGTCGAGCGCCATGCCGACGCCGAGGAAGAACAGGCCGAGCAGGATGCCGCGGAACGGCTCCACGTCGGCCTCGAGCTGGTGGCGGAAGGTCGACTCCGACAGCAGCACGCCGGCGAGGAACGCCCCCATAGCCATCGAGAGCCCCGCCGTCTGCATCAGGAGCGCCGCCCCGAGCACCACGAGCAGCGCCGCCGCCGTCATCACCTCGCGCGCCCCGGCGCGCGCGAGCAGGCGGAACAGCGGATCGAGCAGGTAGCGCCCGGCGAGAACGAGCCCGGCGATCGCCGCGAGCCCGATCGCCACCGCCACGAGCCGGGCGGCGAGCGTCGTCTCCTCGTGCCCCGGCGCGAGGAAGGCGACGAGCGCCAGCAGCGGCACGATGGCGAGGTCCTCGAGCAGCAGGATCCCGACGATCCGCCGCCCGAACGGCTGGTTGAGCTGCCGCCGCTCCTCCAGCATCTGCATCACGATCGCCGTCGAGGTCAGCACGAAGCCGGCTCCGGAGACGAACGACGCCGAGGTCGGATAGCCGAGCGAGACCCCGACGACCGAAAGCAGCGCCATGCAGACGAGCACCTGCACGAGCCCGAGCCCGAATATGTCGCCCCGCATCGCCCACAGCCGCGACGGCTGCATCTCCAGCCCGATGATAAACAGGAACATCACCACGCCGAGCTCGGCGACGTGGATGATCGCCTGCGGATCGTCAAAGAGCCTTAGCCCCCAGGGCCCGATCGCGAGGCCCGCGGCGAGATAGCCGAGCACCGAGCCGAGGCCGATCCGCTTGAAGAGCGGCACCGCGATCACCGCCGCGGCGAGCAGGACGACGACCGGCACGATATTGAACCCGTGCGCCGCCGCGGCCTCGGCCGCGTGCCCGGCAGCCGTGTCCGCCACTGCTCAGACGCCCGAAGTCAGGTTGGCGAGGTCGCGCACCACCTGCCGCGGCGCGGTCAGCTCCTTCCACTTCGCCAGCGCGGAGGCGACCGGCGGGAACGGCTTGCGCTCAATGAACTTTCCCCGACCCGGCTCCGGATCGGCGTTCGCCCCCGCGGACCAGATCACCTCGCCCCGCGAGAGCGTGTAGCGCGCCGTGGCGCTGACCTTCATGCCCTCGAAGACGTTGTAGTCGATCGCCGACTTCTGGTGCGCCGCCGTGATCGTCTTGCCCGCCTTCGGATCCCAGACCACGATGTCGGCATCCGCCCCCACCGCGATCGCGCCCTTCCGCGGATGCATGTTGAGGATCTTCGCTGAGTTCGTCGAGGTCACCGCCACGAACTCCTCCGGCGTCAGCCGCCCGGTCTCGACGCCGTAGGTCCAGACCACGCTCATCCGGTCCTCGAGCCCGCCCGTGCCGTTCGGGATGCGGGTGAAGTCGCCGATCCCCGCCTTCTTCTGCTCGGTGGTGAAGGCGCAGTGATCCGTCGCCACCACCTGCAACGACCCGGCCGCCAGCCCGGCCCAGAGCCCGGCCTGATGCTCCTTGCCCCGGAACGGCGGCGACATCACGCGCCGCGCCGCATGGACCCAGTCCTTCGACTGGTACTCGCTCTCGTCGAGCACGAGGAACTGCGCCAGCGGCTCGCCATAGACCCGCATCCCCTTCTGCCGCGCCCGCCGTATCGCCTCGTGGGTCTGCTCGCAGCTCACATGCACGATGTAGAGCGGGCAACCGGCCGCGTCGGCGATCATGATCGCCCGGTTCGCCGCCTCGCCCTCCACCTCCGGCGGGCGCGAATAGGGATGCCCCTCCGGCCCGGTGATCCCCTCGGCGAGCAGCTTCTGCTGCAAGGCCGCGACCACGTCGCCGTTCTCGGCATGGACGAGCGGCAGCGCTCCCAGCGCCGCGCAGCGCCGGAACGACGCGAACATCTCGTCGTCGTTGACCATCAGCGCGCCCTTGTAGGCCATGAAGTGCTTGAAGGTGTTCACCCCCCGCCGCACGACCTCGGCCATCTCGTCGAAGAAGCGCTCGTTCCAGCCGGTCACGCACATGTGCCAGGCGTAGTCCCCGACGGCCTTGTCCTTCGACTTCGCCGCCCAATCCTCCCACGCGGCGAGCATCGACCCGTCCGGCGCCGGGATGCAGAAATCGACGACCGTCGTCGTCCCCCCCGACGCCGCCGCCACCGTGCCTGTGTAGAAATCGTCCGTCGACGACGTGCCCATGAAGGGCATCTCCAGATGCACGTGCGGATCGATGCCGCCCGGCATGACCAGCGCGCCGGAAGCGTCGACCTCCTCGTCGCCCTTCAGCCCCGGCCCGATCGCGGCGATCCTTTCGCCCTCGACCAGTACGTCCGCCTCAAAGCTCCCCTCCGCGGTGACGATCGTCCCGCCCCGGATGACCTTGCTCATCGCCCCTGCCCCTCCGCCTCCGCGAGCGCCGCCCGCAGCGCCTCGATGTCGGCCGCCTCCGGCTTCAGCCCGGCGCGCAGCCCCTCCGCCACGATACGCATCGCAAAGCCGAGGTCCATCGTCACCGCCGCCGCCCGCCCCCCGAGCGAGCAGGTGAGCGCCCCGTCGGCGATCTCGCGGCGATAGGCGTGGACATGCGCCATGCCGGGCGGGTCGAAGAAGACCAGCGCCTCGGCGCCCGCCGGCTCGCCGAAATCCGCCTCGAATCCATGGAGGCGGACCGTCGCATCCCCGACGATGATCCCGAGACTATCGAACGCCATCTCGCGCCCCGGTCAGGCGCCGAGGAGGCCCAGACGCTGCTCGGCTCGATCGCCTCATATCACTCTACCACCCCCGCCGTCTCCAGCACGGCATGGAACAGCACGTTCGCGCCCTTCTCCGCCCAGTCGGGGGTGATCTCCTCGGCCTCGTTGTGGCTGAGGCCATCGACGCAGGGACACATCACCATCGTCGCCGGCGCCACCCTGGCCGCCCAGCAGGCGTCGTGCCCTGCGCCCGAGATGATGTCGCGATGCGTGTAGCCGAGCCGCTCCGCGGCGCCGCGCACCCGCGCCACCAACTCCGGCGCGAAGGTGACCGGGTCGAAATGCCCCACCGCCTCCACCGCGCAACCGACGCCGAGCCGGTCGCAGATCGCCGCTGCCTCGCGCTCGATGCGCGCCCGCATCCCGTCGAGCTTCGCCTGGTCGGGCGAGCGGATGTCCACCGTGAACACCACCCTGCCCGGCAGAACGTTGCGCGAGTTCGGATGGAACCTGACCTGCCCGACGCCGCCAACCGCGTCGGGCTGGCTCTCCATGGCCACGGTCTGCACCATCTCCATGATCCGCGCCATGGCGAGGCCGGCGTTGACCCGCATCGCCATCGGCGTCGAGCCGGTATGCGCCTCCCTGCCGGTCAGGGTGAACTCGAGCCACCACAGCCCCTGGCAATGGGTGACGACGCCGATGTCGCGGCCCTCGGCCTCGAGGATCGGCCCCTGTTCGATGTGGAGCTCGAAATAGGCGTGCATCCGGCGCGCGCCCACCTCCTCGTCGCCCTTCCAGCCGATGCGCTCCAGCTCCTCGCCGAAGAGCTTGCCGTCGAGATCGGTGCGGCCATAGGCATGGTCGAGGTCGATCACGCCGGCAAAGACGCCCGACGCCAGCATCGCCGGGGCGAAACGCGCGCCCTCCTCGTTGGTCCAGTTCGTCACCACGACCGGGTGTTTCGTGCGGATGCCGAGGTCGTTCATCGACCGCACGGCTTCGAGCGCGCCGAGGACGCCGAGAACCCCGTCGTAGCGTCCGCCGGTCGGCTGGGTGTCGAGATGGCTCCCGACATAGACCGGCAGCGCATCCGGGTCTTCGCCGGCGCGGGTCGCGAACATGGTGCCCATGGCGTCGACGCCCATCTCGAGCCCCGCCGCGTCGCACCAGCGCTTGAACAGCGCGCGGCCCTCGGCGTCGGCGTCGGTCAGGGTCTGGCGGTTGTTGCCGCCCGCAACGCCCGGTCCGATCTCGGCCATGTCCATGATGCTCTGCCAGAGCCGGGCGCCGTCGATCTTGAGGTTGTCGCTGGGGGCGGGCATCGCCGGCTCCTTCGGGCTTCTGCGGGGCTTCCGCCTTTTGTGTAGGTCGCCGGGCCGCGGCTCCGCAAGCACGGGATTTTTGGCCGCATCCGGGCTAGTCTGGAGGGGGAATCGGCGCCGCAAGCGCCGGGGGAAGGGAGGGTTGGACCATGAAGAACAAGGGATTGCTGACCATCGCTGGCGCGGTGGTGCTGTTCCTTCTCGGCCTCGTCATCGGACTCGCCGCCGGCGGGCCGAGCACGGAGGACATCGAAGCGGCTGTCGGCAAGCGGCTCGACGAGGCCGCTTCCGCGCAGAACGAACGCCTCGCCGCCGTCGAGGCCGGGGTCGACGGGCTGAAATCCGACCTGGCCGGACGGCTCGAAGGGCTCGGCGCCGGCGTCGAGGCAGGCAAGGACGCGGTCGCCGGCATCGGCGAGAACGTGGCCGGTCTCGGGCAGTCGATCGCCGCCGCGGTGAAGACCGCCTCCGCGGACCAGCTCGCCGCGCTCGAAAGCGGCCTCGCGAGACTGCGCGACAGGATCGCCGCGCCCGCCCCGACGGCCGAGCCCGCCGCCCCTGACGCCGCAGCTCCGGCCGCCGCGGCCACATCCGCGCCGGTCGAGGGCTTCGGCCCCGGCGAGACCGGCGTTCTCGCTGACGGCGCGGTGCGCGTGTTCGTCTCGCGGATCGACGACGCCGACCATTCGGCCACCGTTCGCGTCAACGGCAAGGATCTCGTGCTGGCGATGGGCCAGCCGCAGACGCTCGTGTCCGATGCGGGCGAGTGTCGCCTGACGCTGGACGCCGTCGGCGGCGGCAAGGCCGCCGTCTCCGCCGCCTGCGGCGACGCGCTGCCCGCCCCAGAGGGCGCGAGACCGGGCGAAACCGTGGCGCTCGGCGACGGCCTGCGGGTCTTCGTCTCCCACGTCTCCGACAGCGGCGCCCGCATCGCCATCAACGGCACGCAGATCCAGACCGTCGGCATCGGCGAGTCGGTCGAGGCCAGGGTCGGCGAAACGACCTGCTCGGTCAGCGTCACCGGCGTGGACCGCGGGCACGTGGCGCTGACGGGCTCCTGCGGCTGATGGTCAGGGATGGGCGGCGCCGCGCGGCGGCGCCGTCCGTCCCCGCCGGGAGCCTGGCGGGACCACGGCGCGCCGGGGACGGCGCGTCGCACGTGTCATACCGGCGACTCTACCAGGCCACCCGGCGCAACGCGGGCTAACACGCCTAACACGCGTGATAGATAGGGTAACTACCTGAATACGCACGGTAAAAATGCTAACGATCAAAAAAGGTCCGCGAGTCGTTTCGTGAGCCCGCCGGTATCAGTCCGGGACCAGACCGAAGTGCTTCGCCGTCCTCGAGATCGACGCGCAGTGTGCCGCAAGGGAGCTCCGGCTCATCTCCCGAAGGCTGAACGCCTGTCCCTGCGTCATGACGGAGAGCGTCGAAGCGAAGCTCATGTCGTCGGCAGGGACGGTCGTCTCGATCAAAGCCTGTATTGCGGCCTGATCATAAGTCATGCCGCACGCCTCCTCGCTGGCGAGGATCATGCCGAGATCGTTGGCGAAGCTCATGCTCTCCATCTCGCTCCAGGCGTGGGCCCCCGAGCAGGACAGCGCGCCAGCGAGGATCGCTGCGGCGCGCAGCATCAGTTCAGGCGCTTCAGCACATCCCCCAGCGTGCCGATCAGCTCGTCGATCTGGGCCTTCGAGATGATCAGCGGCGGCGACATGGCGATGATGTCGCCGGTGGTGCGGATCAGCGCGCCCTTGTCGTAGCAGTCGAGGAAGGCCTGGAACGCGCGGCGCGTCGGCTCGCCCGCGATGGGCTCCAGCTCGACGCCGGCGATCAGGCCCTCGTTGCGGATGTCGATCACGTGCGGCAGGCCGCGAAGCGAATGCACCGCCTCCTCCCAGTAGGGCGCGAGTTCCGTGGCGCGCTCGAACAGCGCCTCCTCGCGATAGGTCTCCAGCGTCGCGAGCCCCGCCGCCGCGGCGATCGGGTTTCCGGAGTAGGTGTAGCCGTGGAAGAGCTCGATCATGTGCTCGGGCCCCGACATGAAGGCGTCGTGGATCTCGGCGGTGACCAGCACGCCGCCCATCGGGATCACCCCGTTGGTCACTCCCTTGGCGATGGTGATCATGTCCGGCGTCACGCCGTATTTCTGCGAGGCGAAGGCCGCGCCCATGCGCCCGAAGCCGGTGATCACCTCGTCGAAGATCAGCAGGATCCCGTGCTTCTTCGTGATCGCCCGCAGCCGCTCGAGATAACCCTTCGGCGGGATCAGCACTCCGGTCGAGCCTGCCATCGGCTCGACGATCACCGCCGCGATCGTCGAGGCGTCGTGCAGCGTCACGATGCGCTCCAGTTCGTCGGCCAGCTCGGCGCCGTGCTCCGGCTGGCCCTTCGAGAAGGCGTTCTTCGCCGGCAGATGCGTATGCGGCAAATGGTCGACGCCGGTCAGCAGCGTGCCGAAGAACTTGCGGTTCGAAACGATGCCGCCGACCGAGATGCCGCCGAAGTTGACGCCGTGATAGCCGCGCTCGCGCCCGATCAGCCGCGTCCGTGTCCCCTGCCCGATTGCCCGCTGATATGCGATGGCGATCTTCAGCGCCGAGTCCACCGCCTCCGAACCCGAGTTCGAGAAGAACGCGTGCGCCATCCCTTCCGGCGCGATGTCGACCAGCCGGTTCGCGAGCTCGAAGGCCTTCGGATGGCCCATCTGGAACGCCGGCGCGTAGTCGAGCTCCTCGACCTGCTCCTGGATCGCCTTGACTATGCGAGGCCGCTTGTGGCCGGCGTTGCAGCACCAGAGCCCCGCGGTCCCGTCGAGCACCCGTCGCCCGTCGGAGGTGACGTAGTGCATGCCGTCGGCCGCCACGAACATCCGCGGCGCCTTCTTGAACTGCCGGTTCGCGGTGAACGGCATCCAGAAGGCGCGCAGATCGTTGGGCGCCACGGTCGACTGGGCCGTGGAAACGGAAGCGGAGCGCTGCGACATCGCCGGGATCCCCTCGGGTCCTCCGGGGTGTGCGATTCTGGCTCGACCCCTCGGGACGTCTGGTGTCTACTTGACCAAGCGGTCAAAACCGGACGCTAGCACCCCCGGGGCGAGCGTCAAGCGCATTCGAGGGAGACGTTGACCCGATGAGCCGCGCCGCCTCGCGCCGCAACCCGACGCGCATCCAGCGCGCCAAGACCGAGGCGATTCTCGGGGCCGCGCTCGACGTCTTCTCGGCCCACGGGTTCCGCGGCGCGACACTCGACCAGATCGCCGAAGCCGCGGGCCTGTCGAAGCCCAACCTGCTCTACTACTTCGCCTCCAAGGAGGAGGTGCACCGGGCGCTGCTCGAGCGCCAACTCGACGACTGGCTGGAGCCGCTCCGCCGCATCGACCCGAACGGCGACCCGGAGACCGAGATCCGCGCCTATGTCCGGCGCAAGATCGGGATGGCGCGCGACTTCCCACGCGAGAGCCGGCTTTTCGCCAACGAGGTGCTCCAGGGCGCGCCGCATATCGCCGACGTCCTCGCCGGCCCGCTGCGCGCCCTCGTCGACGAGAAGGCCGCCGCACTCCGCGCCTGGGCGGCCGAAGGGCGCATCGCGCCGGTCGACCCCCGCCACCTGATCTTCTCGATCTGGGCCGCGACCCAGCATTACGCGGACTTCGACGTGCAGGTGCGCGCGGTCCTCGGCGGGGACGACCCGGCCCGCTTCGACGAGGCGCGCGCCTTCCTCGAACACCTCTTCGCCAACGCGCTTCGCCCGTAGCGGAGGGCTTGCGCCGGGGCGTCCCACGATGTTCGCTCTCGGGGACGCGCAACCGGCCCGGATCCGCCCATGCCCCGCCTGCATTTCATCGCCGGCCTGCCACGGTCGGGCTCGACGCTGCTCGCGGGGCTGTTGCGGCAGAACCCGCGCTTTTCGGCGGCGATGACCGGGCCGGTCGGGGGGCTGGTGGGGACGCTGCTCGATGCGATGAGCCCGCGCAACGAGGCGGCGGTGTTTCTCGACGAGGCCCGGCGCCGGACGATCCTGAAGGCGGTGATCGAGGCCTATTACGCCGGCGAGGACGGTCGCGAGGTGATCTTCGACACCAACCGCATCTGGTCGGCCCGGCTGCCGCTGATCGCCGCGCTTTATCCGGAGGCGAAGGTGCTCGCCTGCGTGCGCAGCGTCGCCTGGATCATGGACAGTTTCGAGCGGCTGGTGCGGAAGAACGCCTTCGAGCCGTCACGGCTTTTCGTCACGCCCGAGGAGCGCGCCACGGTCTACAGCCGCACCGAGGCGCTCGGGCATCGCGACCGGGTGGTCGGCTTCGCCTATTCGGCGCTGAAGGAGGCCTATTACGGCGAAATGTCCGACCGGCTGCTGCTGATCGACTACGACATTCTGACGACGAAGCCCGAGGCCTGCCTGCGGCTCGTCTACCGCTTTATTGGCGAGGACTGGCATCCCCACGATTTCCAGAGCGTCGAGTACGACGCGCCGGAGTTCGACGGCCCGCTCGGCGCGCCGGGGCTGCACCGCGTCTCCGGTCCGGTGCGCGCGGAGAAGCGCAAGACGGTGCTGCCGCCGGACCTCTTCGACCGCTTCGACCGGCTGACCTTCTGGAACGACCCGACCGGCACCGCCGCCTGGCGCATTGCGCCGGAGAAGGCCGCCGGGGGGAACGGGGCGGGATCCTGAGCCCCGGGATTTGTGCAGGCGGCGCAGCGGGTTGGACGGATTGCGCGATGCACAACTCATGCACGAACCATGCACAACTCATATGCATGGCAAATCACTCGAGTATCGGCCCTTGCGGTGCGACGCCACGCGCCCGACGCTACCTATTGCTGACTTCCGACAGGCCGTCCCGCCCGGGTATCGTGCCGGCAAGGCGGAGCCGCCACGCGGGCCGCGGCTCACGGGGATGATCCGCGACCGGCGACGCCATCCTCGAACGTGCGCGCGTCTCGGACCCCGAGCCGCGAACCAGTCGACCCGAGAGGAGGGAGCCATGACCGACCTGAAATCCGCCTGCGACGCCGTGCTCGACGGGGTGACGCGTGGCAGCCCGCGCGTGCCGGGCGTCGTCGCCATGCTCACCGACCGCGACCGCACCATCTGGGGCGGCGCAGCCGGCGAGCGCACGCTCGGCGGCGCGGCGATGACCGAGGACACCGTCTTCGCCGTCTTCTCGACGACCAAGGCGATCACCGGCGCCACGGCGCTCCAGTGCGTCGAGGAGGGGCTCCTCGACCTCGACGCGCCCGCCAGGGAGTACGCGCCGGCCATCGGCCGTCTCCAGGTGCTCGACGGCTTCGAGGCCGACGGCGCGCCGCGCCTGCGGGCGCCGAAGAGCGACGTCACCACGCGGCAGCTCATGCTGCATGTCGGCGGCTTCGGCTACGACTTCTTCAACGAGAACTACGCGCGGATGGCCAGGGAGCACGGCCAGCCGAGCGTCGTCACCTGCTCGCACGCCTCGATCGAGACGCCGCTGCTGTTCGATCCCGGCGAGAAGTGGGAGTACGGGTCCAACATCGACTGGGTCGGCCAGGTCGTCGAGGGCATCCGCGGCAAGCGCCTCGGGGCGGTGATGCGCGAGCGCGTCTTCGACCCGCTCGGCATGGCCGAGATCGGCTTCACCCGCAGCGCGGCGATGAAGGCGCGCACCGCGGCCATCCATGCGCGGGGCGCCGACGGCAGCCTGACCCCGCTCGAGTTCGCCCTGCCCGATGCGCCCGAGGTCGACATGGGCGGCCACGGCCTCTACGCCACCGTCGGCGAGTACATGAAGTTCATCCGCATGTGGCTGAACGACGGCGACGGTCCGAACGGCCGCGTGCTGAAGCCCGAGACCGTCGGCTGGGCGGTTAAGAACGGCCTCGAGGCGCATCAGAAGGTCGGGATGCTGCCCGGCGTGATCGCGAGCCTCTCGAACGACGCCGAGTTCTTCCCGGGTCTGGCCAGGGGCTGGTCCTACACCTTCATGACCGTGGAGGAGGAGGCGCCGACCGGCCGGCCGGCGGGCGCGATCGGCTGGGCGGGACTCGCCAACCTCTTCTACTGGATCGACCGGCAGAACGGCCTCGGCGGCTTCTGGGCCACCCAGGTCCTGCCCTTCGCCGATCCCGTCTCCTTTTCCGGCTACCTCGACTTCGAGACGGCCGCCTACCGCCACCTCACCCGCGCCGGAGCGGCCGCCTGACCTCGCATCCCGGACTTTCGGACCCGTCGCAGGGGGGGGCCGGAGTGGATCTCCGGCCGGACGCTGCTCGCCGGCGACGGGCGCCCCCGGCGCTCAGGGCTCGAAGGGGCTCGGGCGGGCGGCCAGGATCGCCCCGAGCGCGGCGGCGCGCTCGGGGCTCCAGCCGGGCGGGTCGAGGAGGGCGGCCCAGGCGTGGATGTAGTCGCGGGCGATGTAGGCATGGCCGAAGCCCGGGACGTCGAGCGAGATCGCGCTGTCGAGGCCGAGCTGGAACAGCGTCACCACCGGGAACCAGCCTAGCTCCGGCGCCACGTCGGGCGCCCGCGGCGGCGTCAGCCATGCCGGCTGGCGCCAGGCCGCGGCGGGATCGAACCAGACGATCGGGTCCGAGCCGTAGTTGAGGAACACCATGCGGACCGGCCCCCAGGGCGCGAAATCGCCGTCGAGGCCGCCGAACTGGTCGAGGCTGCGCACGAGCGAGCCGTTGCCGAACTGCGGCCGCCAGGCGGGCGAATCCTTGCGCCGCCGCTCCAGCACGTAGCGCCAGTAGGACGAGAAGAACGGCGAGCCCGCCCACATCGCCCCGTCGATCGGGTCGGCGAGCATGTCGAGGAGGGGCAGCGTCGCCTGGCTGTTGAAGGCGCCCTGGCTGAGCCCGTGGACGTAGAGCTTCGGCCGGCTCTCCTTCGGCAGCGTCGTCCAGTGGCCATAGACCGCGTCGAAGAGCGCGCGCGACTGCGCCACGCCGTAGGAGGGGTGGGCGACGAGCGCCAGAACGCTGGTCAGGTAGGAATACTGCACCGCGACGGTGGCGACGTCGCCGCCGAGCATGAAGTCGAGGCTGTCATGCGCGCCCGGGTCCATCCAGCCGGTGCCGACCGGCGGCGTGACGACGAGGACCGCGCGCTCGAAGGCGCCCTGTCGTATCAGTTCGGCCAGCGCGATCTCGGCGCGCTCCTCCGGCGTGTCGGCGGCGCGGCGGCCGACATAGACGCGGATCGGCTCCATCGCGCCGGGTCCGGCGAAGGCGGCGATCTCGTCGCGCGTGGGCGCGGTGGCGACGAAGTCGCGGCCGAAGCGGCCCATCTCGTCCCAGAGGACGCGCGAGCCGGGGCCGCCGGTGTGCATCGGGTCGGTGGGCGCCGGCTGGTCGGGACGGATGAAGACGTCGGCGGCCTCGAAGGAGGCGTCGGCGACCTCGAAGAGGCGGCGCACCAGCACGCCGTCGATGAGCGCCCAGGCGAGCCAGAGGGCGAGGACGAAGCCGATCGCCTGCCCGATCCGGCGCGGCGCCAGCCGCGACGCGGTCCGGTCGATCCGCCGGCGCAGCACGCCGAAGAGCCGGAACAGGAGCCAGAGGACGCTGGCGACGAGCGCCGCGACGACGGCGATGGTGGTCGGGTGGATGGCCTCGACCGGCGGCAGGTCGAAGACCCGCCGCGTGGCGTTCTGCCAGTCGGCCGAGCGGGCGATGCCGTAGCCGGCGATGGCGAGGGCTAGGGCCGCCGCTCCGGCGAGGAGCCGGCGATGGCGGCGCGGGTCGGGGACGGGCAGGTCGAGAAGGCGCCAGATCACGGCGAGAAACGCTCCGGCCTCGTAGCCGATGGCGCCGACGACGCCGCCGAGGACGCCTTGCAGCAGCGGCGCGCGGGGCACGAGCGAGGGGGTGAGCGCGGTGGCGAAGAAGATCGCGCCGACGAGTAGGCCGACGGGGCTGAGGCTGCGCCACGAGGGCCGGGGCGCGGGCATTCTATCCTCGCGCCTTGGGGTGGGCGGCGAGGTAGCTCTCCATCAGCCGGGCCTGGTCGACGCCGGTGTAGACCTGCGTGGTCGCGAGCGAGGCGTGGCCGAGGAGCTCCTGGATCGTCCGCAGATCACCCCCCGCCTCGAGGAGGTGGGTGGCGAAGGAGTGGCGCAGCGCGTGCGGGGTCGCGGTGGCGGGCAGGCCGAGCTGGCGGCGGGCGGCGGCCATGGCGCCCTGCACGAGCCGCGGGTTGAGCGGGCCGCCGCGGGCGCCGAGGAAGAGCGGCGCGGCGGGCCCGGGCGCGAAGGGGCAGAGCGCGCGGTAGGACTCGACGGCCCGGCGGGCGACGGGGAGCACCGGCACCAGCCGCTCCTTGCCGCCCTTGCCGCGGATGCGCAGGGTCTCGCCGAGGGGCGCGTCCCCTTGCGTCAGCGACAGCGCCTCGGAGATGCGCAGGCCGCAGCCGTAGAGCAGCGTCGCCACCGCCATGTCGCGGGCGCCGACCCAGGATTTCAGGCTCTGGAGTTCGATGGTCTCGATCAGCGCCTTGGCCGCTTCGGGGGCGACGGGGCGCGGCAGGCGGGCCTTGCGGCGGGGTCCGCGGGTGGCGGTGACCGCCGGGGCCTCGGCGCCCTCGGCCTCGGCGAGCCAGGCGTGGAAGCTCTTGACCGCCGAGAGCGAGCGGGCGAGCGAGCGGGCCGAGAGGCCGCGGTTGCGTTCCTCGGCCATCCAGGCGCGCATGTCGGTGGGGCCGACCTCGGCGAGGCGGGGGGCGCCGCAGGGGCCGCCCCAGTGCCGGGCGAGGAAGCCGAGGTAGCCGGAGACGTCGCGGCGATAGGCGGTGATGGTCCGGGGGCTCGCGCCGCGCACGGCGGAGAGCTGGGCGAGCCAGCGCGCGAGCAGGTCGGTCGCGGCGGCGCTCGCCTCGGTCACGGCCACGGCCGCCGGACTGCGTCCGGCCGCCGGCCCGGCGCGGCGACGCGATGCGCGCAGGCGCCCGGCCCCGTCCGGCGGATCGTCGCGGCGGGGGGGCGCGTCACGCCAGCCAGCGGCGGAGCGTTCGCTCGAAGACCCCGGCGAAGAACGCGAGGAGGTCGACGCCCTGGTCGGGATGGAAGCGGTTGGGGTCGATGGCGCCGAAGGCGAGCAGCCCCGCGAGGTTGCCCTCGCCGAGGTCGAGCCGCATCAGCGCCTCGCAACGGATCGCCTCGGCGTCCTGCCCGTAGAGGTTCGGACCCGCGGGGTCGCAACGGCGCAGCGTCACCTTGCGCGGGCCGAGGCCGCGGCCGCGGGTCACGTAGCCGCCAACGCCGCCGGCGGGCAGCGCGATCACCGTTCCGCGCAGCGGTCCGGAGGGGCCGAGGGGCTGGCCGGGTTCGGCGGCGGGCGCCTCGAGCCCGAGACGGATGACGTCCACTCCGAGGATCATCGCCACGTCGCGGGTCAGCACCCGCAGGAAGCCGGCGAAATCGGCCGGATCGAGCAGCGCGAGGCAGGCGCGGTGGACCTGGTTCATCCCGGCGACGTTCTCGTAGGCCGCGGCCAGCACCTCGCGGTGGGTGTCCTCGAGCCGGTCGAGCCGATCCTCCAGCCGCTCGACCAGCACGCCGCGGAGGTCGACGACGTTGCGCCCGGCGGCGCGGCGGTCGGCGGCGAGGAGCGCGCGCATGAGCTGGTCGTCGCCGAGGATCACGTCGGGGTCGGACAGGATGCGCTCGCGCAGCCAGGCGGCGGAGTCCTCGGTCATCTCTGCTCCTCTCGCGCGATCATGGCGGCGGCGGCCCGGTTCCGGGTCGCGCCGGCAGCGGTCCCGGCGGCCTTCGCGAAGGGTGTCATCGGCCTGCCCTCTCCGATCCCGGGCCGCGTCAGCCCTTGTGGTTTGCCGGGATACTAGCCCAAGGTCTTGCGCGATGGAACAGTGGACTCACGCCATGCGATCGTTCGCGGAGGGCGAGCCGGTCGCGGTGGCGCTGGCCGAGGGCCTCGACCGGCCGCTCGACTACCGCGCCCCGGCGGGCGGCGTCGCGGCCGGAGATTTCGTCGTCGCTCCGCTGGGGCCGCGGCGGGTTCTCGGCGTGGTCTGGGGGTCGGCGACGGGCGAGGTTCCCGAGGCGAAGCTGCGCACGCTCGTCGGGCGTCTCGACGTGCCGCCGATGCGGCCGGAGATGCGGACCTTCCTCGCGCGCGTGGCGGACTACACGCTGACGCCCCTGCCGGCGATGGTGCGGCTCGCCACGCGGGCGCCGGGGCTCGGGGAGCCGCCCTCGGCGCGGCCGCTCTTGCGGCTCTCGGGCCGCGAGCCGGACCGGATGACGCCGGCGCGGGCGCGGGTGTTCGCCGCCTTCGCGGAATACGGCAACCTCGGTTTCGCGCCGGCGGAACTCGCCCGCCTCGCCGGCGTGGGCGGCGGCGTGCTGAAGGGGCTGGAGGCGCAGGGGGTGATCCTGCGCGAGACGACGTCGCGCGATCTTCCCTATCCGGCGCTCGACCCCGCCGCGCCGTCGCGGCCGCTCTCGGCCGACCAGGACGCGGCGGCGGCGGCGCTGCGCGCGGCGGCGGCGGCGGGCAGGTATTCGGCGACGCTGCTGAAGGGCGTGACCGGATCGGGCAAGACCGAGGTTTATCTCGAGGCCGTCGCGGAGTGCCTGGCGCGGGGGCGGCAGGCGCTGGTCCTCCTGCCGGAGATCGCGCTCTCGGTGGAGTTCCTCGACCGGGTGGAGGCGCGGTTCGGGGCGCGGCCGGCGGAGTGGCATTCCGGCGTGACCCAGACCAACCGCCGGCGCGCCTGGCGCGCGGTGGCGGAGGGCGAGGCCCGGCTGGTCGTCGGCGCGCGCTCGGCGCTGTTCCTGCCCTTCGCGCGCCTCGGGCTCGTCGTCGTCGACGAGGAGCACGACGGCTCCTACAAGCAGGAGGACGGGGCGCTCTACAACGCCCGCGACATGGCGGTGCTCCGGGCCTCGATCGAGGGCGCGGCGGTGGTGCTCGCCTCGGCGACGCCCTCGCTCGAGAGCTGGGCCAACGCCGCCTCGGGCAAGTACGGGCGGCTCGACCTGCCGGAACGGTTCGGGACCGCGAGCCTGCCGGAGATGGCGGCGATCGACATGCGGCTCGACGCGCCGCCGCAGGGGCGGTGGATCTCCGAGCCGCTCCGCGAGGCCGTCTCGGCGCGGCTGGCGGCGGGGGAGCAGGCGCTGCTGTTCCTGAACCGACGCGGCTATGCGCCGCTGACGCTGTGCCGGGCCTGCGGCGTGCAGGTGGGCTGCACGCAGTGCGACGCGCGGATGGTGGAGCATCGCTTCCGGGGGCGGCTGGTCTGCCACCAGTGCGGGGCGACGCGGCCGATCCCGACCGTCTGCCCCTCCTGCGGGGTCGAGGGGCGGATGACGGCGCTCGGGCCCGGGGTGGAGCGGCTGGCCGAGGAGGCGGCGGCGCTCTGGCCGGAGGCGCGGGTGGCGATCCTGTCCTCGGACCTCGCCGACGGGGCGGGCTCGCTCCGGGCGCGGATCGAGGCGATCGCCGCGGGCGAGGCCGACCTCGTCATCGGGACGCAGCTCGTCTCGAAGGGCCACAACTTTCCGTTGCTGACGCTCGTCGGGGTGATCGACGCCGATCTGGCGTTGCAGGGGGCCGACCTGCGCGCGGCGGAGAAGACCTTCCAGCTGATCCGGCAGGTCGCCGGCCGGTCCGGGCGGGCGGAGCGGCGCGGCGCGGCGCTGATCCAGACCTGCATGCCGGAGCATCCGTGCCTCCGGGCGATCCTGACCGGGGACGACGAGGGCTTCTGGCGCGCCGAGGCGGCGTTGCGCGAGCGCGCCGGCGCGCCGCCCTACGGGCGGATGGCGGGGATCGTGGTCTCGGGCACGGACGAGGCGCGGGTCTGGGACGTCGCCCGGGCGCTGGCGCGGGCGGCGGCGCCGCTGCGGGCGGCGGGGGCGACGCTGTGGGGGCCGGCCCCTGCCCCGATCGCGCGCATCCGCGGCCGCCACCGGGTGCGGCTGCTGGCGCAGTCGCCGAAGGGGGTGGCGTTGCAGGCGGCGCTCAGGGCCTGGCTCGCCGGGGTTCCCGTGCCGTCGAACGTGCGGGTCGGGGTGGACGTGGACCCGCAGACATTCCTGTGAGGCAAGCGGCTGAAACGGCGTGATTTTATCTGGCTGGAACGCGGCTGGAACCGGGCTGGAATCAGGCTTGCCACTTTTTCAGGATTCGACAAGGCTTCGGCACAGTCCGGCGCTCGGGCCGCTGGTATGATACCAGCGGCGTGAAGCTTTGACTCTGCGAGGGATTCACACGAATGCCGGTTGCTGGTTCACTCCGTTCGCGAGGCGGGGAGGATCGGGATGGCGGTGGAGATCACGCGGACGGAGCTTACGGC
>NZ_JAGOID010000142.1 GCF_017995835.1 Amaricoccus sp.
CGGCGCTCGCCACGCGACGCGTTGTGTCCGAGGCGACGCTCGACACCGCGACCGCGGCGCGTGACACGGCGCGGACCGAGGTGGCGCAGATGGAGGCCGAACTGGCCGTCGCCCGCCTGCCGGCGCGGCCCGACAGGGTCGAGGCGGCGGGCGGAAAGGTGCGCGGCGCCGAGGCGGCGGTGCGTCAGGCGGAATGGGCGCTCGGCAAGCGCGTGGTGGCCAGCCCCGCCGCCGGGCGGATCACGGACGTCCT
Organism: Amaricoccus sp.; assembly: GCF_017995835.1. Lineage (GTDB taxonomy): Bacteria > Pseudomonadota > Alphaproteobacteria > Rhodobacterales > Rhodobacteraceae > Amaricoccus. The sequence continues at coordinate 254 of NZ_JAGOID010000142.1, forward strand.
GCGCCGGACGGGCGAACTCGCCGGCCCGACAGCGCCGGTGGCGACCCTGTTGCCGGACGGCGCGGTGAAGCTCGTGCTCTATGCGCCGGAGGCGGCGGCGGCGCGGCTGGTGCCGGGCGACCGGCTGGCGGTGCGCTGCGACGGTTGCCCCGACGGTCTCACCGCCCGGGTGAGCTATATCGCCGACGGGCCGGAATTCACCCCGCCGGTGATCTATTCGCTCGAGACGCGGCAAAAGCTCGTCTACCGGATCGAGGCCCGACCAGAAACCGGCCCCGAGGGGGATGCGGTCTCCGGGCTCCGGCCCGGGCAGATCGTCGACGTCGCGCTGACGGCGCGCTGAGATGGGCGAGGCGGTCATCGACGTCCGGCATCTGACCAAGCGTTTCGGCGGGCGGACGGTGGTCGATGACGTCTCGATGCGCGTCAACCGGGGCGAGATCGTCGGCTTTCTCGGGCCGAACGGTTCGGGCAAGACCACGACCATCCGCATGATGTGCGGGCTTCTGACCCTCGACGCCGGCGAGGGGCGGGTCCTTGGCTTTGATCTCGCTACCGAGACGGCCGCGATCAAGGCCGAAGTCGGCTACATGACGCAGCGCTTCTCGCTCTATGAGGATCTGTCGATCGAGGAGAATCTCCGCCTCGTGGCCGGGCTCTATGCGCTGCCCTGCCCGCGGGAGACAGTGGCCGCGACGCTCGGGGGGCTTGGCCTCACCAGCCGGCGGCGGCAACTCGCGGGGGCGCTGTCCGGCGGCTGGAAGCAGCGGCTGGCGCTCGCCGCCTGCGTGATGCACGGGCCGAAGCTGCTCCTGCTCGACGAGCCGACGGCGGGCGTCGATCCCAAGGCGCGGCGCGAATTCTGGGACGAGATCCATCGTCTGGCGGCCGGCGGCATGACTGTGCTCGTCTCCACCCACTACATGGACGAGGCCGAGCGCTGTCACCGGATCAGCTATATCGCCTATGGCCGGCTGATCGCCGAGGGCACGGTCGCCGAGGTGATCGAGGGCGCGGGCCTTCATACATTCGTGGTTTCGGGGCCCGGCCTCGACGCGGTGGCGCGGCGGCTCCGCGCCGCGCCGGGCGTCGATCAGGTGGCCGCCTTCGGCGTCACGCTCCATGTCGTCGGGCGCGACCGGGCGGCGCTCGAGGCGGCGCTGGCGGCGGCGGGGCCCGGGCTGGCGATCGCGCCGGCGGAGACGAGCCTCGAGGATGTCTTCATCCAGTTCATGGGCGCGGCGACGGACAACATGGGATGAGCGCGGTCCTTTCCTTCCGGCGCCTCGGCGCGCTGCTCGCCAAGGAATTCACCCAGATGCGGCGCGACCGGGTCACCTTCGCCATGATGCTCGGCGTGCCGCTGACGCAGCTCCTGCTCTTCGGCTTTGCCATCAACAACGATCCCAAGGGCCTGCCGGCGGCCATCGTCACGACGAGCCACGACCAGTACAGCCGGGCGATGATCTCGGCGCTGGAGCTGACCGGCTATTATCGCTTCACCCATGTCACGGACAGCGCGGCCGAGGCCGAGGATCTGATCACGCGGGGCGACGTCGCCTTCGTGGTGACGATCCCCTCCGACTTCGGCGTCAGGGTCGAGCGGGGCGAGGCGCCGCGCATTCTGGTCGAGGCGGACGCGACCGATCCCGCGGCGGCGAGCGGCGCGATCGGCACGCTCGGCACCGTGGCCGGCGAGGCGCTGCTGCGCGCCACCGGCCGCGAGGCCGACGCCGAGGCGGAGGCGGCGCGCCGGCTCGAGGTGGTGGTCCACCGGCGCTACAATCCCGAAGGCATCTCGCAGTTCAACATCGTGCCCGGCCTGCTCGGGGTGATCCTGCAGATGACCATGGTGATGATGACCTCGATGGCCCTGACGCGCGAGCGCGAGCGGGGGACGCTCGAGACCCTGCTCGCCATGCCGGTCTCGCCGACCGAGGTCATGCTGGCGAAGATCCTGCCCTATCTCGCGGTCGGCGCGGCGCAGGTGACGCTGGTGCTCGGCGCCGCGCGCTGGATCTTCGGCGTGCCCTTCGTCGGGGCGATGAGCGTGCTGCTCGGGGCGATCTTCGTCTTCGTGCTGGCGCTGGTGCTGCTCGGCTACGCCATTTCCAGCTTCGCGCGCAGCCAGATGCAGGCGATGCAGCTGACCTTCTTCTTCTTCCTGCCCTCGATCCTGCTGTCGGGCTTCATGTTTCCCTTCCGCGGGATGCCGCCCTGGGCGCAGGCTTTCGGCGAGATCCTCCCGCTCACCCATTTCAACCGGATCATCCGCGCGGTGATGCTGAAGGGCGCGGATCTGCGCGGTGTCGGCGGCGAGATGCTGGTTCTCGCGCTCTTCGTGCTGATCTACGCCGCGATCGCTCTCGCCCGTTACCGCCGCACGCTGGACTGATGCGCGGCGGCGCGATTCGCGCCGGTCCGGCGGGTTTCGGCGCTCGGGGTGGCGACCCGGCGGCGGATCGCCTCGGCGACCTCCTCGGCGTGGCATGCGACCTCCGGCGCGCCCATCAGCTCGCCGACCGCGCCCCGCGCGAGCGGACCGGCGACGAACAGCGACGACGAGGCCCGGCCGTGATCGTCCACGGCCCGAAAGAGATCGGCGACGAGCAACCCGAGCCCGTTGGGATCGGCGCGCACCAGGCCGGCGGCGGCGAAGGACCGGAGCACAGGGTTGGTATCAAGGACAGCGCCATGGTCCGGCCCGGTGGTGACCACGACCCGATCGAAGCGGCTTTCGCGCAATTGACCGTCGGCGCGGAGCCGATAGGCGACGGTGATCCCATCCCCATCCTCCCGCGCCGCGGCGAGTCGGGCGGCGGTGATCTCGAGCCGCCCGGCGGCGATCGCCGCGTCGAGCACCGCCTCGATCTGTGGCGCCACGCGGTAGCGGTGCACGTCCCAGAAGCGGCGAAGGTGGCGGACGATCCGGCCTCGTTCCTCCTGCGGCAAGGCGGCCCAGATCTCGCGTCCCTGCGCGCGGACCGTGCCGAGCGCCGAATGCCAGTCGCGGCCCGCCGCGGCATCCGCCGCCACCGCCGCGCGGATGCGGAGCAACAGGCCGCGGGCCGTAACCTCGGGATCGGCGGCGAAATCGGCGAGGCTCGGCAACCGCTGCCGATCCTGCCCGCGCGAGCGCAGCCCATGCCGCGAGAGCGCGACGACATGGCCGCGATGACCCCGCGCGGCGAGGCTGGCGATGACGTCGGCGGCGGTGAGGCCGGTGCCGACCACGAGCACGCGTTCCTCGGCGCCGATCGCGGCGATGCGCGCGTTGTCATAGGGATCGGCGACCAGCCGCGCCGAGCCGGCCAGCGCGCGGATCGGCCGGGGCAGCGCCGGGGCGGGATGCGACATGGCCAGCACGACGATGTCGGCGGCGATATCCTCGCCGCTCGAAAGCTCGACCCGATAGCCGCCGTCCGCGAGGGAGACGGCGGCCGCCCGGCAGCGCAGATGGCGGACCGCGCCCGAGGCGAGGAACGGCGCCAGTTCGGAGGCGACGTAGCGGCCGAAGACCTCGCGCGCCGGATAGACATCGCCCCGCGCCGTCGTCGCGTCGGCGGGCACCGGAACCTTGGCGAGCCAGGCCGCGAAATGGCCGGGATCGTCGGCCACCAGTGTCATCCGCGTGGCGGGGACGTTGATCCGGTGCACGGGATCGTCGGTGGAATAGGCGAGTCCGGGGCCGATCGTGGGGCGGGGCTCGACGACCACGATTTCCGCGGCCCCCGGCGGACCGTTCCGGGCGAGGTGGAAGGCCGTGGCGGCCCCGGCGAAGCCGCCCCCCAGTATCACCACGACGGGGCGGTGGTCCGGTCTTTCCATCAGAATGCGGGCCTCGCTCGAATCAGGAAACACGATTGATCCTATCGTCTTCTCCCCGCGGGACAAAACGTCGCGTCCCCGCCGTGACGCCGGAGAGGAACTCGTTCGCCGGCGGGGGCGGGATCGGAACATCCTTCGCGCCGCGTGAACCGGGGCGACGGGAACCATCCGATCACGCGGGGTGGCGCGCGTGATCGGGCCGGCGGGGGCCGGACGGGCGCGGCGATCGGTCATTGACCTCGCAGGCCCCCGTGCGTAGGACGACCCGGTCTTTTTCACACGGGGTCACCGCATGAGTAACCGTACCGACTATACATTCGCTTCCGAGTCCGTTTCAGAAGGTCATCCCGACAAGGTCTGCGATCGCATTTCCGACGCCGTCCTCGATGCCTTCCTGACCGAGGATCCCGAGGCGCGGGTCGGTTGCGAGACCTTCGCCACCACCGACCGCGTGGTCGTCGGCGGCGAGGTGCGCGGTCCGGGCTCGGTTCTCGCCCGCGTCGAGGACATCGTGCGCGACTGCGTGAAGGACATCGGCTACGAGCAGAAGGGCTTTCACTGGGCGACGCTCAACGTCCACAACTATATCCACGGCCAGTCCGAGCACATCGCGCAGGGCGTCGACGCCGGCGAGAACAAGGAAGAGGGCGCGGGCGACCAGGGGATCATGTTCGGCTACGCCGTCGCCGAGACGCCGGAGCTGATGCCCGCGCCGATCCACTATGCCCATGCGATCCTCCGCCGCCTCGCAGAGGTCCGCAAGAGCGGCGCCGAGCCGCGGCTCGGGCCGGATGCCAAGTCGCAACTCTCCATCCGCTACGAGAACGGCGAGCCGGTCGAAGTGTCGAGCCTCGTCCTCTCGACCCAGCATCTCGACGAGGACATGACCTCGGCCGATGTGCGCGCCATGGTCGAGCCGCATATCCGCGCCGTGCTGCCCGAGGGCTGGCTGACCGCGGCGACCGCCTGGCATGTGAATCCGACCGGCAAGTTCGTCATCGGCGGACCGGACGGCGACGCCGGGCTCACCGGGCGCAAGATCATCGTCGATACCTATGGCGGCGCCGCGCCGCACGGCGGCGGCGCCTTCTCGGGCAAGGATCCGACCAAGGTCGACCGCTCGGCCGCCTATGCCGCGCGCTATCTCGCCAAGAACGTGGTGGCCGCCGGCCTTGCCACGCGCTGCGTCATCCAGCTCAGCTATGCAATCGGCGTTGCCCGGCCGCTGTCGATCTATGCCGACACCTTCGGGTCGGGCCAGGTGCCGGAAGCCGTGATCGAGAAGGCGGTGGCCGGCGCCATCGACCTGACCCCGCGCGGCATCCGCACCCATCTCGGGCTCAACAAGCCGATCTATCAGCGGACCTCGGCCTATGGCCATTTCGGTCGGGCGATCGACGCGGACGGCGGCTTTTCCTGGGAAGCGACCGATCTCGTCGACAAGCTGAAGGCCGCGGTCTGAACCGCCGCGTCCTCCGGAAATGATCGGGACTTCGACCGGCGCGGCCCAGCCGCGCCGCAACTTTTACGGTCGCCGGCACGGCAAGGCCCTGCGCCCGACCCAGCGCCGGCATCTGGAGGAGTTGCTGCCCCGCCTCGCGGTGCCCGGTGTCGTGGCCGGCGGCGCCGTCGATCCGGCGGTACTCCTGCCGGGTGCGCGCGAGGTCTGGCTCGAGATCGGCTTTGGT
>NZ_JAGOID010000056.1 GCF_017995835.1 Amaricoccus sp.
AGCGGGAGCCGTTGAGTACGCTTCTGAGGCCCTCGGCAATGATTCCATCGAATCCTATTACGGCCAGCAAATCAAATCTCATGCCCCCCCCCCCGAACCTTCAGACGGTCTCTCTACCCCCTTTGGAGTAGCCGCTCCCCACTCGGCACACTGTAACGGTTGTATGACGCTTTGTAAAACAGTTGAGACCGGGCAGCGTGCCGTAACGGACATGTTGCGCGCTGCAAGGAAGCCGAGGTCGGGTTGTGCCGATGTGTCCGTGCAACCATAGGTGGCGGGATAGTATACGAAAGATGCAGAAAGCGTCAGAGCATGATCGGCCCCGGATCGCAGGGGTTTTCGTCGCTCCCGCAGGAACAGCGCCTCCGGGATGCGAGTCGGCCGCCGCGACGCCGGTTCATCCAAGCGGGCGCATGTGGGAGCGCGCGGTCACGGCGGTCGCTGGGTCTGGCGCCATTCGGGCGCGCATCGCCCCGCCTGGCGCAAGTGGCTTCAAAGCGAGCGTCGGATTCAGGGTATCTTTCGGGTGTCTGGTACGGATGTCCAGTAGTATGCATTGTTGACATCGAAGTTAGCGTGCTGCGTACTGAAAGTTCTTATGGTGAGAGGCAGTCGGCCACTCGCGCACAACGATGGATGACGGTGGGTGAGAACGAATCCCGGCGGTGAGCTCGACTGGTTTCATCGGGTCTCGGGCGATTGCGGCGCGGTTTCCGAGAGCGCCCTGCGGCGTGGGCTCGCCGCCGCAGTCCGGGCGCCGTGCGTCCCGGGGCAGGTCGAGGCCGCGCTCGAGGGGGCGAAATGCGATCCACGGGGACTCCCCCTGCCGGCCCCCGGCCCGGATCGGCGCGGCAAGGGGGGCTCTGGGCCACGGCCTGCTCGGGACATCGGCTTGCGATCAAGAAGCGACCTGACATGACTGTGGCAGATTCGCCTCGTTTCGCCGCCGGAGACGGGCCCGGCAACAGATCCATGGCGGCGGCCCGATTCGACGCCGACCCGGCCTGCGTGACCGTGGAGTTCCTCGGCGCCGCCGCAGCCGGCAAGACCACCGCCGCGCTCGCGCTCTCGGCGGACCTGCGAGGGCGGGGATCGCCCGTGCGACTGGTGCAGTTCGGACGAGCGTCGCCCCCTGGCGATCTCGAGCCGCCGAGTGGCGGTTCTCCCTTGTCCATTCAGCTGATGAAGATCGCCGGCGGGCTGCGGGCATTGCTTCCGGATGGACGGCGCGATCCGATCGTCGAGGAGCTCCTTGCGATCCTTCCGCCGGGCAGCCGCGTCCGCGAACTGCGGATCCGCAGGTACGCCGCCGATCTCTGCCGCGCCTGGCGCGACAACCAGCGAGCCGGCGAGGTGATGATCCTCGACCAGGGGTTCCTGACGCTGCTGTGCTCGATGGCGCTGCTGTCCGACCCGATCGACAGGTCGGCGCTGGCCCGCGGCCTCGCGCTGGTCCCCCGGGCCGATCTCCTGATCCACGTCGTGGCGCCGCGTTCGGTCCTCGAAAGCCGGCTGCAGGAGCGAGTGCGCCGCCGGCGGGCATTCGAGCGCCTGTTCGGGAACGAGGTCGGACTTTGGCTCCGGCAGGCAGAGATCGCCGCGGTCCTCGCCGAGCTGCTCGCCGAGGAGGGTCGCGTCGTGATGAATGTGCAATCCGGAAACCGCGCCGACCTCGACGCCGCCGTGCAGTCGATCGCCGGAGAGATCGGTTCGCTGATAGGGGACAAGTCGGAATGAATCGGCCAGACGCACCGCCGCCGCTGCTTGCAAACGCCGATGCGGGCGTGGAACCATTCGACGTCCCGGCCGGTCTCGACCGCCCTGACCCGCCAGTAAGCTGCTCTATTCGGATGCTGCTCGACGCGCTCGATCACGCGCGAATCCGCTACTGTCACTGGAAGAGCAATGTCCGGCTCCTCGAAAGCCTTTCCGGGGAGGGCGATCTCGATGTCCTGGTGCATCGCGAGGACGCCGCCGCGTTCACCGCCTTGCTGCTGGAGTGCGGCTTCAAGCTGACCGCCTCGGCAAACGGAATCGGGCACCCGGGCGTGCTGCACGCCTTTGCGCTCGATCCCGATCGGGCGACGCTGGTGCATGCGCATGTCTATTTCCAGATCGTCACCGGCGACAGCGTGGCGAAGTGCTACCGGCTCCCTCTCGAGGACATGCTGCTCGCCGGCACGCGCCGGCTTCACGGCGTTCCGGTCCCCAGTCCCGAGGCGGAACTCGTCGCGTTCGTCCTGCGGATCGCGCTCAAGCACGTGCGCCCCTTCGAGCTCCTGGTGGTGAACCGGGACTATCCGGCCGTGGTCGAGGAACTCGACTGGCTGCGCGACTCTGCGAACGCCGCCGCGGCCGAGGACTTGTGGCGCCAGCTGCTCCCGGATGCTCCGGTCTCCCTGTTCCGGGCCGCTCAGGACGCGATCGCCGACCGAGGCGATCTGCTTCGGCGCATCCGCGTCTCTTGGCGGATCAGGGGGCATCTGCAGAACTGGCGACGCCTCGGGCCGCTGGCGGCCACCACATCGCAGCTCTGGCGGTTGCTCATGCTGGCGCTGGGCCGGCTTCAGCGCCGCCGCGGGAAGATTCCGACGTCTTCCGGTATCATCGTCGCGTTCGTCGGCCCGAAGGCGAGCGGGAAATCTACGCTGACCGGCGCCGTCGCCCGTCGCCTTGGGCGCAACTACAGGGTCTGGCAGGTGCACGTCGGCAAGCCGCCCGCGACGGCGCTGACGCTGCTGCCCCGGCTGATGCTTCCGTTGGGGCGCCGGATCTGGGCCAGCCACCGCACCCAGGGGTTCGAGGCGCCTCCGGGCGCCGACAGATCGCGGTTCTCGTTCGTCTACGTCCTGCGGGTGGCCATCCTCGCCTATGAGCGCCGGGCCCTCGTTCGGCGTTGCTGGCGCGCCGCCGCCGCCGGCTCGATCGTGATCGCGGACCGGTATCCGTCGGTGACAGCGGGCGCCACCGACAGCAGCCACTTCTGCGAGGCGGACGTCGCGCGCTGCCAGTCCCGGGTCAAGCGATGGCTGATGTCCCTGGAACGGCGGCTCTATGCGGGTCTGCCTGGGCCGGGGCTGGTCGTCAGCCTGTCGGCGCCGATCCAGACGACCCTTCGGCGCGACGCTGAGCGCGTCAAGACGGGCGGGCCGAATCCGGAAGCCGTGATCCGGCGCAGGGACCGCGAGACCATCGCCGAATATCCCGGCATACGGGTCGTGACCATCGACACCGACCACCCGCTCGACGAGACCGCCGCGGCAGCGATGCGGGCGGTCTGGAGCGGTATATGACCCCGGCCGCAGCCCCCTGCCGGCTGCGTCGACCGACGACCTCAGGAGAAGAGGAAATCGTCTATGTGGAACTCGTGGATCTTGCCGTCGTTGTAGTTAGGGCTGCTGTCACCATCACGCCCGCGATCGGTGACATAGAGGCTCATCTGGTCCGGATCGTCGCTGCTGGGTGCGAGCGCCAGGCCCGCGATCTTGTGCGCCTTGATCTGCGAAACGTTGAAGGTGTCGAGGAGTTCGCCGTCGGGAGTGAGCATGGCGATGGACGTCTTGGATGCGGGCACGAACAGGACATCGTGAACGGCGTCGTAGGCGACGGCTTCGGGATCGTTGATGCCCAGCGGCAGGGTGTTGAAGCTGGTCGCGGTGTCGTCGCCACCTTTGGACGGGGCGCCATCGAACTTGCCGTTCGCGCCGGGGCTGATCGTGAAGATTTTCTGATCCGCGCCGCTCGCGATGTACATGACGTTGCGCGTCGTGTCATAGGCGATTCCCTCCGCGTCTTTGGCCCCAAATGGTCCCGTGTTGGCGAAGGTTCTTTTATCATCTGATGTAAAATACAGGTCATCGTTGCCGGGATCGACCACATAGAACCCTCGGGATCCCGTGTCGTCCGAAATGTAGATATGGTGGTTGTTCGGATTGTAAGCGATATCCGTCGGCTCGTCGGAAAACGAAACAGTAGAAGCAGTGGACACCAAGGTGCCGTTCAGCTGCATCTCGTAGACGTTCTTGCCCTCGAAGATCGGCAGCTCTTCGACCTCGCCGTCCACCATGAGCATCCTGCCGAGATGGCTGATATAGACAAGGCCGGAGGGGTCGGGGCTCGGTGGCGACCATTGCGAGGTCAGGGTGGTCCGCACGAGGGTGAGCGAGCTGGGCAGGCCGCCGCCACCGCCGCCGCCACCGGTGACTGCGAGCGTGTAGTCGTGGGTGTCGGTGCTCGAATCGGAGGAGGTCGCCGTTACGCGCAGAGTGATCGAGGGCTCGTTCTGGGCGTTGAGCGTGCCGTTGCTCGAACGCGTGATCACGCCGCTCGGGCTGATCGAGAACCGATTGTCGTCGATCGTGTAGGAAACGGTGTCGCCGGCGTCGGGGTCGTTCGCCGACGCGGTGATCCCGACGCCCGTGCCGGCGCCAGCCGACTGCGCGATCGTGTTGGCCGCGGAGTTCGCATCCGCCGGCGACCGGAAGGCGACCGGCTCCTGGCTGTCGAGGATATTGAGCGTGAACTGCCGGGTGGCGGTGGTCGAGTCGGAGGAGTGCGCCGTCACCGTCAGCGTGACGGTCGTCTGGGTCTCGAAGTCCAGCGTCCCGTTGCCCGATCGCGTGATCACGCCGGTGTTGGCGTCGATGGTGAACCGCGAATCGTTGATGCTGTAGGTCACCGTGTCGCCGTCGGGGTCGTGCGCGGACGCGGTGATGCCCGTCGGGGCGCCGGCGATCGCCAGCTCGGCGATCTGGTTGCTGTCTGGGTCGGCGTCCGGCTGGGCGTCGAACGCGACCGGGGAGCCGCCGCCGGGAAGCGTGTACTCGATGTGCAGCAGCGGCGCGGTGCCGGGCGAGTCCTCGAAGGAATCCGCCGTGCGGGTGCCGGTGCCGCTGATTACGAAGGCCATGGCGTTGGACGCGGTCCAGCCGGAGCGGTTCACGATTTCCTGCACGACCGCGGAGATGTCGGCGGTCCGCTGCGCGGCCCCGCTCGCGCCGGCCGGCGTCCAGGCCTCCGGCGACCAGTCCACGGACGCATCCGTCAAGGGACGCGAGGAGATGTTGAACTTGGCATTGCTGAACGTAGCCGCGTCGTTGCTGTCCTCGCCCCGGATCAGCAGTGACGATGCGCTGCTGTTCGACTCGTCCACCGTGAACTGTATGTAGGCGGCGGTGATCTGGGCGCCTTGCGGAATGCCGAGGTCGGTGAACCGGATGCCGACCTTCTGGACCTTTGACCCGTCGAAGCCCAGCTCGAGATCGCCGACATTGGACGAGATGGAGCCGCTCGACTTTTCCTCGGCGTCGTCGGTTGCCGACGCCACCCGCCTCTCGATGGTCTGAATGGCCATGCTGCGTTCCTACAATGCGGGGCCGACCCTCTTCGCGGCAGATACCCCTACCAGCCGGGGAGAATCCCCGGCGCATCGTGCCATTATGTTACCGAACCAGCCGGGATCCGGCAGTTGCTCATGCGAAGCATTCTCCCCCCTGCGCATCACCCAAGCGAGGGATCCTGCCCGTGCGACCCGGAGTAATGCGCGCGATCTCATCCCTCGACCGGATAGGGCTCTTACCGTTCCGCTGGCTGTGCTAGTTTTGGCCATTCGCTTTGGTGGGGGATGTCCATGCCGATTCCGACCTTGCTGCGGAGAGCGCAGGCGCTGCTGATTCTCGCTTTCGCCTGCGCGGCGGGTTCGGCGCCCGCCGACGAATACCCGTTAGCGCCGGGTGACACGGTCCGCCTTCAGGTCGCCGGCATAGAGCAGTTCTCGTCCGTTGCCTCCGTCTCGAACGACGGCTTCGTGTCCCTGCCGCGCTTCGGGCGCGTCAGAGCCGAGGGCAGGACGGTCGAGGAGGTTCAGTCGACCTTGCAGGAGATGGTCGGGTCCATCACCTTTCGGGTTTTTGACGCGTCGAGGCTCGCCTCCGTTCTCGATGTCGCCCCGAGCGACGTCGCCCTCGAGGTCGAGCGCTATCGCGACGTGACCGTGTCGGGCATGGTGACCAGCCCGCGGCTCATTCCGTTCAGCTCCGGCCTGACCGTTCGCTCCGCGATCGCGGCCGCCGGAGGGATCCTCGGCCAAGGCCTTGACGCAGGCGGCACCGACCCTTCGGGGATGGTGCTGCGGGTGGCGGAGATCAGCCGGCTGACGCGCGCCCGCGCCGAAACGCTGGCGACGATCTGGCGACTGGAGAATGCGCTAGGCGAGAGCCGGCCGGCTCCGACGGCTGCCGAGCTCGGCCTCGACGAGAAGGGCGCCGACGCGCTTCTGGCGCTGCACGCGCAAATGCTGGAAGCCGCGAACGAAAAGCAGCGCAAGGCTCGCGAGCTGCTCGACCGCCTCGACCCGCTCTACGCGATGCGCGCGCAGTACCTCGAGGAGCAGAAGAGGAACCAGGCCGAGGCTCTGGCGGTCGACCGGCAGGAGCTGGCGCGGCTCGAGGGGCTCAAGGAGCGAGGGCTCGTCCATTTGGCGGACCGCGTGCATGAGATGAGCCGGATGCAGTTTCTCTCCGAAGCGCAGTTTCTCCAGACCCAGAGTGAAATCGAGCGCCTCGGGATCCAGCGCGCCGAATCCGACGCCGAGCGGGGAAGGCTCACTTCGGATCGGCGGGAAGCCGATCTTGCGGCGCTCGCCGGGGCCCGACGCGCGCTGTTCGATCTCGAAAGCCAGATCTCGGGCTTGCAGCGCGCGCTCGCTCTGGCGGCGGCCCCGGGCGCCGCACCGGTAGCGACGCCGCTCTCGGTGGCGCCCGAGGCCATCGTCCATCGCGGCACGGGAGACGGGGCCGTCGAGCTCCGGCCCGGCATGGATGCGCTCGTCCGGCCGGGCGACGTCATCGAGGTCGTGACCACGGATACGACCGCGCCCGATCCGACCGCTTACCGGCCGGCGTCCCTGACGGGGGCGGTTCCATAGGGGTCTGGAGACGGCGCTGCAGGTGCGCCGCCCGGGCGATCGCGAGTTCGGCTGGTTGTGGACGATGTCCGGCTGGACACCGCACGGGTTCTTCTGCCAGACCGTGCAGGAAATTGCGGCAGCTTCGCTCCGCTGGACCGGCCACTCGCCCCGCGCCTGCCTGCGCGTACGGACGATCGGACCCGTCCGAGGAAGACTGGCGCGAAATGAGCAGAACCGATGCGCCGGGAAGGGTATCTTCGAGGGGCGCGAATCCGCCGACAGACCATTCCGCAGGAGAACCGAACGATGATCCGCCCGATCTCGGCGAGCAGCCTCGCTCTCGCCGTCGCGCTGGGGCCCGCCTGGGCCGACGTCGCGCCCGAAACCGTCCGGTCGCTCTCGGCGCCGGAGTCGGTCGAGACGCGCGCCGGCACGCTGGAGTTCGATGACGGCGCGCCGACCGCCGCGACCGCGCAGACGGCCTACGATGCCGTGGACTTCGCCAATGCGCTCGCCGTCTACAACAACAGCTTCCGCGGCGCCTCGGCCTATGCGCTGCGCAAGGGCTTCGAAGAGGTCGCCGGCGCGAACGGCGTGGTCATCTTCTCCGAGCTGATGGACGCGGACTCGCTGTTCCTGACCGCCAATGCCGACACGGTCTATTACCTCTCGGCGATCGACCTGAGCGACGGTCCGATGGTGATCGAGCAGCCCTCCGACGCGGTCGGCACGATCAACGACATGTGGTTCTCCTGGATCATCGACATCGGCGCTCCGGGACCCGACCGCGGCCTCGGCGGCAAGTACCTGATCGTGCCGCCCGGCTATGACGGGCCGCTGCCCGAGGGCGGCTACTTCGTCGCGCACTCAAAGACCAACCACGTCCTCTACGCCGCCCGCGCCTACCTGGTGAACGACGATCCCAAACCGGCGGTCGACAACGTGAAGGCGAACCTGAAGATCTACCCCTACGTCCCCGGCAGCTACGGCACCAGCATCGCGCAGGCGCTGACCGGCGCGGTGCGGCTGGCGGGCGAGCCGACGATCCCCGAGACGAAGTTCGTCGAGGGCAGCGGCCTCGCCTTCAACACCATCCCGCCGAGCGACGTCGGCATCTTCGACATGATCGACGCCAACCTCCAGGCCGAGCCGGCGACGAGCTACGACGTGGAGCTCGCCGGCCAGCTCGCGGCGATCGGCATCGTGCACGGCAAGCCCTTCGCGCCCGACGAGCGGATGCAGGCGATCCTGACGGACGCCGCGGCGGTCGGCGACGCCTTCGGGCGGTCGCTGCAATGGGCCTGGGCGGACGCGCATCCGGACTGGGCGTACTACGAGGGCTCGCACTGGTGGAGCATGCTCTGGGAGGGCGGCGCCAACTTCGAGACGCCGCCGCCGCAGTTCGAGGGCGGCGAGTTCAAGCCGCTGCCGCCGACCGGCGCGCGGACGCTCGATTCGCGCACGGCCTTCTACTACGGCTACACGCTCGACAGCCCCGGGATGATCATGCGCCTTCCCGACGTGGGCTCGCAGTACCTGATGACCGGTCTCGACGCGACCGGCGCGCCCTTCGACGGGGCCAGGACCTACAGGGTGGTGCTGCCGAAGGACATCCCGGCGCGGGCCTTCTGGTCGTTCACGCTCTACGACAACCAGACCCGCTCGATGCTGGCGACCCCGCAGAACTACCCGCGCGCCGGCAGCCAGAGCTATCCCTCGCCGGCCGCCGAGCCGGCCGAGGACGGCGCGACCACGGTCTGGTTCGCGCCCGAGCAGCCTGAGGGCGTGGCCCGCGGCAACTGGATCCAGACCGATCCGGCCAAGGGCTGGTTCACCATCCTGCGGCTCTACAGCCCGCTCGAGTCCTTCTTCACCAGGGAGTGGCGGCCGAGCGAGATCGAGCTTGTCAAATGATCCCGCCCCGGCGCCCGGGCCCTCACTTCATGGAGAGAGAAATGCATACGACAGGGTGTATCTCCGAAGCAGTTGTTGCCTCCCGCCGGGCGGTGCTGGCGGGAGGCGCAACACTCGCTGCGGCGCTCGCCGCCGGCGGCGCCGGTGCGCAGGAGGCGGTGAACGGCCAGGCCGACTTTCTCTTCGTGCAGACGGCCGAGGGCATGGCCTTCGATGCCGACCAGAACCGGCTGACGCTGCGCGGCGTCAGCCCGGTTACCCTGTTCTTCTCCGACCGGCCGGAGCGGATCGCCGGCAACATGACGACGGAGGCCTTCGTGCCCTTCTGGAGCGAGGGCAAGGACAGCTTCCTCTCCGACCCGCCCAACGCCGACGTTTCGATCCTCGAGAACGGCACGCTGCGCCAGACGGTCGTCGTGCTCCGCGATCCCGTGATCGAGGGCGAGGACCTGCACTACACCGTGCAGATCGTCAGCGGCGAGATGCCGGTGCTCGGCAAGGAGGTGTCGGTGTTCATCGACGTCATCGGGATGCCGCTGACGCCGCTCTCGTACGCAGGCGTCGCCCGACGCGCGTACCGCCGCGCCGCCCTGTACTGACCGGACGCAGGATCGGCCACTATCGCCGCCTTCGGTCGGCCGCGGCGGGTTGCGGAAGGGAAGGCCCTGGACGACCCGGGCTTTCCCGTTGACAGCCGGTCCCGCAGCCGCCATCCGGAGCGCGCCGGTGTCCGCAAGGACGAAGAGGGAACCCGGGGGTCCATGTCCACGGGCCAGACCGGAGCCGCCCCCGCGACTGTACGCGGCGAGGGGCCTGCCGACATGCCACTGGGGCGTTGCCCCGGGAAGGCGGCAAGGCCCGCGCAACCCGCAAGCCAGGAGACCTGCCGGCGCAGGAACCGAGGCCCGGGGGTAGTCCGGAGGGGGATGGGATGCGTCAGGCGCGGCTGTCGTGGATCTCTGTCCGCCGTCCCTCCAGGCGGCGGCAATAGATGGGGCTCCTGCTGCCCATGCTCGCCATGCTCGCCGAGCTCCTGACCGGCTACCCCGACGCGGTCTTCCGGCGCATCGGGCATCCCGTCATCTGGATCGGGACCCTGATCGGGGCGCTGGAGAGGCTTCTGAACCGGGGCTCCGTGCCGAGACGGAGGATTTCGGGCGTCATCGCGATCAGCCTGGCGGCCGCGGCCGTTGGGAGCGTCGGCGCAGGACTTGAAGCTCTGCTTGGCGGGCCGGTCGGCCTGGTGGTTGCGGCCTGCCTCGCGGGCAGCCTGATCGCGCAGCGGAGCCTCGCCGATCATGTGCAGCGCGTGGCGGATGCGCTCGATGCAGGCGGCGTCGAGGCCGGCCGCCTGGCGGTGGCGCACATCGTGGGGCGCGATCCGGAGGCGCTCGACGTGGCAGGCGTCTCGCGTGCGGCGGTGGAGAGCCTGGCGGAGAATTTCTCCGACGGCGTGGTCGCTCCGGTGCTCTGGATGACGATCGCCGGTCTGCCGGGGGCGATCGCCTACAAGACAATCAATACCGCCGACAGCATGATCGGCCACAGGACCGAGCGCTATCGGGCGTTCGGATGGGCTTCGGCACGGCTCGACGATCTCGTCAACCTGCCGGCGTCGCGGCTCACGGCGCTGCTCCTCGTGGCCGCGGCGGCGCTGGTTCCGGGAGCCTCGCCGCGCGGCGCCGCGCGCGCGATTCGACGCGATGCCCGCCGGCACCGCTCGCCGAATGCCGGCTGGCCCGAGGCGGCGATGGCCGGCGCCCTAGGTTTCGCGCTCGCCGGTCCGCGCAGCTATGGCGGCCTGGCGGTCGACGACGCCATCATGGGAGCAGGCGGGCGGCGCGATCTCGGATCCGCCGACATCCGCCGCGCGCTCCGGCTCTACCGGGCGGCCGACGCGCTGCTCGTGACGCTGCTCGCAGCCGGGGTCATCTGGACAATCTGAGCAGGAGCTCGAGGTCGAGATGGACCTCCAGGTGACGGGCCACGGAGTCGAGGGCCGCCTCGACTCCGGTTTCGTAGCTCATGGCCGACGGTCCCGCCCCGAGGCGGGCGAGCCAGGCCCCGCGCTGGGCGTCCTCGGCGAAGAGGCCATGGACGTAGGTGCCAAAGACCCGGCCGTCGGCGGAGCGGGCTCCTTCGGTGCGGCCGTCGGCGAGCGTGCCGAAGGGACGGTCGCAATCGGGGCCATGGGTTCGGCCCATGTGCATCTCGTAGCCCACGAAGGGAACGGCATCGTCAGTGCGGCCGGCGACGGCCTCGAGGCGCTTCTCGCCGGTGAGTTCCGTCGCCACGTCGAGGAAGCCGAGGCCGGGCTGGATGCCGGGTGGGCCCTCGATGCCGGCGGAATCGACGATGGTGCGGCCGAGCATCTGGTAGCCGCCGCAGAGGCCGAGCACGCGGCCACCGCGGCGGAGGTGCGCGGCGATGTCGATGTCGAAGCCGGCGGCGCGCAGGGCCGCGAGGTCGGCAAGAGTCGCCTTGGAGCCGGGGAGGAGGACGAGGGCGGCGTCCCCGGGGAGCGCCGCGCCCGGGTGGACGCGGACGAGATCGACGGCCGGCTCGGCGGCCAGCGGATCGAGGTCGTCGAAATTGGCGATGTGGGGCAGGATCGGCACGGCGATGCGGAGCGCGCCGGGGCGCGGGGAGGCGTCGGCGGGGCGGGACAGGGCGAGCGCGTCCTCGGCCGGCAGGCACGCGGCAACCTTCGTGAAAGGAACGAGGCCGACGGGGGCCCAGCCGGTCCGCTCGGCGACGAAGGCCATGCCGTCCCGGAAGAGGGCAGGGTCGCCGCGGAACCTGTTGACAACGAACCCGGATATCAGGGCCGCGTCCGCGGGGTCGAGAACGGCGCGGGTCCCGACAAGGCTGGCGATGACGCCGCCGCGGTCGATGTCGCCGATGAGGACGACCGGAGCGTCGACGGCGCGGGCGAAGCCCATGTTGGCGATGTCGTTGGGGCGGAGATTCACCTCGGAGGCGCTGCCGGCGCCTTCGACGAGGACGAGGTCCGCGTCGGCGCGGAGGCGGGTGTAGCTCTCGAGGACGGCGGGGAGGAGGGTGGCCTTGCGGCGCTGCCACGCGCGGGCGGTGGCGTTGCCGGCGACGCGGCCGTGGACGATGACCTGGGCGCCGACATCGCTTTGAGGTTTCAGGAGAATCGGGTTCATGTCCACCGTGGGCGTGGTGCGGGCGGCGCGGGCCTGGAGGGCCTGGGCGCGGCCGATCTCGCCGCCGTCGGCGGTGACGGCGGCGTTGTTCGACATGTTCTGCGGCTTGAACGGGCGGACGCGGAGGCCGCGGTCGGCGAAGGCGCGGGCGAGGCCGGCGACGATCAGCGACTTGCCGACGTCGGAGCCGGTGCCCTGGAACATGAGGGTGCGGGCCGGCATGGTTAACGGCGCTTCGCCCGATGCACATCGCATGCACAACCCATGCACAACCCATGCACCGGGTTTCCGGGCGCCGGCGAAAGGTTGACGCCAGTCACGGTCACTCAGAACTCGATGCCCGGCTGGGCTTTCACGCCGGCGGCGAAGGGATGGCGGCCGAGGGCGAACTCGGTGACGAGATCGGCGGCCTCGAGAAGCGCGGGCTTCGCGTTGCGGCCGGTGACGACGACGTGGAGATCCGCGCGGCGTGCGGCGAGGGCGGCCACCACGCGATCGACGGCGAGGTAGTCGTAGCGGAGCGCGATGTTGAGCTCGTCGAGGACGAGGAGGGCGATGGTCGGATCGGCCATCAGCGCCTCGGCCTGCTGCCAGGCGCGTTCGGCGGCGGCGACGTCGCGGCGGAGGTCCTGGGTCTCCCAGGTGAAGCCCTCGCCCATCGAATGCCAGGCGACGCGATCGCCGAACGCGGCGAGCGCGCGCCGCTCGCCGGTGTCCCAGGCGCCCTTGACGAACTGGACCCCGCCGACGCGGCGATCGTGGCCGAGCATGCGGAGGGCGAGGCCGAAGGCGGCGGTCGACTTGCCCTTGCCGGGGCCGGTGTGGACCAGGAGCAGGCCCTTCTCGACGGTCTTCGCCGCGACCTCGGCATCCTGCGCTGCCTTGCGCTTCGCCATCTTCGCCTTGTGGCGCTCGGCTTCGGCGTCGGCGATCTCGGGCATCATTTCACCTCGACGGGAAGGCCCGCCACCGTCAGCACGACGCGGCCGGCTGCGGCGGCGACCCGCTGGTTGAGCCAGCCGGCGGCGTCGCGGAACCGGCGGGCAAGAGGGTTGTCCGGGACGATCCCTAGGCCGACCTCGTTGGACACGACAACCCATGCGCCCCGTGGCCGGGCAAGGGCGGCGGCGAGGCGATCCGTCTCGGCCTCGACGTCGCGACCGGCGAGCATGACGTTGGAGAGCCAGAGGGTCAGGCAGTCGACGAGGACCGGCCGCCCCTCGGGAGCCGTTTCGAGGGCAGGGGCAAGCTCGAGCGGCGCCTCGGCCGTCTCCCAGCCCTGGGCGCGGCGGGCGCGGTGGTCGGCGATTCGCGCGCGCATCTCGTCGTCGAACGCCTGGGCGGTGGCGACGTAGAGCCACGGCGCCGGCCGGGCGGCCACGAGGCCCTCGGCGAGGCGGCTCTTGCCCGAGCGCGCCCCGCCGAGGACGAGGGTGAGGCCCGCCTCAGGCAAGCCGCGGCTGCGGCGTGCCGAGGTCGGCCGCGAAGCGCGGGCGCAAGACCGCGACCGCGTAGCCAAGGAGAAGCCAGAAGACGAGGTTGGTGATCGTCACGGCCACGACGAAGCGGTGGTGCAGGTCCTCCGGGACCGGGCTCTCGTGCGTCGGCGGCTGCGGCGCGCCGACGAGGTGCGGCGCGATCAGGAGCGCCGCGCCGAGCAGGGCGATCGCCGGGCCCCGGCCCCAGACGATGAGCGCGAGGCCGGCGGCGGTCGCGACGACGGCGCCGACCCACCAGACCTGCCGCGGCGCGAGTTCGGCTGCGGGCATGGCGGGGAGTTCCGGCGGCAGGCCGAGCCCGGGCGCGAGCGTGAAGACCGCAAAGCCGGCGAGGCCCCAGAAGAACCCCTCGCGCCACCTGCGGATGCCGCCGGCGAATTCGGAGGCCGCGACAAGGAGAAGCCCGAAGCCGATCGCGGTCACGACGTTGGCGACGGCGGTCAGGCTCATGCGCTGGAAGCCGTCGGCGGGCTCCCATTCCTCGTCTCCGTGGTCGTGCGCCGCGGTCATCGCGACGGCGCCGTGGTCGTGCCCGGCCGTGGCCGCGGGGGCTTCGGCCTCGGCCGCGCTCTCGTAGACCTCGGCCTGAAGGATCAGCGGCACGGTGGCGAAGAATTGCAGGATCGTCATCGCAATGGCGACGAGGATGCCGGAGGCCGCCGCGAGGAGCAGCATGCTGCGAAGTCCGCTCATGATGGTCGGTTCCCGGTCAGTGGCAGGGGAAGGCCATCGAGTGGCGATAGTCGTGGCTGGCATTGTGGGCGACGCTCATGTGCGTGAAGCCGACCATGCCGATGATGAAGACGCCGAGCGCCGCCGCGATCAGGCGCTGCGCCGCGAGCGAAGCTGGCGACGCGCCGGTTTTCGAGGGGTCGGTCGCCGAGGGAGTATGGGTCATTGCCTAGTCCTTGTCGCCCTCCACCCGAGGGCCGCTGGAGCCACGTCGATCGCCGGCAGGTCTCCTGGCTCGCGGGTCAGGGCCTTTGCCTCACCTTCCCGGGATCGCTCCCAGTGGTCATGAGAGGCTGGGCTCGCCGCTTACAGTTGCGGGGGCAGCCGCGGATTCGCACCGCATTCCCTCGTCGTTCCCTCGCGGGAACACCGACGCCGCGAACGTGAACGGAAACGCGGCCCGTGACAAGCTCCTTCGACCGGCTCCTTCGGCGAGCGCCCGGCCAGCCGGGCAGGCTGGCGACAGGCTGGCCAAGAGGCGGCGTTGACTTGGCGCCACCCACGGCCATAGAGATCGGCCAGTGACGGTCATCCCCGCGAGGGGAGAGGGAATGCGGTGCGCCGGTCTCCGGCAACTCCGCAGCTGTACCCGCAACTGTAGGCGGTTAGTGCCGGCCAACGGCCACTGGGACATCGGTTCCGGGAAGGCGGCCAGGCGCGACGATCCGCGAGCCAGGAGACCTGCCGTCGCCAGACTTTCGACCGCCCGGCGGGTTGACCTGGGCAAGGAGGCGCGCGTGTCCAGTTCCCTGGCGTCCCCCACGGAGCCGCCCGTCCTCGCGGGCGATGCGGCCGCCGGCGAGGTGACGGTCCTCGTCTGCTCCTCCTGCCGGCGCGCCGGCGACGGGCCGGAGACGCCGCGCCCGGGCAGCCGTCTCGCCGACGCGCTCGCGGACGCGCTCGGCGCGGCGGCAGGCTCCGGCGTTGCGGTGCGGCGGGTCGCCTGTCTCGGCAATTGCAGCCGCGGACTCTCGGTCGCGGTCTATCGGCCCGGCTGCTGGACCTATGTCTTCGGCGGGCTCGACGAGACCTCGGGCGCCGACCTTCTCGAAGCGGCCCGGCTCTTCGCGGGCGCCGCCGACGGCTTCATGCCGTATCGCGGCCGGCCGGAGGCGCTGAAGCGCGGGCTGATCGCGCGCGTCCCTCCCCTCGATCTGCTGAAGGATCTGCCATGACCGATCTCGCCCAGGGCTTTTCGGGCCGCGTGCCCTGCACCGTCGTCACCGGCTTCCTCGGCGCCGGCAAGACCACGCTGATCCGCCACCTGCTCGAGAACGCCGGCGGGCGGCGGCTCGCCGTCCTCGTCAACGAGTTCGGCGACGTCGGGATCGACGGCGAGGTGCTGAAGGGCTGCGGCATCGAGAGCTGCCCGGAGGAGAACATCGTCGAGCTCGCGAACGGCTGCATCTGCTGCACGGTCGCCGACGACTTCGTGCCGGCGCTCGACCGGATCCTGTCGCGCGGGAATGTCGACCATATCCTGATCGAGACGAGCGGGCTCGCGCTGCCGAAGCCGCTGGTGCAGGCGTTCCAGTGGCCCGGGGTGAAGAGCCGGGTGACGGTCGACAGCGTGGTCGCGGTCGTCGACGGGCCGGCGCTGGCCGAGGGGCGGGTGGCGCAGGACCTCGAGGCGCTGGCGGCGCAGCGGGCGGCGGATGCCTCGCTCGACCACGACGACCCGGTGGAGGAGGTGTTCGGCGACCAGGTGGCTTGTGCGGACCTGATCGTGCTCTCCAAGGCCGACCTGCTCCAGCCGGCGGCGCGCGCGGCGGCCGCGGCGCTGGTCGAGCGGCATCTCGGGCGGGCGGTGAAGATCGTGGCGGCCGAGCGGGGCCGGGTCGATCCGGCGGTGCTGCTCGGGCAGGGCCTCGCCGTCGAGGAGGTGATTGACGGGCGGCGGACGGCGCATGACGACGAGCCGGAGCACGACCACGACGACTTCGACTGCTTCGTGATCGAGTTGCCGGCGGTCGAGCGGCCGGAAGCGCTGGCCGCGCGGGTGGCGGCGGCGGCGGAGGCGGCGGACGTGCTCCGGGTGAAGGGCTTCGCCGAGGTGGCGGGCAAGCCGATGCGGCTCCTCGTGCAGGCGGTGGGGCCGCGGGTCAGTCATCACTACGACCGGCCGTGGGCCGAGGACGAGGCGCGGGGGACGCGGCTCGTGGTGATCGGGCTGAAGGGGCTCGACCGCGCGGCGGTCGAGCGGTTGCTGGCGGCCTGATGCACATCCTCAACGTCACAACGGCGTCGCTGGACGACCTGATCGAGCCGGTCGATCTCGGTCAGCGGCCGGCGCCGCTGGTGGCGTTGTCGTTTTCCGACAGCGACCTCGCGGCGCTTGCCGCGGGCTGGCGCGGGTCGGGATTGCCGGAGCTGCGGCTCGCGGCGTTGCGCGACCTGAGGCATCCGATGTCGGTCGACCTCTGGATCGAGGCAGTGGCGGCGGAAGCGCGGACGATCGTGGTGCGGCTTCTCGGCGGCTACGACTGGTGGCCCTACGGCTGCGAACGGCTGGCGGCGGTGGCGCGTGCGCGGGGGGTCGCGCTGGCGCTGCTGCCGGGGGAGTGCCGCGAGGCGGACGAGCGGCTGGCGGCGCTCTCGACGCTGCCGCGGGAGGAACTCGCGGCGCTCCTCGGCTATTTCCGCGAGGGCGGGCCGGAGAACATGCGGGCGCTGCTCGCGCGGATGGCGGGGCTCGAGGCGCCGGGGCCGCGGCCGCTGCCCCGCGCGGGGCTGTGGATCGGGGGCGAGGTGCGGCCGCTGGCGGCGGCGGGGCCGGTCGAGCGGCCGGTGGCGCCGGTGATCTTCTACCGCTCGATGCTGCTTGCGGGCGACCATGCGCCGGTCGAGGCGCTGGTCGCGGCGCTCGACGCCGAGGGGATCGCGGCGGTCCCGGTCTTCGTGCCGAGCCTGCGCGATGCGGACGTGCTCGCCGAGGTCGAGCCGGCGCTCGCGGCGCTGCGGCCGGCGGCGCTCGTCACCGCGACGGCGTTCGCGGCGGGCGAGGACGCGGGGTTCTTCGACCGGCTCGGGGCGCCGGTCCATCAGGTGGCGCCGGCGACGACGCGGGCCGAGGCGTGGGCCGCCGGGCCGCGCGGGCTCGCGCCGGCCGATCTCGCGATGCACGTGGTGCTGCCGGAGCTCGACGGGCGCATCCTCGCGGGCGTCATGTCGTTCAAGGCGGCCGCCGCGCCGGATGCGGCGCTGGGGCTGAGCCTGCTCGCGAACCGGCCGGAGCCGGGGCGGGTGGCGCAGGCGGCGCGGCGGATCGCGGCCGGGATCCGGCTCTCGGCGACGCCGGCGGCGGAGCGGCGGCTCGCGATCCTGATCCCGGACTATCCGGCGGCGGCGGGGCGGACGGGCTATGCCGTCGGGCTCGACGTGCCGGCGAGCGTGCTGGCGATCCTCGCCGACCTGGAGGCTGCGGGCTATGCGGTCGAGGGCGTCCCGGAGACGCCGCGGGATCTCGTGCGGCTGCTGGCGCGGGAGCGCGACGGGCTGGCGCTCGCCGACTATGCGCGGCTCGCCGCGGCGCTGCCGGCGGCGGCGCGGCGAGCGGTCGCCGAGGCCTGGGGCGGGGCCGAGGCGGAGGCGTCGGGAGGCGCGTTCGGGTTTCGCTTCGCGCAGTTCGGCAACGTCACGGTGGCGCTGGCGCCGGACCGGGGACTGAGCGCGGACCGGCGGGCGGACTACCACGACCCGGCCCTGCCGCCGCGCCATGCGCTCGTCGCCTTCGGACTGTGGTTGCGCGAGAGGCTCGGCTGCCAGGCGCTGGTGCACGTCGGCGCCCACGGGACGCTCGAGTGGCTGCCGGGCAAGACGGTGGCGCTGAGCGAGGCGTGCTTTCCGGAGGTGGTCGCGGGAGCGTTGCCCGTCGTCTATCCGTTCATCGTCTCGAATCCGGGCGAGGCGGCGCAGGCGAAGCGGCGGATCGGGGCGGTGACGCTCGGGCACCTGACGCCGCCCCTCGTCGGGGCCGGCCTCTCCGGGGCCGAGCGCGAGCTCGAGCGGCTGGTGGACGAGTACGCCCAGGCCGACGGCCTCGACCGGCGGCGGCGGGAGCGGCTGGCGCGGCTGATCGTCGAGACGGCGGCGGCGCGCGGGCTCGCCGGCGAGGCCGGGGTCGGGGCGGGCGACGACCCGGAGGCGGCGCTGGTCCGGATCGACGCCTGGCTCTGCGACCTGAAGGACTTCGCGGTGAAGGACGGGCTGCACGTCTATGGCCGGGCGGAGGCGGGCGCGGCGCCGGAGCGCGTTGCTTCGGCCGCGGCGGAGCGGGCGGCGCTGCTCGCGGCGCTCGACGGGCGCCGGGTGGCGCCGGGGCCGTCGGGTGCGCCGGCGCGCGGGCGGACCGACGTGCTGCCCACGGGGCGCAACCTCTACGCCGCCGACCCGCGGACGCTGCCGACGCCGACCGCCTTCGCGCTGGGGAAGGCGGCGGCGGACGAGGTGCTGCGCCGCCACGTGCAGGAGCATGGCGACTGGCCGCGGGCGCTCGTCCTCGACCTCTGGGGCAGCGCCAGCCTCCGGACCGGCGGCGAGGCGATCGCGCAGGGACTGGCGCTGATGGGCTGCCGGCCGGTCTGGGACGAAGGCAGCGCACGGGTGACCGGCATCGAGGTGCTGCCGCCGGCGGCGATCGGGCGGCCGCGGGTCGACGTGACCTGGCGGATCTCCGGGCTCTTCCGCGACATGTTCGGGCCGCAGATCGCGCTCCTCGACGCCGCCGTCGCCGCGGTGGCGGCGCGCGACGAGACGCAGGCCGAGAACCCGCTCGCCGGGCTCGGGCGGCCGCGCCGGATCTTCGGCTCGGCGCCCGGCACCTATGGCGCGGGGCCGGAGGAGCGGCTGGCGAGCGGCGACTGGCAGGACCGGGCGGAACTCGGGCGGGTCTATCTCGAGACAGGCTCGCACGCCTTCGGCGGCCCCGACGGCGAGGGGGCGGCCGAAGCCGGCGCCTTCGCCGAGCGGGTGGCGGCGGCGGAGCTCCTGATCCACCCCGAGGACGACCCGGGACGCGACCTCCTCGAGGGCTCGGCCGACGTCGGTTTCGTCGGCGGCTTCGCGGCTGCGGTCGCCGCCCTCGGCGGCAAGGCCGATCTCGTGGTGCTGGACGGGACCGACCCCGACCGCCCGCGGGCGCGCTCGCTTGCCGAGGCGGTGACGCGGGTGGTGCGGGCGCGGGCGACGAACCCGCGCTTCATCGCCGGCCAGCTCCGCCACGGGCCACGCGGCGCGGCCGAGCTCGCCGAGACGGTGGACCGGCTGATCGGCTTCGCCGAGACGACCGACGCGGTGGCGGCGGCGCTGATCGAGGCGGTGCACGACGCCTATGTCGGCGATCCGGCGGTGCGGGAGTTCCTGCTGCACGAGAATCCGGCGGCCGCGCGGGCGATCGCCGAGCGGTTCGGCGCGGCGCGGCGGCGCGGGCTCTGGCATCCGCGCCGGAACTCGGTCGACGACGGCCTGGCGCGTCTCCTTGCCGAGGCGCGGGCGCGGGAGGCGGCGTCGTGATGCGCCGCGGCGCCTGCCCGAGCCTCGCCGCGCCGATGGCGAGCGGCGACGGGCTCATCGCCCGGATGGCGCTGCCCGAGGGGCTGTCGCCGGGGCAGCTCGCGGGGCTCGCGGCGGCGGCGACGCGTTACGGCAACGGGCTCGTGGAGGTGACGGCGCGGGGCAGTCTGCAGGTGCGCGGCCTGCGGCCGGAGACGGCGGGCGGCTTCGCCGACACGCTGGCCGGGCTTCGGATCTTGCCGGCCGAGGGGCCTCCGGTGCTGACCGGGCCGCTCGCCGGGCTCGATCCGGAGGAGATCGCCGACCCGCGGCCGCTGGCGGCCGCGCTTCGACGCTTCGACGGGGTCCTGCTGCCGAAGGTGTCGGCGGTCGTCGATGGCGGCGGCGCGCTGCACCTCGACGCCGTGCCGGCCGACCTGCGTCTTCGCGCCACGCCGAAGGGCTGGGTCGTGGCGGTGGGGGGCGCGGCGGCCGCGGCGCGGGTGATCGGGCGCTATCCGGTGGCGGAGGATGCGGTGGCGGCGGGGCTCGCGGTCCTCGCCCGGCTCTCGGCGGCCGGGGTGCGCGCCAGGGATCTCGACATCGGTCCGGCGGCCGGCCTGCCGATGCGCGATCCCGCCTGCCCGGTCGGGCGCTTCGCGCTCGTCGACGGCATCGGCCGCGGCGTGGCGCTGGCGTTCGGGAAGGTGGAGGCCACGGCGCTGGCGGCGCTCGCCGGGGCGGTGGAGGGCGCGGCGGCGATCCGGCCGGCGCCGGGGCGGGCGGTGATCGCCGTGGGCCTGAGCGACGCGGCGGACCGGCGGCTCGTGGCGGCGGCGGAGCGGCTCGGGCTCGTCACCGATCCGGGAGACGCGCGGCTCAGGGTTGTCGCGTGCGCCGGCGCGCCGGCCTGCGGCGCGGCGCTGCTGCCCACGCGGGCGATCGCCGGGCGCCTCGCCGGCCGGGTTGCGTTGCCCGCGGGCGCGCGGCTGCATCTCTCGGGCTGCCCCAAGCGCTGCGCGCAGCCGGCGGGGCCGGCGGTGACGCTGGTTGGCACGCCGGGCGGGCCGATGGTGACCGGCGAGGGGACAACGGTGGCCGCGGCGCTGGGCGCGCGGCTTCTGGAGGAGGCGCGGGCATGACCGCACAGGACTACATCCGCGACGGCGACGCGATCTACGCCCGGTCGTTCGCGATCATCCGCGAGGAGGCGGACCTGTCGCGCTTCGGCCCGGCGGAGGCGGAGGTCGCGGTGCGGATGATCCACGCCTGCGGCCTCGTCGAGGCGGCGGCGGCCTTTCGGTTCTCGCCGGGCTTCGTGGCGGCGGCGCGCGGGGCGCTTGCGGCCGGAGCGCCGATCCTCTGCGATGCGGAGATGGTGGCGCACGGCGTCACGCGGGCGCGGCTGCCGGCGGGGAACGCGGTGGTCTGCAGCTTGCGCGACCCGCGCACGCCGGGGCTGGCGGCCGAACTCGGCACCACGCGGTCGGCGGCGGCGCTCGAGCTCTGGCGCGGCCGGCTGGCGGGCGCAGTGGTCGCGATCGGCAATGCGCCGACGGCGCTCTTTCACCTGCTCGGGATGCTGGCGGCGGGCGCGCCGCGGCCGGCGGCGGTGATCGGGATGCCGGTCGGCTTCGTGGGCGCGGCGGAGTCGAAGGCGGCGCTGGCGGAAACCGACCTGCCGCACGCGGTGGTGCTCGGGCGGATGGGGGGCAGCGCCATGGCGGCGGCGGCGGTGAACGCGCTGGCGAGGCCGGGGACATGAGGGGCACGGCATGAGACACCCTGTGTCAAGCTGCGAGTGTATTGTGGGCGACCGCGGCGCTGTGCAGCGCCGGGTCGTAGAGGGCGCCGTCCGTCCAGGTGCGCCAGAGCACGCGTATCCAGGCCCGGGCGAG
>NZ_JAGOID010000143.1 GCF_017995835.1 Amaricoccus sp.
CCCGACTCCACCTCGTCGAAGACGTGCGTCGCCCAGAGCGTCGAGACCCCCTCCTCCGCGATCAACCGCCGCACCAGCGCCTGCACCTCCGCCCGGGCGTGGAGATCGAGTCCCGCCGTCGCCTCGTCGAGAAGCAGCAGCTGCGGCCGGTGCAACAGCGCCCGCGCGATCTCGGCCCGGCGCTGCTGGCCACCCGAAAGCGCGTTCGCCTTGATCCCGCCGCGGTCCGCGAGCCCGACCAGCGCCAGCACCTCGGCGATGCGCGCCGCCGCCGCGCGGCCGCCGATCCCGTGCAGCGCGGCGTGATAGGTCAGGTTCTGCAAGAGCGTCAGATCCCCGTCCAGCGCCTTGCTCTGGAACACGACGCCGACGCGCGCCAGCGCCTCGCCGGGCTGGCGGCGCGCGTCGAAACCCGCCACCTCGATCCGCCCGGAGGTGCTGTCATAAAGCCGGGTGATCAGCGAGAACAGCGTGGTCTTGCCGGCGCCGTTGACGCCGAGCAGCGCGGCGAAGGAACCTCGCGGCACCGCGAAGGACACGTCGCGCAGCGCCCTCGCCTTCCCGAAGTTGTGGCTGACGTTCTCGACCCTGAGCGCGGCCGTCGCGCGCCGATCCGGGGGCGCCCCGCCCGACGGCGCGACGCCGACTTGCGCTGCCGCCACTATTCGTCGTTCGGGCCGTCGTAGGTGAGACTGATCACGTTGAACTCTCCGTCCAGCTTGATGTCGTACTGAGCGGCCTTGCAGACGACGTCATCGAGTTCGTAGAGCGCCTCGGTCTCCTTCTCGATTTCTTCATGCGGGCCGCAGTTGAGCTGTGCGATGGCGGCGTTCACCTTTTCCGCCTCCTCGGGCGAGGCCATCATCTCCTGTGCGAGCGCGGGCGCGGCCAGCGTCGCTGCCAAGGCCACCATCAGGGCAGGGATAGCGTTCATGCATCTGTTCCTCCAGTTGCGCGCCAATGCGGCGCAATGACGGCGTTCGCTGTTCGCCTGCCGCCGGCGACCGGCCGACGGCATGGCCGGACACCGGCCCTACTCCTTGCGTTCCTCGATGATGTTGTATCCCGCGTCGAGCTTCATGTCGTATTGGCCGTCCGCGCACATGACGTCGTCGAGATCGAACACTCCGCCCTCGACCACGACGTTGACCGGATCGACCTCGCACGACCTGGCCGACAGGGTATGGTCGATCTGGGCCATCTGCTCGGCGGTCGCGGTCATGGTGTCCTCCGCCGCCGCCACGAACGGCGCGAGCGCGAGCGCCGCCGCCGCGATGATCAGGTGTCGCATCCTGGTTCCTCCCCTCACTGGATCACGAATGTAGCCGACTGGGTCTCGCTGTTCGAGCCCGGGATCGACAGCTTGTAGGTGCCGGGAACGATCGGGATGAAACTCATCCGCGCCGTGCCGGCGGAATCGAACTCGATCGAATGCACGCCCATCGGCCGGATCTCGATGTCGTTCACCACGATCTCGTTGATCCAGACCGCCCTGAAGAAATCGCCGCCCGAGAGCGCGAGCTCTGCCGTGCCGTCCGAGACGATGTCGATGCGATAGTACGTGCCCGACTTCAGGTTGTAGGTCGCCGCCGCCACCGGCTTGCCGGAGGACAGCGTCAGCGGCGGCAGGTCCGAACGGTTGTCGCGCGCCATCAGGCCCGCGAAGCCGTAGTCGTGCTGGCCCTCGGGCGCGTCGATCACGAAGGCGCCGTTCTCGATCTTCGGCGCCTCCGCCGCATCCTGCGCCGCGACCGGCAGCGCCAGCGCGCCCAGCGCCGCAGCGGCCATCCAGAGTTTCATCCCTTCCTCCCTATCGTTGTTGTTGATGAGCGCCGTCACGGCACCGCGACCACGCCCCAGGGCTGCTCGCCGACCTGCACCGACTTCAGGACCTTGTCGGTCGCCACGTCGATGATCGAGATGTCGTTGGAATTGCCGTTCGTCGTGTAGAGAAGCTTGCCGTCCGGCGAGAAGGCGAGCTGCCAGACCCGCTGGCCGACGAGGAGGTAGTCGGTGACCTCGAGCGTGCCGAGATCCACCACCGCCACCCGGTTCGCCGGCCCGAGCGCGACATAAGCCTTCGCGCCGTCCGCCGTGACGCGCACGCCGACCGGCTGCAGGGCCTCCGGCAGGACGCCCGGCACCTCGAAGCCGATCTTCTTGACGATCTCGTTCGTCGCCGTGTCGATCACCGACACCGTTCCGCCGATCTCGGCGCTGACGAGCAGGAACTTGCCGTCAGGCGTGTACTGCGCGAAGCGCGGGCGGCTGTCGACGAGCACGTTCGCCACGATCTCGTAGGTCTCCGTGTCGATCATGTGCGCCATGTTCGTGGTCTCGGAGGTGTTGACCACGATCTTGCCGTCCGGGCTCACGCCCATGCCCTCGGGCTCCACGCCCACCGGCACCTCCGCGAGCACCTGCCGCGTCTCCACGTCGACCACGGTGACGATGTTGTCGTCCTCATTGGCGATGTAGAGCGGGTTGCCGGAAGGGTGCAGGACGAAAAGCTCCGGGTCCGGCCCCGAAGGCAGACTCGGCAGCTCCTCGTAGGTCTCCGCGTCGTAGACGCGCACCAGATTGTCGTCGGAGGCGCACACGTAGACGTGCTTGCCGTCCGGCGAGGCGGTGATCCCGCGCGGGCGCTGCATCCCCTCGATGGTGTGGATGACCTCATGGCTCGCGCCGTCGAGCACGGTGACCGTGTTTCCCTTCTCGTTCGAGACGAAAATCTTCTCTGCCAACGCCGGCCCGGCCGCGAAGGCCACCGAAGCGAGCAGGATGCCGAATTGCGCCGGGCGCATGTTTCCTCCCGTCATTTCTTGCACTGGGTCTCGGGACGATCGATCCCGAGCGTGTCGAGCTGGCTCACCTGGTGGAGGAACTCCGCCTGCGGCGAGACCGACACCACCACCTTGTCGTAGGCGAGCAGGATCGGCTGCCGGAGCTGGCCGTCCCAGTCGCGGAAGGTCAATTTCTGACCCTTGAACGCCGCGAGGTCGAACCCGTCCGACAGCACGAAGTCGTGGATGGCGGCGAAGTCGCCGCCTTGCGTCCGCGTCGCCGCCTCGCCGAGCACGCGCAGCGCCATCCAGACCTGGTAGTCTTCGTCCTGCGCCGGCCGCCCGGCCTGCCTCTCGAAGCGCGTCTGGAACTGCGTCGCGCCCCAGGCCTCGTGGGAGGGATGCCAGCTCTCGGGCGTGAGCCCCGCCGAGCCGACGACCGGCCGCGGCTCCCAGGTGTGATAGGGCAGATGCACCGCAAAGACGTCCGAGCGGTCGGCGGCGAGCACGACGTCGTGCGCGGGCGCGCGCTGGGTGAAGGCGGGCATCTGGCCCTGCACCTGCACCGTTCCGGAATCCGAGCGCCGTGCGCCGCCGGTGTCCTCGAACACCCGCTCCTCGACGATCTTCGCGCCGAACTTCGTCGCCGCCCGCCGGTAGGCCTCGGCCAGCGCCTTATCCTCGGGGTGGCTGCCCTCGATCAGGAACCACTCGTCCCATTTCTTCCAGACGAGATACTGCGCCAGCGCATCCGTCAGCATCGCGTCCGACGGCGCCGTGTGCAGCAGGTTCGCCCGGCATCCCTCGGCGCGCAGCGTGTCGTCGGTCGCCGCCGCGTTCAGCACCAGCGCCCTGTCGCCCGCGATGTCGGCGAGCTTCACCGTCGTGTCGGCGTCGGCCATCACGACGATCCACCAGATGCCGGCGTCGACCAGCTTCTGCATTTCCGCCTCGGCCGTCTCCGGCGTGGCGATGACGGTCTCGGTCGTGAACTTCTGCCCCATGAAGCTGCCGGTCGTGGCGTTGTCCGCCGTGCCGAGCGTCGCCCCGGCAAAGCCGAGATCCTCCGGCGGCACGTCGAGGCGCGAGATCGGCAGGGGCCGGTTCGGCACGTCCACGCGCAGCACGGCCGCCCGGTACTCCGTCCCGTCCACCGCCCATGCCGCCGAGGCGACGAGGGCGGCGCCCGCAAGGAGCCATCCTTTCATTTTCACTTTTTGTCCTCCCCGCCCGCATTGAGACACGCGCCCCGCCGCGGGTTAAGGAGATAATCATCATAAGATTCTGATAATGGCGAAAAACCAGTTGCTAATCATACTTTTGTCGGACCGTTTGGCGCCACTCCGCCCGTGTGGTCCGATCGAAATCGAGAATCTCCTCGCAGCAGGCCTCCGCGCGCGGAGGCCTGTCAGCGGTCGCGCTCAGGCCGGCTCGCGCAGCCGCTCCGCCGCCTCGAGCACCAGCGGGTGCATCCCCGCCTCCCCGGCGTCGATCTTCGCCAGAAGCGCCGCCCGCATCTCCGGAGCCCAGTAGTCGCGCAGATGCCCGGCGACGCGGCCGGCCTGGTCCCCGCGCCGCTGCGAGCCGAAGAAGATGGCGATCTGGTTCGCCATCATCACGATGCGGTCATGCGACATCCCGTGCCCCCATCTCGACCCGGCCGGGATGGGTAAAGACGCAGAACCCGTCCTCGCGCGCCAGGGCCACCAGCGTCATCCCCGCCTCGTCGGCGAGCCGCACCGCGTGCGCCGTCGGGGCCGAGACCCCCACGACGACGCCCGCCCCGGCGACCGCCACCTTCTGAACCATGTCGATCGAGACGCGGCTCGTCAGGATGACCACGCCGCCCGCGGCGGGCTCGCCCCGCCGGGCCAGCGCCCCCACGAGCTTGTCGAGCGCATTGTGGCGGCCGACATCCTCGAACGCCGCGACAATCCCCGACCCCGGCCGCCAGAATGCCGCAGCATGCACCGCCTGCGTCTCGTCGTGGAGCGGCTGGAACGACGACAATGCCGCCACCGCGGCCTCGATCTCGGCCGCGGAGAGCCGCACCGCGCCCGCCACAGGCGGAACCGGCCGCAGCGCCGCGCCGAGGCTTTCGAGCCCGCACAGCCCGCAGCCGACCGGCCCCGCCATGAACCGCCGCCGCCCGGCCAACGCCTCGGCGCGGTCGCCCGCGAGCCACATCCGCACCTCGATGCCGGGCCCCTGCTCGATCACCTCCAGGCTCTCGATCTCTTCCGGGCGCGCGACGATCCCCTCGGTCAGGCTGAACCCGACGCCGAAATCCTCCAGATCGCGCGGCGTCGCCATCAGCACCGCCTGGGTCGAGCCGTCGTAGACCATTGCGACGGCGGCCTCCTCCG
The DNA here is from genome assembly GCF_017995835.1 of Amaricoccus sp. Lineage (GTDB taxonomy): Bacteria > Pseudomonadota > Alphaproteobacteria > Rhodobacterales > Rhodobacteraceae > Amaricoccus. The sequence goes on from NZ_JAGOID010000143.1 coordinate 5,150, forward strand.
GCAGCGCGCGCGTCATGGCGCGCGCCTCGCCGGCGCGGACGGCCAGCCCGGGGACGCGGACGACAGGCTCCATGCTACTCCGCCGCCGTCAGGATGCGCCGCGATTGCGCGGCCTGCGCCGCATAGTCCTCCTGCCATTCGGTCGGCCCGTTCGACGCCGACACCTGAACCGCCGTCACCTTGTATTCCGGGCAGTTCGTCGCCCAGTCGGAGAAGTCCGTGGTGATGACGTTGGCGTGCGTTCCCGGATGATGGAAGGTCGTGTAGACCACCCCCGGCGCGACACGGTCGGTGACGTTCGCCCGCAGCGTCGTCTCCCCCGCCCGCGATGCGAGCCGGACCCAGTCGCCATCCTTCAGGCCGCGAACCTCGGCGTCGTGGGGATGGATCTCCAGCAGGTCCTCGCCGTGCCAGACCACGTTCTCCGTCCGTCGCGTCTGCGCGCCGACGTTGTACTGGCTGAGGATGCGTCCCGTGGTCAGCAGCAGCGGGAAGCGCGCGTTGACCTTTTCGCTGGTCGGCACGTAGCGCGTGACATAGAAGCGGCCCTGGCCGCGC
>NZ_JAGOID010000144.1 GCF_017995835.1 Amaricoccus sp.
TCGCCGCCCGTCCGCGGGCCAGCGCCGCCTCGATCTCGCCGCGCGCCACGGCCCATTCGGCGAGCAGCGGCTCGACCACGACCGGGTTCACGATCTTCATGATCTTGTCGCGGTCGGTGTAGTGGGAGCCGAGCTGGCTGCGCTTGGCGGGATCGAGGCCGCGCTCGAACAGGGTGCCGAGGATCGAGGGGTCGATCTGGCTCCAGTCGAGCCGGGCGGCCTCGGTCAGGTCGGCGACGTCGGGCCGTTCGAGGGGCGGCGCGGCGTCGTCGTCGAAGAGGCCGCCGTTGAACCAGTCGACGCGGGTGAAGCCGACGGCGCCGCCGGAGCGCATCGCCGCGAACAGCAGGCCGGCGTTCGGGGCGAAGCTCGCGGGGTCGGCGCGGCTGGCGTCGAGCATCTTCTGGAAGAGCTTGTCGGGCAGCAGGCCCACGTCCTCGGCGAACATGCAGAAGACGAGGCGGTTGACGAAACGGGCGACGGCGGCGGCTTCGTGGCCGCGCTCGCGCAGGCGCTGGGCGAGGCCCGAGAACTTCGCCGCCGCCTCGGCGGTCAGCGCGTCGCGGGTCTTTTTCGGGCGCAGGCGCGCGGGGTCGGTGAAGACCGCGCGCAGCAGGTCGCGTTTCGCCCCGTCGAGCAGGTCGTCGAGCAGGAGGGTGTGGGTCTCCTGCACCGTGTTGGTGAAGTTGGTGCGGACGACGATGCGGTCGGTGTCGCAGGTGACGAGCAGCGGCGGGTTCTCGAGCGCCACCGCATAGTTCTGGAGCTGGCGATACGCCGCCTCCAGGTCCTTGTGGCGGCCCTTGTATTCCCAGCCGAAGCAGCCCTTGCGCCAGACGTCGGCCCAGCCCTCGCCGCCGGCGGTCTTGCTCGCGCCCTTCTCGAAGGTGAACCACTCTCCCGTCGGATCGGCCGCCACCGGATCGTCGAGCCCGAGGAGCGCGCAGAGGTCGTTGAAATGGGTCTGCGCGGTGGAGCGTTCCTTGAGGGCCACGGGGCGCCATTTTGCGACGAAGGCGGCAGGGGTCACGAAGCATCCTCGGCTACCGCGCCCGGGCGCGCTGTTCGCGGCGAAGTCTAGCGTCGGGCCGGTTCGCTCGTCCATGCCCGTTCCCTCCGCCGCGACGGCGCGGGCCGGGTCGCGGGCCGGCGACAGCGGGACGCGGCGGGGGTCATGCCGGCGGGCTCATGAAACGAACCGCGGACTTTTTTGGCCTCTGGCGCTTTTATCGTGCGTATTCAGGCAGTTAACATGCCTATCACGCGTGTTAGCCCCGTGTTGCGCCGGGTGAGATGGCGTCACTCCTTCGGCACCCGGGCGTTGCGGCTGGCGATGGTCAGGGTGATCGCATAGGCCTGTTCCGGCGCCATGCCGCTCAGGATGGCGGCGGCGGACTTGGGGTCGAGGCCGACGAGGAGGCCGGAGGCGAAGCTCACGTCCATGGTGCCGAAGATCTTCGCTGCGTCGGCCGGCTTCATCGCCTCGTAGACCGCGGTCATGCGGTCGATGTCGCGCTCGGCCGCCTTGTCGGCCATGGCGAGCGTGTCCTCGAGGTTCTTCTGCGCCGTCTCGAAGGCGGCGAGCTGCTCGGCGAGCTTGGCTTCGGCGACGTTCAGGGTCTGCTTGCGGTCGGCCATGCGCGCCTCCTCCGCGGCCAGCGCGGCCTCGCGGGCGCGGATCGCGGCGAGGAGGTCGTCGGCCTCCGCCGGCGCGGCGGCGCCGTCGGGGCTGTCGGCGCCCAGTTCCTCGGCGATGGCCGCGCCGCTCTCGGCGAGGCGGAGCGCCGCCGATCCGAGGAAGCACAGCACGATCAGCCCGACGCCGCCGATCGCGCGGCCGCCCGGCATGTCAGCGCTCCCCGCCCGCGGCCAGCGCGCTCAGGGCGGCGATCAGGTCGGCCTCGCTGCGGCTCGTGGGTTCGGCCGGGGCGCGCCGGCGCAGCATCCCGTCGAGCGCGAGCATCCGCCGCGGCTTCGGCACCGTGTCGGCCGGATCGCCGGCCGGGAGCGCATCGGCCTCCGGCTCCGCCGGCGCCGGCGAGACCAGCCGCGGCCCCGGCGCCTCGCGCCGGCGCGCGGCCAGCGGCGCGGGTGTCGCGTCCTCCGCCTCGGGCAGGGGCTCGGCGGCGTGCGCGGCGGCGGCCGGGCCGGCCTTCTCGACAGCGGCGAGGAGCAGTCGCAGCTGCGCCGCCGCGGCGTCGGCCCGGGCGGTGAGCTGGACGAGGTCGTGCCGCGTGTCGCGCGAGGCGGCCCGCGCCTCCTCGAGCGTGGCGCGGGCGAGTTCGATCTGGCGGGTCAGCGTGACGATCGCGCCGCCGAGCCCGCCGTCGAGCGACTTCAGCGCCCGCACCCGTCCGGCGAGGATCCAGCAGTAGAGCCCCGCGAACACCGTGCCGGCGATCAGGAGGCCGTCCATCATGACGTCCATGGGGCGCTCCGTCAGTTCAGGACGAACTCGGCGACGAGCAGGTCGCGGACCTTGCCCTCGCCGGCGACCACCTGCACCCGCCGCAGCATCTGCGCCCGGAGCCGTTGCAGCGCGGCGGGGTTCTCGAGGTCGCGCACATCGACGGCGCGGAGATAGGTGTTGAGCGCGTCGACCACGCGGGGCATCACCGAGGCGACCTCGGCCGCCTGGGCCGGTTCCACCTCGAGCTGGCCCGCGAAGCGCAGGTGCCGCGCCGAGGCGCCCGGCGGCAGCGAGATCATGATCGGCTCCATCGCGACGAAGGCGACCGAGCCGTCGCCCCCTGCCTTCTCCGCGCCATGCCCGCCGCCGGCGAGAAGGGCCGCAGGATCGACCATGCCGCTCCAGACCGCGTAGAACCCGCCGCCCCCGAGGGCGAGCGCGGCGACGAGCCCGATCGCGAGCCCGCCCTTGCCCTTCCTGCGGCCCTCGGGCGCGTCGACGACTGCGGGTGCGGCGTTGCTCATGTCTTCACTCGTATGCGGGGCACTTGCGCGTCGTTTACGCTTCCTTGTCCTAACCGAACCTTAACCGGCGCTTCCTCGCGTTTCCGGTCCGGCGAGGGCAGGGGACGGAAACCAATTCTTAAGCTTGTCGCCGCGAGTATCCGTCCGCCGGCGGTCCCCCTCGCGCCGGCCCGAACGAAGGCCCGCGCGTGCAGAACCTGAAGTCGCTCTGGGAGACCCTGCAACCGCGCCAGAGACTGATCGCGGCGCTGAGCGTCGTCGCCATGCTGGCGGCGATCTACGGCATCGCCCGCGTCGCCAGCGCGCCCTCGATGGAGCTGCTCTATTCCGGGCTCGACGCCGCGGCCGCGGGCGAGGTCGTCGCCGCGGTCGAGGCGCTCGACGTGCCCTACGAGGTGCGCGACACCGCCATCTTCGTCGACGGCGCGCGGCGCGACGAGATCCGGCTCGCGCTTGCCACCCAGGGCCTGCCGGCGGCGGGGCCGGCGGGCTATGAACTCCTCGACGGGCTCTCCGGGTTCGGCACGACGAGCCAGATGTTCGACGCCGCCTACTGGCGCGCCAAGGAGGGCGAGCTCGCCCGCACCATCGCCGCCGCGCCGAACGTCCGCGCCGCGCGCGTGCATCTCGCCAACCCCGTCGCCGCGCCGTTCGCCCGGACGCCGACCGGATCGGCCTCGGTGACGGTCACCATGGCGCGCGGCGGGCTCGATCAGGGCCAGGCGCGGGCGATCCGCTACCTCGTCTCCTCCGCGGTCGCCGGGCTGGGGCTCGACGCGGTCGCGGTGATCGACGCGGCCGCCGGCGTGGTGCTGGCCGGCGCCGAGAGCGGGCCGTTCCCGCCGGGCGTCAGCGATCCCGCCGACCGCTCGGAGACGCTCCGCGCCAACGTCCAGCGCCTGCTCGAGGCCCGGGTGGGGTCCGGGCGGGCCATCGTCGAGGTCAACGTCGACGCGGCGATGGACAGCGAGACCATCCGCGAGCGCCGGCTCGATCCCGAGGGGCGGGTCGCGATCTCGACCGACGTCGAGACCTCGCAGGAGAGCGCCCAGGGCGGCGCGTCGGGCGTCACCGTCGCCTCCAACCTGCCCGACGGCGACGTCGCGGGCTCGGGCGACCAGAGCAGCCGCAACTCGACGCAGAACCGCGAGCGCCAGAACTTCGAGGTTTCCGAGACCACGCGCGAGCGGGTGATCCTGCCGGGACAGGTCCGGCGCGTCTCCGTCGCGGTGATGGTCGACGGCGTGACCACGGCCGGGGCCGACGGCAAGCCGCAATGGGCGCCGCGCTCGCCGGAGGAGCTCGACGTGCTGCGAATGCTCGTCCAGTCTGCCGTCGGCTTCGACGCCGAGCGCGGCGACGTGGTGACGATCCAGACGTTGCAGTTCGCGGCGCTGTCCGATCAGGGTTCGCTCGTGGAGAACGCCGGGAGCGGCTGGCTCGCGGCGAACGGCGCGGGGCTCGCGCAGATGGGCGTGCTCGGCGCCATCGTGCTGGCGCTCATCCTCTTCGTGCTGCGCCCGATGATGGCCGGCCGCAGCCCGGCGGCGGCGATCGCCGAGCTGACCGGGCCGCGCGAGCTGCCGGCCGAGACCTTGCGCGCGCTCGGCGGTCCCGCGGCGCTGCCGCCGCCCGCCGGCGGCGAGTTCCTCGACATGCCGCCCGCGACGCTGACCAAGATCGACCGTCTTCGCGACGTGATCGCCAGCCGCGGCGAGGAGAGCGCGGCGGTGCTGCGCGCCTGGATCGAATCCCCCGAACCCCGGAAGGAGGCCCCGCAGCCATGAGCGCTTTCCGCTTGCAGATCTTCGAACCCGCCGGCGACCGGGGGCCCGCTCCAGGCGAGCGCGCGCTGGCGGAGGCCCGCGAGGAGGCCTGGCGGGCCGGCTTCCTCGCGGGTCAGGCCCAGGCGACGGAGGCCCATCTCGCCGAGCAGTCGCGGCTGACGAGCGAGTTCGTCGAGGCGCTGTGCGACGCGCGGCTGACCAACGAGGCGGCCCGCCGGCACGTCGCGGCGAGCCTCGCGCCCTTCGCCGGCGCGATCGTCGCGGCGCTGACGCCGGCGCTTGCCGAGGCCGGGCTGGCCGCCGAGGCCGTCGCGCGGGTGGAGCAGGCGCTGGCCGCCGCGCCGGAGGCGAAGCCGGTGCTGCGCTGCGCGCCCGAACTCGTGCCGGTCATCCGGGGCCTTCTGGCCGAGCGCGGGCTCGCCGCCACCGTCGAGGCCGCGCCGGAGCTGCTCCCGCGCGAGGCCGCGCTCCATTGGGATCAGGGCTACGACCGGATCGATCTCGACGCCTGCGCCGATGAGCTGCGCGCCTGCGTCGCGTCGCACGTGGACCCCGAGCCCGAGCAGATCGAGGAGCGCCGCTATGGATGACGGCGCCGAGGCCGGGGCCGGGAGCGGCGCCGCTGAGACGCCCGCCAGGCCCGGCGCCGCGCGCGTCGGGGCCTTTCTCGGCGTGCCGATCGAGGTGACGATCTCGGTCGGCAAGGCGCGGCCGCTGGTGAGCGAACTGGTGGAGTTGCGCCGCGACTCGGTGCTGACGCTCGACTCGACCATCGACGATCCGGTCGGGCTCTACATCGGCGATCGCCTGATCGCGCGGGGCGAGTTGCAGGAGCTTGGCGACGACACCGGGCGGCTCGGGGTGCGCCTGACTGAAGTGGCCGATTTCTCGAATGAACTCTGACCTCCCGCCCCGGCGCCCGGCCCTCGGCCTCGCGCTGGCGGCGGGGCTGTCGCTCCTTGTCTGGCC
>NZ_JAGOID010000002.1 GCF_017995835.1 Amaricoccus sp.
TGCCGCTCGAGGAGTTCGTCGAGGCCTTCACCTTCACCCGCTTCGAGCCGGCGGGGATGGTGCAGGGCAACGACTCGATCAAGAACGCCACCTCGATCCTCGACTACATCTTCCGCGAGCTGGCGGTGAGCTATCTCGACCGCACCGACCTCGCCCACGTGCAGCCGACGGGCGAGAGCTTCCACGACCTCGGCCGCGGCGAGGCCGAGAGCCACGGCCCCCGCGCCGCCGGCGCCCCCGCGCCGGCGCCGACCTCGATCGAGGTGATCCGCCAGGTCTCCTCCACCGGCTACCTGCGCAAGCGCCTGCCGCAGGAGCTCGTCGTCCTCCAGGGCGGCGCGGCGGTCTCCGGCGCCCTCGGCCTCGGCGGCGCCCTCTCCGGCCTCGCCGTGCAGTCCGGGATGCTCGCCACGACCGCCGCGGTCGCCGTCGACGCCCGCGCCGAAGCCCGCCTCAAGGGCTACGAGGGCGACCCCTGCGGCGAATGCGGCAACTTCACGCTGGTGAGGAACGGCACCTGCCTGAAGTGCAACACCTGCGGCGGCACGAGCGGGTGCAGCTGAGAGTTACGGCGACGACCATCGAGCAGGTCATGACAAGCCGGCAGACGGGAGGGGCCTCGCGGTCCCTCTCTTGCATTCGGGCGGCGGAAACTCTCGCGGAAACTTCCCGTCGACTTTTATCGTGTGCACTCAGGTAGTTACCCTACCTATCACGCGTGTTAGGCGTGTTAGCCCGCGTTGCGCCGGGTGGCCGGCTAGACTCGCCGGTATCATGCCCCTGGTCCTGGTCGTTCGACCTGAGTCCCTCGCCGTGGAGCCGTTCCGGCCATCGTCCGCCCGGCCGCGGCCGTCACGCCAGCGCGGTTCCGCCCGGCACCGGAAACCCGCGCAGGAACGCCGCCGCGTCCGTCGGCCCCCGCCCCGCCCGCTGCACCTCGAGGATCCGCACCGCGCCGTCGCCGCAGGCGATCGTCAGCGCGTCATCCAGCGCCTCGCCCGGCGCGCCCTGCCCTTCCGCCGGGCGGGAGCGCAGCAGGCGCACGCGCTCGGCCCCGATCTCGCACCAGGCGCCGGGCGCGGGCGAGAGGGCGCGGATCAGCCGGTCGACCTCGGCGGCGGGGCGGGTCCAGTCGACCCGCGCCTCGGCCTTGTCGATCTTCGCCGCATAGGTGACGCCCTCGGCGGGCTGGGGGACGGGGGGCAGATCATCGAGGCGGGCGAGCGCGTCGACGATCAGCCGGGCGCCCAGGGCGGCGAGACGGTCATGGAGCGCCCCGGCGGTCTCCTCCGGACCGATCGCGACCGGTTCGGCGAGGAGGACGGGGCCGGTGTCGAGGCCCGCCTCCATCTGCATGATCGCCACCCCGGTTTCGGCGTCGCCGGCGAGGATGGCCCGCTGGATCGGCGCCGCCCCGCGCCAGCGCGGCAGCAGCGAGGCGTGGACGTTGAGACAGCCGCGCGCCGGGGCGGCGAGGATCGGGCGCGGCAGGATCAGGCCGTACGCCGCGACCACCGCCGCCTCGGCGCCGAGCGCCACGAAGGCGGCCTGCTCCGCCGGGTCGCGCAGCGAGACCGGCGTGCGGACCTCGATTCCCAGCGCCCCGGCGCGCGCGGCGACGGCCGAGGGGCGGGGCTTCTGGCCGCGGCCGGCGGGGCGCGGCGGTTGCGAATAGACGGCGGCGATCTCGTGCCCGGCGCCGACCAGCGCGTCGAGGCTGGCGCGGGCGAAGTCGGGCGTGCCCATGAAGACGAGGCGCATCGGCGACCCTCCGGGCTCAGGCCCGCGCCTTCTCGCGCTTGAGCTTCTTCATCCGCGAGGTGATCAGCGCGCGGCGGACGGCGCCGAGATAGTCGATGAAGAGCTTGCCGTCGAGGTGGTCGATCTCGTGCTGGGCGCAGATCGCCCAGCGCTCGCCGAACTCCGCCTCGCGGCGCTCGCCGTCGAGGTCGGTCCAGCCGAGGCGCACCTGCGCGGCGCGGGTCACGTCCTCGTAGACGTCCGGGATCGACAGGCAGCCCTCCTCGGAGACGACCGTCTCCTCGGACCGCCACAGGATCTCCGGATTGATCAGCGCCATCGGCGCCGGCTCCTCGTCCTTGCCGGCGCAGTCCATGACGAAGACGCGCTTCATCACCCCGAGCTGGGTGGCCGCCAGCCCGATGCCCGGCGCGTCATACATGGTGTCGAGCATGTCCGCCACGAGCGTGCGCACGGCGTCGTCGACGACGGCGACGGGCTCGGCCGTCTTGCGCAGGCGCGGGTCGGGATGGATCAGGATCGGACGCAGGCTCATGGCGCGCAGGTAAGGGAAGCAGCCCGGCTTGACAAGGCGGGCGCCGCCCTGCCCCCTGCCCGCATCGCCAGCGAGGAACGCCCATGTTCGACTTCGACGAGCCCATCGACCGCCTCGGCACCCATTGCATGAAATGGGACATGATGGAGAAGCTCTTCGGCGTGCCGGCCGGCGACGGGCTCGCCATGTGGGTGGCCGACATGGACTTCCGCCCGCCGCCCGCGGTGATGGACGCGCTTGCGGCCGAGATCGCGCAGGGCGTGCCCGGCTATTTCGGCGACGATGCGGCCTACAAGGCGGCGATCACCGGCTGGATGGCGCGCCGCCACGGCTGGGAGGTCGATCCGGCCGCGATCCTGACCACGCACGGCGTCGTCGCCGGGGTGGGCTTCTGCTGCCAGGCCTTCAGCGCGCCCGGCGAGGGGGTGATCCTGTTCACCCCGGTCTACCACGCCTTCGCCCGGGTGATCCGCGCCAACGACCGGCGCATCGTCGAGCATCGCCTCGTGACGCGCGACGGTCGCCTGTGCATGGACCTCGACGACCTCGCGCGGCGGCTGACCGGGGACGAGCGCATCGTGGTCTCCTGCTCGCCGCACAACCCGGGCGGCCGGATCTGGTCGGTCGAGGAGCAGCGCGAACTCGCGGCCTTCTGCAAGGCGCACGACCTCGTGCTGGTCGCCGACGAAATCCACCACGACCTGGTGCTGCCGGGACGCAGGCACGTCACCGCGGCGCTGGCGGCGCCGGAGGCGCTCGACCGGCTGGTGGTGCTGACGGCGGCGACCAAGACCTTCAACATCGCCGGGGCGCTGACCGGCAACGCCATCGTGCCGCACGAGCCGCTGCGCGCCCGGCTCGCCGCGCGCATCGCCGCCGCGGGCGGCGGGCCGAACCGGCTCGGGGTGCTGATGGCGACGGCGGCATATGCCGGCGGCGAGGCCTGGCTCGAGGCGCTCCTCGCCTATCTCGACGGCAACGTGCGCGCCTTCGAGGACGGGCTCGCGGCCATTCCCGGCGTGACGCCGACGCCGCTCGACGCGACCTATCTCGCCTGGATCGACTTCGGCGGCGCCGGCCTCTCGCCCGACGAGGTCGAGGCGCGCGTCCGCGGCGCCGGCATCGCCGCGAGCCCCGGCCGGCAGTTCGGACCGGGCGGCGAGACCTTCATGCGCTTCAACATCGCCACGCCCCGGGCGCGGGTGATCGAGGCGGTCGCCCGGCTACAGGCCGCCTTCGCCGCCTGACGCCCGCCTGACCTCCGCCTGACGCCCGCCGCTCCGGCTTGACAGCGGCGGCGCGCCGGGCGCAAGAGTCGGGCTCGGGGACCGCGATCTCCCCGCGAGGCGACAGCCCAAGCATCGCGTCCAGCCCGCCGACGACCAGCGAGGACGCGCAGCCATGTCATCCACGACCGCCATCTCTCCGGAGAAGCTCGCCCGCATGGTCGGGCGGCCCGACGCCCCCATCCTCGTCGACCTGCGCAGCGCCGACGACTTCGCGGCCGACCCGCGCCTCGTGCCGGGCGCGACGCGGCGCGCCGTCGAGGAGATCGCCGCCTGGGGGCCGGCGCTCGCCGGTCGCAGGGTGGTGGCGATCTGCGAACACGGGCACGGCCGCAGCGAAGGCGCCGCCGCCTGGCTGCGGCAGGCCGGCGCGGCGGCCGAGGCGCTCGGCGGCGGGTTCGCGGCCTGGCGCGAGGCCGGCCTGCCGACGCTCCGCGCCGAGCGGCTGCCGCCGCGCGACGCCGCCGGCCGCACGGTATGGGTCACGCGGGCGCGGCCCAAGATCGACCGCATCGCCTGCCCCTGGCTGATCCGCCGCTTCGTCGACCCCGAGGCGGCGTTCCTGTTCGTGCCGCCGTCGGAGGTGCGCGGCGTCGCCGAGCGCTTCGGGGCGACGCCGTTCGACATCGAGGGCGAGGACGTGTTCTGGACCCATCGCGGCGAGGCGTGCAGCTTCGACGTGATGGTCGAGGAGTTCGGCCTGGCGACCGGGCCGCTCCTGCGGCTCGCGACGATCGTGCGCGGGGCCGACACCGCCCGGCTCGACCTCGCCCCCGAGGCGGCGGGGCTGCTCGCGGCCTCGCTCGGCCTGTCGCGGATGTACGCCGACGACCTCGCCCAGCTCGACGCCGGGATGCTTCTCTACGACGCGTTCTATCGCTGGGCGCGCGATGCGACCGGCGAGACCCACAACTGGCCCGCCCCGGCGGCGGGCCGTGGCTGAGGCGACGGGCATGGCGACGGGCGCCCCGGGCCGAGGCGACGTCGTGCCCTTCGGCGAGGCCCTGCGCGTCTGGGCGCGGGTGGCGGCGCTGAGCTTCGGCGGACCGGCGGGGCAGATCGCGGTGATGCACCGCATCGTGGTCGACGAGAAGCGCTGGGTCGGCGAGGCGCGTTTCTTGCACGCGCTCAACTTCTGCATGCTTCTGCCCGGTCCGGAGGCGCACCAGCTCGCGATCTACCTCGGCTGGCTTCTCAACGGGATCCGGGGCGCGCTCGCCGCCGGCGTCTTCTTCGTGCTGCCGGGGTTCGTCGCGATGCTCGCGCTCAGCGTCGCCTATGTCACGCTCGGCGAGACGCCGCTGGTCGAGGGCCTCTTCGTCGGGCTCAGGGCCGCGGTCGTCGCCATCGTGCTTCAGGCGCTCCTGCGCATCGGCGGGCGCACGCTGACAAGCCAGGCCACGATCGCCGTCGCCGCGCTCGCCTTCGTCGCGCTCGCCTTCCTCGACGCGCCGTTTCCGCTGGTGATCCTCGCCGCCGGGATCGTCGGCTGGGCCGCCGCCCGGGCCGGCGTCAAGGGCCTCGCGCCCGGCCACGGCCACGCAGCCAGGGGCGGGCTCGCCGACCGCGACTCGGCGCTCGGCGAGGAGCCGCCGGGGCGGGATCGCGACGGCCTGCGCGGCGTCCTGCGCGTCGCCGGCCTGACCGCGGCGCTCTGGCTCGCGCCGGTCGCGATCCTCGTCCTCGCGCTCGGGCCCGACAACGTCTTCGCCCGCATCGCCGGCTTCTTCAGCCTGCTCGCCGTCGTGACCTTCGGGGGCGCCTACGCCGTCCTCGCCTACCTCGCCCAGGCTGCGGTGGAGACCTATGGCTGGCTCAGCCCGGCCGAGATGCTCGACGGGCTCGGCCTCGCCGAGACCACGCCGGGGCCGCTGATCATGGTGGTGCAGTTCATCGGCTTCCTCGCCGCCTGGCGCAACCCGGGAGCGCTCGACCCGATGCTCGCCGCCGTGCTCGGCGCGACGCTGACCACCTGGGTCACCTTCGCGCCGTCATTCCTCTGGATTCTCGCGGGCGCGCCCTTCGTCGAGCGGCTGCGCGGGGCGCGCGGGCTCGGCGGGGCGCTGCGCGCCATCACCGCGGCCGTGGTGGGCGTGATCCTCAGCCTCGCGCTGTGGTTCGCATCTCACGTGATCTTCGCGGCGCATGTTCCGGTGCGCGCCGGCTGGCTCGACTTCGAGCGCCCCGTCCCCGCCAGCGTCGATCCCCTCTCGCTGGCGCTGGTCGCCGCCGCGCTCGTGGCGGTCTTCGTCCTGCGTCTCGGCCTCCTCGCCACGCTCGGCCTCGCCGCGGCCGCCGGCGCGGCGCTGCGCCTCGCCGGAATCGCCTGATACCGGCGAGGCGCATGAAACGACTCGCGGACCTTTTTGGCCTTTTTGCAATTTTATCGTGTGTATTCCGGTAGTTACCCTATCTATCACGCGTGTTAGCCCGTGTTGCGTCGGGTGGCTGGTAGACCTCGCCGGCATGACCGCTTGCCGGCGCCGGGCCGTGGCGATAGTTCCCGCGTGAGAGCGACGGAGGGCAGGACTTGGGCGAACGAACGCTGGCGACGCTGGCCTGGATCGTCGCCGCGATCTGCGTCGCGCCGATGGTCGCCGCGGCGGTCGCGGCCCTCCTCGGCGACCTCTCGACCTGGCGCGGCCTGATCGACACCGTCCTGCCCGTCTACATCCGCAACACGCTTGCGCTCGTGGCGCTGGTCACGACCGGCGCGATCGCAGTCGGAGCGGGAGGGGCGTGGCTCGTCACCATGTACCGCTTCCCCGGCTCGCGGGCGCTCGAGGTGTTGATGGTGCTGCCGCTCGCCTTCCCCGCCTACGTGCTCGCCTACGCCTATACCGACCTCCTGCAACATTCCGGCCCCGTGCAGACCTGGCTGCGCGAGATCACCGGCTGGGGGCCGCGCGACTACTGGTTCCCGAACGTGCGCTCGCTGCCGGGCGCGGCGCTGATGTTCGCCTGCGTGCTCTACCCTTACGTCTACCTGCTCGCCCGCGCCGCCTTCGCGGAGCAGTCGGCGACAGCCTATCTCGCGGCGCGCTCGCTCGGGCGGGGACCGACCGAGGCCTTCCTGCGGGTCAGCCTGCCGATGGCGCGGCCGGCCATCGCCGCAGGCGCGCTCCTCGCGGTGATGGAGACGATCGCGGACTACGGCACGGTGGCGCATTTCGCCGTGCGCACCTTCTCGACCGGCATCTACCAGGCCTGGTTCGCCATGCAGGACCGCGCCGCGGCGGCGCAGCTGGCGCTCTGCCTGCTCGGCTTCGCCCTCCTCGTCGCGGCGCTGGAGCGGATCGAACGCGGCCGGGCGCGAACCCACCTGCGCGGCGCCAGGCTGACGACGCTGGAGCGGACCCGGCTGAGCGGCTGGCGAGCCTGGGCGGCGACGACGGCCTGCCTCCTGCCGGTGCTCGTCGGCTTCCTCGTGCCGGTCGTGGTGCTCGGGCGGATGGCGATGCGCTCGGCGCAGAGCGTGACCGATCCCCGCTACATCGACTTCGTGGCGCACTCGCTGACGCTCGCGGCAATCGCCGCGGTGGTGACGGTGGCCGGCGGCGTGCTCGTCGGACACCGCGCCCGCTCGGCGCCGGGACCGCGCACGCGAGCGATGACGCTGGCGGCCGGGCTCGGCTACGCCGTGCCGGGGGGCGTGATCGCGGTCGGCCTGCTGGTGCCCTTCGCCGGGCTCGACAACGCCGTCGACGCCTTCACGCGCGCGCATTTCGGCGTATCGACCGGGCTGCTGTTCACCGGATCGATCGGGCTCCTGGTCGTGGCCTACATGGCGCGGTTCATGGCGATCGCGCTCAACGCCTTCGACGCGGGCCTCGCCGGGGTCAGCCCGAACCTCGACGCGGTGGCGCGCACGCTCGGGCGCACCGCGCCGCAGGTTCTTACGGCGGTGCACCTGCCCATCGTGCGCGGCAGCCTGCTGACGGCCGGGCTCATCGTGTTCGTGGACGTGATGAAGGAGCTGCCGGCGACGATGATCATGCGGCCCTTCAACTTCGACACGCTGGCGGTTCAGGCCTACCGGCTCGCCGCCGACGAACGCCTAGACCAGGCGGCGGTCCCGAGCCTCGTGATCGCCGCCGTGGGCGTGCTGCCGGTCGTGCTGGTCTGCCGCGCCATCGTCACCGGGGGCCGCAGCCGCCGGGCCGCCGCGCCGGCCTGACCGCGCGCCGCCCGCAAGGCTTCGGCTCAGCCGCCGACCATCTCCCGACGCAACGCCTCCAGTTCGGCGACGAGCGTGCGCATCCTCGCCCGCCGGTCCGGATCGGCGGGCGGCGTCGCGTCGGCCGACGCCGACGGCGCGGCATCGGCCGGAACGGCGGCCGCCGCGGCCGCGGGTGCCGCGGCCGGCCGCCCCGGGGCCGTGAACAGGTCCGGCTGCGCCGCCGGCGCCGGGGCTTCGGCCGCGAGCTTCGCCGCGGACGTCGGGACTTCGGCCACGGGCTTGCGCTTCGGCGCCGGCGGGGCGGCGGCGGGCTCGGGCTCGCCGTCGGGAAGCGTGCCCAGTCCGATCACATGGCGCGCGCCGCGCTCGCGCAGGATCTTCTGCACGCCCTTGATCGTCATGCCGTCGTCGTAGAGCAGCCCCCTGATGCCGCGCAGCAGGCGCACGTCCTCGGGCCGGTAGTAGCGCCGTCCGCCCCCGCGCTTGACCGGGCGGACCTGCGAGAAACGGCTCTCCCAGAAGCGCAGGACATGCGGCGGCACGTCGAGAGCGTCGGCCACCTCGCTGATGGTGCGAAAGGCCTCGGGCGACTTGTCCATGGCGGCGCTCACCGGGTCAGGCCTTGTTGCCGGCGTCCACCCGCTCCTTCATGATGTGCGACGGACGAAACGCCAGCACCCGGCGCGGCTCGATCGGAACCTCGTCGCCGGTCTTGGGATTGCGCCCGATCCGCGCGGACTTGGAGCGCACGCTGAATGTGCCGAACGAGGAAATCTTCACGGTCTCGCCCCGCACCAGCGCCTCGGAGATATGCTCGAGCACCGATTCGACGAGATCGGCGCTTTCGTTGCGCGAAAGGCCGACCGCACGGAACACCGCCTCGCTGAGCTCCATTCGCGTCAGGGTCTTGTCGCTCATGGTCCCCCCGGGCTTTTGGTCAACATTTTGTTAACCTTACGGGTGACTCACGAGACGAGTCAACAAGTTCGCCCGCAGAACGGCGCGAACCGGCGCGGGGCGCGCGCGCGTGCGCCTACCAGCGCAGCACTGCCGCCCCCCAGGCGAGGCCGCCGCCGATCGCTTCCATCAGGACGAGGTCGCCGGGCGAGAACCGGCCCTCGCCCGCCGCCGTGGACAGCGCGAGCGGGATCGAGGCGGCCGAGGTGTTGCCGTGCTCCTGCACGGTCACCACGACGCGCTCCCGCGCCACGCCGAGCTTCTGCGCCGTCATCGTCATGATCCGCAGGTTCGCCTGGTGCGGCACGAGCCAGTCGACGTCCGCGGGCCCGAGGCCGGCGCGGGCGAGCGCGGCGGCGCCCGTCTCGGCGAGCTTGACCACGGCGTGCTTGAACACGTCCTGGCCCGCCATGCGCACCACCCCGGCCTGGCCGGTGGTGGAAGGCCCGCCGTCGACATAGAGGATCTCGTTGTAGCGGCCGTCCGAGCGCAGGTCGGTGGCGAGCAGGCCGCGATCCGTGGCGTCCCCGATCCCTTCGGCCGCCTCCAGCACGACCGCCCCTGCCCCGTCGCCGAAGAGCACGCAGGTCCCCCGGTCGCTGAAGTCGAGGATGCGGGAGAACACCTCCGCCCCGATGACGAGCACGCGCCGGGCGAGGCCGACGCGGATGAGCGCATCGGCCTGGGCGAGCGCGAAGACGAAGCCGGCGCAGACCGCCTGCACGTCGAAGGCGAAGCCGCCGTGCATCCCCAGCGCCGCCTGCACCCGCGTCGCGGTGGAGGGGAAGGTCTGGTCGGGCGTGGCGGTGGCGAGCACGATCGCATCTAGCTCGGCGCCGGTCAGCCCGGCGTTGGCCAGCGCCGCCCGCGACGCGGCGATGGCGAGGTCCGAGGTCTTTTCGCCCTCGGCCGCGAAATGGCGCCGCTCGATTCCGGTGCGCGTGCGGATCCACTCGTCGGAGGTGTCGAGCGTCGCCGCGAACTCGGCGTTCTCGACCACCCGTTGCGGCAGATAGTGCCCACAGCCGCGGAGTACCGCGCGGATCACCGTCATGTCGGCAACATCCCGTGCGCCTTGCCCGCCGCCGCCGTCGGCGCGACGCGCGCCGCCAGCCGTTCGGCGAAGCCGTTCTCGGCGAGCGTGGCGCCGAGCCGGATCGCCGCCGAGATGCCGGTCGCGTCCGCCGAGCCGTGGCTCTTGATCACCGACCCGTTCAGCCCGAGGAACACCCCGCCGTTCGCCCGGCGCGGGTCGATCCGCCGCGAGAGGCGTTGCAGCGAGGTATAGGCGAAGAGCGCTCCGATGCGGCTGAGCGGCGAATAGGAGAAGGCCTCGCGCAGGAGCCCGCGGATCATGCCCGCGGTGCCCTCGCCGGTCTTGAGCGCGATGTTTCCGGTGAAGCCGTCGGTGACGATCACGTCGACCCTCCCGGAAGCCATGTCGCTGCCCTCGACATAGCCGATGTACTCGAAATCGCCCACGGGCGCGGCCTCGCCGATCAGCGCGGCCGCCTCGTGCAGCTCGGGGCGCCCCTTGTGTTCCTCGACGCCGACGTTGAGCAGCCCGACCCGGGGCCGGCGCAGGCCGAAGGCGTTGCGTGCGTAGGACGCGCCCATTTGGGCGAAGCGGAGCAGATCCTCCGCGTCGGCGCGGATGTCGGCGCCCGCGTCGAGCAGCACGTTGTAGCCGGAGGGGTTGAGCGAGGGCCACAGCACGGCGATCGCCGGCCGGTTCACCCCGGGCGCCTTGCGCAGCAGCAGCATGGCGAGCGCCATCAGCGCGCCGGTGTTGCCGCAGGAGATCGTCACGCGCGATTCGCCGGACTTCACCGTCTCGAGCGCGTTCCACATGCTCGAGCCCTGCCCGGTGCGCAGCGCGCGCGAGGGCTTCTCGTCCATCGCCACCACCGAGGCGGCATGGCGCACTTCCGTCCGTTCCAGGAGCAGTGAACGCGGCCTGATCGCGTCGCGCAGCGCCTCGGCGTCGCCGTGGAGTATGTAGCGCAGGCGGCCGTTCTCGGACAGCGACTTGCCCATGCCGCGCACGACCTCGCCGAGGCCACGCTCGCCGCTCATCGCGTCGATCGAAAGCACGATGTCGCCGCCGCGGCCTGCCGCCGCCGGGCCGCCGGGGACAGAGACGGCGCTCATCGCGACGCCCTCATCGCGGCGCGGGCCGCGGGGCGGGCGTCAGGCGGCTTCGTCGTCGATGTCGACCTCTTCGACCATCGCGACGACCTCGCGACCGTCGTAGTGGCCGCAGGCCGGGCAGACGTGGTGCGGGCGGCGCAGCTCGCCGCAGTTGGAGCACTCGTTGGGGTTCGCCGCCACCAGCGCGTCATGCGACCGGCGCATCCCGCGCCGCGAGCGCGTGACCTTGCTCTTCGGAACAGCCATTTCTCGACCTCGATCTCGTCCGGGCCGGCGCCCGAACCCTCATGCCTAGCGTTCGTCGCGGCGAGGTAGCAGAAGGGGCGCGCCATGTCACCCCCGCCCGCCAGACCACGCCAGGAAAACGAGCCGCGAAAAATACCCATTCGCCGCCGCCGCGCAAGCCCGAATCGCGCCGCTCACTTGTCCTCGCCCGACTTGGCCCTCAGCGCGCCCAGCGCGGCGAAGGGACGGGCTTCTCCGGCATCGAGCGGCGCGGCGCCGGGCGGCGCGCTCGCGGCCGAGGATCCGAGCTCGGCGCCCTCGCGGCGCGGATAGGGCGGCAGCGCCAGCGCCAGCGCCTCGATGGCGACGAGCCCGAGGTCGATGCGATCGCCGAGCGGCTCGATCTCGTCGTCGTCCTCGGGGCCGATCTCGAACTCCCCCGCCACGGCGCCGGCCGGGCGCGCCTCCGGCGTGAACAGCCGGCGCACCGGCGTGTCGATGCGGGTCGTCACCGGCTCGAGCGTGACCACGCAGGTCTGCACCACCGTCGCACCCAGCTCGGCCTCGAGCGACCAGGCCGCGCCAGGCGCCGGCGCGAGCCGGCCGCGCAGCCGCAGCTTGCGCACCGCCTGCGCGTCGAGAAGGCGTGCGAGCGCCGCGGCTTCACCCGGCTCGGGCGCTACGTCGAAGGCGAAGGCCGAGACACCCCTGAGTTGCGCCACATCGACCACTCGGGGAAACTCGGGGTTCGCGGCGGAACGCGTCACGATCTCCGGCATCATCGGCCCCCCGGGGCGTATTCGTTCGCGTCCAGCCGTCGCCCGCGCGCATCGGCAGACGTCGGCGGGTGGCGTGGTGGTCCAAGTTCCTTGAACATACATCATGCCCGGGATAGGGGAGCAAGGGAAATCCGGTCAGCCCGAAGGGTTGCGAATGCGCTCCAAGGCCTTGCGCCACACCGCGATCTGCGTCCTCGTGCTCGGCCTCGCCGCCGCCTGCGCGCCGACGACGCAGGTGCATGGCTACGTTCCCCCCGCGGCCGACGTGGCCGCGGTCACGCTCGGCGTCGACACGACCGCGACGGTCGAGGAGAAACTCGGCCTGCCGTCGAGCACCGGGCTCCTCCAGGACAGCGCCTGGTTCTACGTGCAGAGCACGATCCGGCACTTCACCTACCACCGCCCCAACGTGGTCGACCGCACCGTTCTGGTCGTGAGCTTCAACGCCGACGGCGTGGTGACCGGAATCGAGAGCTACGGCCTCGATCGCGGCCGGATCGTCGAACTCGAGGCCCGCACCACCGACACCGGCGGCCGCCAGCTCGGCGTGCTGGAACAGCTCTTCGGCAACCTGCTCAACCTCGACGCCACGCAGTTCGAGAACCAGTAGCCGGACCGCGCCGGGCGCCCGGCGGGCCGTCGAGCCCCCGCGCGGGCGCCCGCGATTTGACATGCCGCAGCGCAGCGGATTAGCTGCATTGCGGCACCACATTGCGTCCGAGTCCCGGAGACGATTCCCGATGAGCTTCACCGTACCGCCCCAGGCCCCCGCCCGCCCGAACCGCTGCCAACTCTTCGGGCCCGGCTCGCGGCCGGAGCTCTTCGAGAAGATGGCGGCCTCGGCGGCGGACGTCATCAACCTCGACCTCGAGGACAGCGTGGCGCCCGGCGACAAGGCCGCGGCGCGCCAGAACATCATCCTCGCGATCAACGAGATCGACTGGGGCACGAAGACGCTCTCGGTGCGCATCAACGGGCTCGACACCGAGTTCTGGTACCGCGACGTGGTCGAGGTGCTGGAGGAGGCCGGCGACCGGATCGACCTCCTGATGATCCCCAAGGCGGGCACGGCCGCCGACATCTACGCCGTCGACGCGCTCTGCTCGGCGATCGAGACCGCGAAGGGCCGCACCAGGAAGGTCGGCTTCGAGGTCATCATCGAGACCGCGCTCGGCTTTCGCAACGTCGCCGAGATCGCGGCCGCGAGCCCGCGGATGCAGGCCATGAGCCTCGGCGCGGCCGACTTCGCCGCCTCGATGGGGATGCAGACCACCGGCATCGGCGGCACGCAGGAGAACTACTACATGCTGCCGCCGAAGGAGGCCGCCGGGCGCGCGCCGGTCTACGGCGACCCGTGGCACGGCGTCACCGCGGCGATCGTCGCCGCCTGCCGCTCCGCCGGCATCCTGCCGGTCGACGGCCCCTTCGGCGATTTCTCCGACGACGAGGGCTTTCTCGCCCAGGCCCGCCGCGCGGCGACCATGGGCATGGTAGGCAAATGGGCGATCCACCCCAAGCAGGTGGCGCTGGCGAACTCGGTCTTCACCCCCTCCGACAAGGCGGTGGCCGAAGCCCGCGAAATCCTCGCCGCCATGGCAAACGCCGCGGCCGCCGGCCAGGGCGCCGCGGTCTACAAGGGCCGTCTCGTCGATCTCGCCTCGATCCGCCAAGCCCAGGTCATCGTCCGCCAGGCCGAACTGATCGCCGGGTGACGGCGCCCGCACGTCGCCCTCACGACGCCGTTGAGCGAAGGCCCCCACCCCGCGTATGCTCTGCGCGGGGTCGGTGTGGTCTCGTCTCGTTCGAGGGTATCGTTATGCGTTTCCTGTCTGTCGTCGCGCTGTGTCTCGGCGCCCTGTCCGCCGCGGCCGAGGCCGCGACGCTCGCTTCGTTCTCCAGCCTCTCGACCAGCGATCCGAACCTGCCGCGCCTGACCGGCTTCGACAGCGCCAACGGCGACACGCGGCTCTTCGCGGACGGCCGCTATGCGAACGCCGCCGCCGCATCCGGCGCAGGCCGGACGCTGGCGAGCGATTCGTCCGGCGACCTCGCCCGCGGCGTCATCGGCATGTCAGGCTCTGCCTCCGGCATGGGCGGCGACACCTACGCGCCGACCGCGAGCTATTTCCGGCTCGACGCCACTTTCACCACCGACCGGCTGGCGCGGTTGACCTACTCGATCGCCTATTCCGGGGCCTGGAGCCGCCGGGAACGGAACAACGGCGCGATGAGCGTCGACATCAACCTCGCGAGCGGCGCCGACGACTGGCAGTTCGGCGATGCCCACATCCTGACCGGCCTGCCGGAGGACGCCTTCGACGACCGCCTGCGGGTCTCGCACATGGTTCGGCCGGGCGTGACCTACAATTTCCAGTTGCTGATCGACGCCGCGATGACCGGCGGCATCGGCTACGAGAGCGGCGCCTTCGCGCTGAACGCGCTCGTCGGCCTCGGCGCCACGAACGGCGCCCGGATCACGTTCGACGACGAGCGCCTGTTCTCGGACGCCGTCGCCCCGGTGCCGCTGCCGCTGCCGGCGGCGCTGCTCGGGGCCGGGATGCTCGGGCTCGGCGCCGTCGGCCGCCGGCGGCGCGTCGCGCGCTGACGCGCGATCAACATCGCGGGACAAGACTCGGGTCCGGCTACCGAATCGACGACCGACACCGTCGCGCGCCACGCGCGGCGGCCCGCGCCCGGCGACAGACGGCGCCTTGCGTTCGCGCCCCGGCGGGCGATATGTGGGCGAGCCCGAACGTGGGGAGCGAATGCAGAACTACCTCGACTTCGAGAAGGGCCTCGCCGAGATCGAGGGCAAGGCGGAAGAACTGCGCGCCCTCGCCCGCAAGACGCCCGAGATGGACGTCGCCGCCGAGGCGATCGCGCTCGACTCCAAGGCCTCCGCGCTGCTCGACGAGCTTTATCGCAGCCTCGACCCGTGGCGAAAGGCGCAGGTCGCCCGCCACCCCGACCGGCCGCATTGCCGCGACTACGTGAGCGCGCTGTTCTCCGAGTGGACGCCGCTCGCCGGCGACCGCAACTTCGCCGACGACCACGCCGTCATGGGCGGCCTCGCCCGCTTCGACGACCGCCCCGTCGTGGTCATCGGCCACGAGAAGGGCCACGACACCCGCTCCCGCATCGAGCGCAACTTCGGCATGGCCCGGCCGGAGGGCTACCGCAAGGCGATCCGGCTGATGGATCTCGCCGACCGCTTCGGGCTGCCGGTGGTGACGCTGGTCGACACGCCGGGCGCCTATCCCGGCAAGGGCGCCGAGGAGCGCGGCCAGGCCGAGGCGATCGCCCGGGCGACCGAGAAGTGCCTCGCCATCGGCACGCCGATCGTCTCTGTCATCATCGGCGAGGGCGGCTCGGGCGGCGCGGTGGCGGTGGCGACCGCCGACCAGGTGGCCATGCTCGAGCACTCGATCTACTCGGTGATCTCGCCGGAGGGCTGCGCCTCGATCCTGTGGAAGGACGCCGACAAGGCCCGCGAGGCCGCCGAGGCGCTGCGCCTGACCGCCCAGGATCTCAGGGCGCTCGGCGTCGTCGACCGCATCGTCCCCGAGCCCCGCGGCGGCGCCCAGCGCGACCGCGCCACGACGATCGAGCGCGTCGGCGGCGCGATCCGCGACATGCTCGGCGAGCTCGACGGCAAGAAGCCCGAGGCCCTGCGCAAGGCCCGCCGCCGCAAGTACCTCGACATGGGCTCGAAGTCCCTCGTCGCCTGAGCCATCCCCGCGCGCGCCCCCCCCGTCAGAGCGGAGCGAAGCGGCCGGGACTTGCGTGGCCGCCGCCGCGAAGCGGTTCAGCCGACGGGCCGGGCCTCCGGGAGCGCATAGCTGCCGTCCAGCACCGTCGGTCCGGGCCGGTAGAGGGGTGGTCGCCGCACAGCGCCTCCGAGCCGAACCATGCCGTGAACGTGCCGTCCGGGTTCAATTCGACATTGTGGCCGTTGATGGTGCTGTCCTCCGACTTGATGAAGCCGTCGCTGCCGTAGACGGTGATCGACCAGAACGCGCCGTTCTCGGGGATCGCATAGGTCGCGGTATGGCAACGGTCGATCGGGTGATTGCCGTTGTAGTTGAGATAGGTCGCGTCCCACTCCGGGAAGAGGCCCCAGGCTGCAGCGGCAGCGATGTGGCGCGTTTCCTCGTTCACCTTGCCGCGCGGCCCCTCCATCCCCGCCCAGCTCGGGTAGGCGGCGGAGTCCTCCTCGTACTGCGCCCTGAGCGCGTCGAGGCTCGCCTTGTCCCAGTTGAGCGGCGGCATCGGCTCGGCGCTCCCGGCATGGATTTCGAACCCGTCCTGCAACTTGTTGACGAGCGCGACCTCCTCGGG
Organism: Amaricoccus sp.; assembly: GCF_017995835.1. Lineage (GTDB taxonomy): Bacteria > Pseudomonadota > Alphaproteobacteria > Rhodobacterales > Rhodobacteraceae > Amaricoccus. The sequence continues at coordinate 16,213 of NZ_JAGOID010000002.1, forward strand.
ATCGTCGGGATTGAAAACCTGGATGCGCACGGCGGCGAACATGTAGCGGGTGTCGGCGGGGATCTCGTGCGTGCCCGGCTCGTAGAAGACGACCGGCACGTAGTGGTCGTTGTCGACGATGAGGATCGAGGCGTAACGGCCGTCCGGGATCTCCGGCATGGTGATCGACGCGCCGCCCTCAGTGTCGATCACCGCGCCCATGTAGAGCGTGTCGCGGTTCATCCGCACCACGGTCTGCGCGTCGAGCGGCGTCGGCTCGTGGTAGTAGAGGAACCTGTTCACCCCGCCCGCGTGGCCGACAATGTCGGAGAACATCCGGTCGGTCTCGGCGCGGATGAAGGTCTCGGGCGTCACCACCTCCCCCGCAGGCGCCGCCGTGGCGGCAAGTACGAGGGTCGCGGCAAGGAAGGCAGGGCGGAGGATCGGCATGGACATGGTGGACTCTCTCGATGTCACGACCTGACTGCACCCCGGGCCGGACCGTGACAGGGAGGCGCGCTTCGAGCCGGGAGCAGGGTCTCCATGCAGCCCTTCTACCACAGGAAAGGGTCGCCGCGTGACCGCCGTCGCGCGTTAACAACCCGCAAAGAAGTGGCAAGCCACATTCCAGCCTGATTCCTGCCGCGTTCCAGCCGCGTTCCAGCCGCGGTTTTTCCAGCATTCCCAAGCCGATGATCCCGGAACCCGCGCCCGCGGTCGCCAGCGGCCCAGAGTCGCGTCAAGCCTCCGCCGCGACCGTCGCCGGCGCCGGATCGGGCCCCGGATCGAAGCCCGCCTCGCGCATCAGCCGGTTCGACTCCGTCTCGACCAGCGGCTCGATCCGGGCCATGAACTCGGCCACCGGCAACCCCGGCGGGATCGTCGGCAGGAACTCCACCACCGCGAGCCCGGGCTTGCGCAGCGGGCTCCGCCGCGACCAGAATACCCCGACATTGGTCGCCGCCGGCACGCAGGGAACGCCGAGCCGGTCATAGAGCACGCCCGCGCCGAACTTGTAGGGCAGCTTCGCGCCCGGCAGCACCCGCGTGCCCTGCGGATAGATCACGAGCTGGCCCGCCGCCTCGTCCTTGCCGGCATGGGCGACCATATCCTTCATCGCCTTCGACCGCGCCCCGCGGTTGACCGGCGTCGAGCCGATCCGCATCGCATAGAGCCCGAGGATCGGCGCCCAGCGCAGCTCCTGCTTCATGATGAACCGCGGCCGTGGTAGCGCGGCCACGAGGATCAGAATGTCGAGGAAAGATTGATGCTTGGAGGCCACGACCACGTCGCCCTCCGGCACCGGCCCACGCACCTCGGTCCGCAGCCCGCAGATCGCCGCGAGCAGCCGGAGCACGGTCCGTGCATAGATCTTGCAGGCCCGTAGCGCCCCCTCCGCCGACCAGGCCGCCATCGGAGCGAAGAGGACGCCCATCACCAGCATCAACCCGTAGAGGCAGAGGTCGAAGAGAACCGAGCGCAGCCGCTGCACCGGCGTCAGCTCCAGCGCCGCAGCGCGCGCCGGACGGCGAGCGCGCCGGCAGCCCAGGCGATCGCGAGGCCGGCCGGCGGCACGAGCAGGATGGCGACCCACTCCCAGCCCGAAGGCCGCATCCCGAGCCCGAGCGTGTCGCCCGCCCCGCGCGCCGGCATCAGCAGCAGAAGCACGATGGCGGCGACCCCGCCCAGGGCCGCGCCGGCGGCGGCGCGCAGCAGGAGCGGCCGGGCGAACGCGGCGCCGATCAGCCGGTCGCGCGCGCCGACGAGGCGCAGCGTCGCCACCGCCGCCCCGTTCGCCGCCACCGAGGCGCCAGCGGCAAGCGCCAGCGCGGCCGCGAGCGCCGCCGCCAGCGCGCCGAGGATCGCCACGCTCGCGAGCCCCATCCGCCGGCTGGCGGCGACGAGAGGCGCGCGCCAGGCGGCATGGTCGTCGAAGACCGCGCCGGGGGCACCGGCCGCCAGCCGCGCCTCCAGCGCCGTGCGGTCGAGCGCGTCCCGGTCGGCCTCGACCTCGATCAGCAGCGGCAGCGGCAGGCCGTCGAGCGCCACCTCGGAACCCAGCCACGGCGCAAGCAGCGCCCGCTGCTCGTCGAGCTCGATCAGCCGCACCGACAGCACCCCCGGCGCGGTGCGCAGCACGTCGAGGGCGGCGCGCGCCTGCGCCTCCACCGCCGCCTCGTCGGAGGCCATGACGAAGAGGGTGGCGGCCGCGGCCTCCGGCCCCGACCACTCGCCCGCCACTCGCGCCGCGGAAAGCCCCAGCGCCGCGGCGAGCGCGGCGAGAAAGACGAGGATCCCGGCCAGGAGCGTCACCGCCACGCCCGCCGCGGGCGTCGGCGGCGCCAACCCCGCCGCCTCGCCCCCCCCTGTCGCCAGAGCCACGAACCGGTTCAAGCGGCGCCCGCCTCGGCCGGCTCGATCGCGGCGACGCGGCCGCCCTCGAGGCGCAGCACGCGCGCCTCGACCCGCCCCGCGACGGCGCGCATCAGATCGGGATCGTGGGTGGCGACGAGGACGGTCTTGCCCATCCGGTTCAGCTCGACGAGGAGCCCGATCAGCCGCGCCGCCATGTCGCGGTCAGCCGCCCCCGTGGGCTCGTCGGCGAGGATCGCCTCGGGGCTCAGGATCACCGCCCGCGCCAGCGCCGCCCGCTGGCGCTCTCCGCCCGAAAGCTCCGCCGGAAAGGCGTCCGCCCGGTCGGCGAGGTCGACCCAGTCGAGGAGCGCGCGCAGGTCCTCCGACCGCCCGGCGACGCCGAGCCCCGCCACCCGCAGCGGCAGCGCGACGTTCTCCAGAAGCGTCAGGTGCTCGAGAAAGCCGGGATCCTGCGGCACCACGCCGATCGCCTTGCGCAAATCCGCGACCCCGTCGCGGTCCCGCGGCGAGATCGACCGGCCCCAGAACCGCACGACGCCCCGGTCGGGGGCGAGGTCGAGATGGCACAGCCGCAGGAACGTGGTCTTGCCGGCTCCCGATCGCCCGGCCAGGAAACTGAGCGAGCCCGGCTCCAGAGCCAGCGTCACGTCGCTCAGCACGGTCCGCGCTCCGTAGCTGAACCCCACCTGCTCGAACTCGATCACCCGGGGCCCTCCGACGCCGTCCCGCGCCGTTATATGCCCCCGACCGCCGGGCGCAAGTCGCCGACCGGCGCCCGCCGGGGGAGAGCTGCAAGGAGCTGCAAGCCGCCCCGCTTGGAAAGGCCGGTGCCCGCCGGTAGAACGGGCGGACCGGGATCGCCCATGATTCCCCGATCGCCCTGCCCACCGCGAGGCCCGATGCGCGTCACATGCCCAACCTGCGCCGCGGCTTACGAGCTTCCGGACGACCATCTCCCGGCAGGGGGCAGCCACGTCCAGTGCTCCTCCTGCCACACCCGCTGGTTCGTCCGGGCGCGCCCGGCCGAGGACGAGCCGCCAAGCGAGGACGAGATCATCGCCCGGCTCGCGACCCGCGCCCAGCCGGCGCAGGCCGCCGGCGCGCCGACGCTGCGCCCGGGCGGCGACAGCGCCCCGACGCCCTTCCCCCCGCGGCCGCCGCGTCCCGCAAGCCCCGACACAGCCGATGCTCCGGACGCGGACACGCCGGCGGCCCGATCCGGGCCGCAGGATCTGCCGTCGCCCCATCCCCTTCGGCCCGAGCCGCCTGCGCCCGTGGCGGCGCAGCCCGCGCCGCGCCCCGAGATCCGGATGGAGCCCGCGCCCGCGCGACCGGCCGAGGCCCCGCCGACACCGCTCCGCCCCCGCGTCTCCGAGCGTCCGTCGTCGCCGCCGCCGGCGGCGATCCCGGCTCCGCCGGCGCGTCGGCGCGGTGGCGCGGCCGGGTTCCTGCTGGCGCTCGCGCTGACCGCCGCGGGGACCGCGGCCTACCTGAACGTCGACGCGATCGTCGCCCGGGCCCCCGCCACCGAGACGCCCCTCGCAACCTTCGCCAATCGGATCGACGCCATGCGCATGTGGGTCGAGACCCGCCTCGGCCCTATCCGCGACCGCCTCGGCGGCGTCTGACCCCGGGGTGGTGCCGCCGGCGCCGCAATCCCCCCTTCATACCAACGGCATCATCCGCTGACCTGCGCCCACTGGCGTGAGGTGATTGATGCGACGCGCTGAGCAGGCGCCTCCCCGCCAAAGGGCGGGGAACAGAAAAGGACTCGCGGCCGCTTGCGGCCGCTCCGCCAGGTCGGCCGCAAAGGCGGCCGACCGTCAGCGCCGTCCGAGCGGGACCCCCTTGCGGGGTCCTCGAGGACGGCGCTCCCCCCGGGCCCGCGGCAGCGACCCGCCGGGGGGCTATTCCGCGGCCCGGTCGGTCGCCCCGTCGGCCTCGATCTCCGCAGCCCGCTTCTCGACGAGCGCGACAATGTGGTCGATCATGCCGGAATTGCCGAGCTTGTGGTGCTGCCGTCCCGCCAGGTAGACCATGCCGGACCCCGCGCCGCCGCCGGTGAAACCCACGTCGGTCATCAGCGCCTCGCCCGGGCCGTTGACCACGCAGCCGATGATCGACAGCGACATCGGCGTCTTCACGTGCTCGAGCCGCTTCTCGAGGATCTCGACGGTGCGGATCACGTCGAATCCCTGCCGTGCGCAGGAGGGGCAGGAGATGATGTTCACCCCCCGGTGGCGCAGCCCGAGCGACTTCAGGATCTCGAACCCGACCTTCACCTCCTCGACCGGATCGGCCGAGAGCGACACCCGCAGCGTGTCGCCGATCCCCATCCAGAGCAGGTTGCCGAGCCCGATCGCCGACTTGACCGTGCCCGACGTCATCCCGCCCGCCTCGGTGATCCCGAGATGGATCGGCGCGTCGGTCGCATCGGCGAGCTGCTGGTAGGCCGCGGCGGCGAGGAACACGTCCGACGCCTTCACGCTGATCTTGAACTCGTGAAAATCGTTGTCCTCGAGGAGGCGGATATGGTCGAGCCCGCTCTCCACCATCGCCTCCGGGCAGGGCTCGCCGTATTTCTCGAGCAGGTGCCTCTCGAGGCTGCCGGCATTGACGCCGATCCGCATCGAGCAGCCATGATCCCTTGCCGCCCGGAGCACCTCCCGCACCCGCTCGGCCGAGCCGATGTTGCCCGGATTGATCCGCAGGCAGGCCGCCCCCGCTTCCGCCGACTCGATAGCCCGGCGGTAGTGGAAATGGATGTCCGCCACGATCGGAACCGGGCTTTCGCGCACGATCTCGCGCAGCGCCCGGCTCGAGGCCTCGTCGGGCACCGAGACGCGCACGATGTCGGCGCCGGCGTCCGCCGCCGCCTGAACCTGGGCGATGGTCGCGCCAATGTCGGTGGTCAGCGTGTTCGTCATCGTCTGCACGCTGATCGGCGCGCCGCCGCCCACCGGCACGGCGCCGACATGGATGCGCCGGCTTTCGCGCCGGTCGATGTTGCGCCAGGGACGGATCGGGTTGTGCGACATGGGGCCCAGTGCCTCAGGGGGCGTCGGGGCGCAACATAGGCCACGACGCCCGGAGTGTCACGTCACCGCGGCAAACCGCGGGGAGCGAAGGCGGCGCCGGGGCCGTCGAGCCCCGGACGACCAACTCGAACGGCAGGACCAGGTGCTGCTCGGGTCCGCCCTCGAGAGCGATTCGAGCCGCGGCGCGGCCCTTCTCGAAGATCAGCGTCTGCACGACCGAGAGCGGCGGGATGGAAAGCGCCTCCTCGGGAGCGCCGCCGAAGCTGATCACCGACTTCGTCGACGGCACCTCGACGCCGCGCCGGCGGGCCTCCTCCAGAACGGCCAGTCCGAGATGGCTCGATAGGCAGATGACCCCGGTAGCGGAGGGAGCGCGGTCGAACACCATGGCCACGCCGCGCCGCGACAGCGCCTGCTCGCAAGTGAACCCCGACGCCTCGATGATCGGCACGTCGTCGATCGACAGGCCCGCCGCATAGAGCGCGTCCGCGATCCCCGCCAGGCGCGCGGAGGTGGTGTAGAGAAAGCGCGCCGCCAGTCGCCGCTCCGCGCCGACGGATTCGTGGAAGACCGAGGGCCGGTCGTCATGCAGCATGGAGACGACCGCGATGCGCCGATGGCCGAGTTGCAGCAGATGCCGGGCTGCCAGCCAGCCCCCGGAGCGATCCTCGGCGCGGACGGAACTGACCTCCGGCCCGGCGTCGTAGTCGACCACCACCACGGGCAGCCTGCGGCGCAGCGCGGGAACGATGGACTCGGCCTGCTCGACGCCGAGGATGATGAACCCGTCGACCAGCGCGGACTGCGATCCGCATTGCCTGGTTCCGTCGGCGCCGGAGATGACGGTGAGCGCCGCGCCCTGCTCCTCGCAGAGGCTGGCCACCCCGGCGAGGAAGCGCCGCACCGTGGCGTTGTCGAGCGCATTCGAGATCCCGAGAATCCCGGGCAGGACCACCCCGAGGGCGTTGACCCGCCCGGAACTCAGCACCCTCCCCTTGGGATCCGGGCCGGCGTAGCCAACCTCGCGCGCCGCCGCCTCGATCCTATCGCGCAGCGCCGCCATCACCATTTCGGGCCGGTTGAAGGCGTTGGAGACCGTCGCCTTCGACACCCCCGCGGCTCTGGCGACGTCCTGCATGGTGACGGAGGTCTTCATCGGCAGGTTCCATGCTCGCGCCTTGGGCATCGATTGTCGCCGACATGATGAACCGGTTCAATGGTTCGTTGACTTCTGCTCGGAACGGGAGCACATTCCACATTGAACCGGTTCAGGGATGTGGATGGCCCGGTTCATCCTGTATTGGTTTTGACTCTTAGGAGAAGTCGCAATGCGCAGCTCTTTCGCCATCGCCGTGACGCTCTCCGCGCTCGCGTGCGCGGCGCCCGCCCTCGCCCAGTCACAACTTGAATCGAATGCCGGCCTGACCGCCGAACAGGCCCGGGGACTGACGCTCAACGAGATCGCCACGGTCAAGTTCAACCGGGGCGAGGCAACCCAGGACCAGAATCTGGTTCGGCGTCAGGTCGCGGTCACCGCACTGGCGTTCCAGGGCACCGATGCCGCCGGTTACGACCAGTTGGCCGGCGCCGCCGGACTTTCGCCGGAGCAGGCCGAGGGCATGACCCTCGACCAGATCGCCACGGCGAAGTTCAACCGGAGTGAATCGGTCCAGGACCAGATCCCCATGCGCGACATGACGAGCGCCATGGCGTTCCAGGACCCGCTCGACCTCTCGACCAACGCCCACCTGATCCGGTCCGCCAAGCTTACGCCGGAGGAAGCCCAGGGCATGACCCTCAATGAGGTCTGGCGCATCATTTCGCCCGACTGAAACTGAACGCCTGACTGAGACGGAAAGAAGGAAGGCCGCGCCCGCCGGATCGCCGATCAGGCCTACAGGGCGGGTGCGCTTTCCGGGCGGGGCGTCAGGCCGGCAGACCGCTGTCTGCCGATTTCCGCGACTGCGGCCGCGACGACCTCCAGGCGCTGCGACGGGTCAGGATGGCTCGACGTCCGCGACGTCTTTGCTCCCTGTTTCGTCGCCGCACGCTCGAATATGTTGGCGCCGTGCGCCGGATCGTAACCCGATCGTTCCGCGATGAAGGCGCCGATCCAGTCGGCCTCGAGTTCCAGCGCGCGTCCGCGCGCCCTTCCGTCGGACTGCGCCGTGTAGCCTCCGGCGTCGCCGGGAAGGAAGGCGTCCGGCGACGTGCGATCGTTCATCCGATCGATGTGGCCGGCGACATGATGCGCCGCTTCGTGGGACAGCACCGTCGCAAGCTCGTCGTCATCCCGAAGCTGCGCGAGCAGGCTGCTGTTCACGGTGATGACAGGCTTGCCATCGCTGGAACGGGTCTGAAAGGCGTTGGGCGGCGCCGTGGGGGCCTCGACGAGAACGAAGGTGAAGTCGCAGGCGTCGAGCCCGTCCGCCGCGGCGCGCTCCGCGCAGATCGACATGGTCGCCGCCTGAATCCGGGACGCAACCCGGCCGAAATCGGACTTGGACCGCGAAGGGTACGCCGCCGAAGGCGCCACGGGCTCGGGCGAAGGCCCTCGCAAGCCGCTGTGCGAACCACAGGCCGCCACGAAGATGCCCAAAACCAGAGGGGCGGCGCGCACCCTCACCTTCGCCATCGTCCTGGGGCTGACCAACCTTTGGGTTTCTCCTGTCGCAGAGCGGCGGGCTGCGCAGCCGAGCGCACACTTCGGCTGCAACCGCAGCATTGCTGCGACTAGCCGGTCTCCTACAGGCGACAGGCCGTTTTGTCAACCGTCAGTCCGACTCCGCACAGGAGAATCGGGCGAACGCACTATCTGGCGATGAGGCTTGCGAGGAAGTCGTCGTCCCAAGCTGCGACCTTTCGCTTGAGATGCAGGGGGTCTTTGTCGGGGCTCTTCGGATCAGGTTGAGGGCGATGTGCTTGATGGTAGTGAGGTGGCGTGATCGGTTCGCAGGCGGCATTCGTCGGGGCGGGCTCCGTTGACCGCGGACGCCGGCGCGACTAGGCGTCCCGTCGAACTGACGACGACGGGAGAGCGGCATGCGGCGCGGGGTATTTGGGACAGGCGGGCTGAGGCGCTGATGCCGCCGGATCTCAGCCTCGAGCGCGAAGGCCCGGGACCTGTCTGCGGGGTGGACGAGGTCGGGCGCGGACCCTGGGCGGGTCCGGTCGTGGCCGCGGCCGTCGTGCTCGATCCGGACCGCGTGCCGGACGGGATCGACGACAGCAAGAAGCTGACCGCGCCGCGCCGGGCGCAACTCCACAACGAAATCCTCGCCTGCGCCCGGGTGGGTGTGGGCGTCGCCAGCGTCGCGGAGGTCGACCGGCTCAACGTATTGCAGGCGAGCTTCCTCGCCATGCGGCGCGCGCTGGCGCGGCTCGGGACGCGCCCGGGGCTCGTGCTCGTCGACGGCAAGCTGCTGCCCCCCGGGCTCGGCTGCGAGGCCCGCGCAGTGATCGGAGGCGACGCGCTGTGCGTCTCGATCGCTGCGGCTTCGGTCGTCGCCAAGGTCGTGCGCGACCGGATGATGGTGTCCCTGGCGCAACAGTTTCCGGGATATGGATGGGAGACGAACGTCGGATACGGCGTCCGCGCCCATGCCGAGGCGCTCGCCCGGCTGGGCGTGACCCCATATCATCGGCGAAGCTTTGCGCCCGTCCACAAGATGTTGTGTGAAGAGGCAACAGTTAAGTCATTGATTCAAATATAGTTTGATCGCGAATCAGCTCTCGTCCATCCTGCGCGCAACCGCGTCAAGGAATGATGAGCCGATGTCGAGAACGAACTGGACCGATCCCCATGCCCCCGCGCTGGAGCTCGACGTCGTGCATGAGGGCGACTGCCTCGAGGTGATGCGGTCGCTGCCGGGGGGGTCGGTCGACATGATCTTCGCCGATCCGCCCTACAACCTCCAGCTGCGCGGCACGCTGCACCGGCCCGACAACAGCCTCGTCGACGCAGTGGACGACGACTGGGACCGCTTCGGCTCCTTCGCGGACTACGACGCCTTCACGCGCGCGTGGCTCGGCGAGGCGCGCCGCCTGCTCAGGCCCGACGGGGCGATCTGGACGATCGGCTCCTACCACAACGTCTTCCGGCTCGGGACCGCGATGCAAGACGCCGGCTTCTGGATCCTCAACGATGTAATCTGGCGGAAGTCGAACCCGATGCCGAACTTTCGCGGCAAGCGCCTGACCAACGCTCACGAGACGCTGATCTGGGCGGCGCGCTCGTCGCAGTCGCGTCACGTCTTCAACTACGAGGCCACGAAGGAGTTGAACGACGGCGTGCAGATGCGCTCGGACTGGGTCATCCCGCTCTGCACCGGGGCGGAGCGGCTGAAGGGACCGGACGGCGCGAAGCTGCATCCGACCCAGAAGCCGGAGGCGCTGCTGCACCGGATCTTCGTCGCCTCGACGCGCCCGGGAGACGTGGTGCTCGACCCGTTCTTCGGCGCGGGCACCACCGGCGCGGTGGCCCGGCGGCTCGGCCGGCGCTACGTCGGGATCGAGCGCGAGACGGCCTATGTCGCGGCGGCGCGGGCGCGCATCGCCGCCGTCCGCCCGCTCGACGCCGAGGTCGCGGCGGTGACGGGCTCGAAGCGGGCCGAGCCGCGCGTCGCCTTCGGCCAGGTGGTGGAGCGGGGCCTGCTCGCGCCGGGAGAGACCCTCGTCTCGCAGAACGGGCGGCACTCCGCCCGGATTCGCGCGGACGGGACGCTGGTTTCGGCCGACAGCCGCGGGTCCATCCATCAGGTCGGCGCGGCGGTTCAGGGCGCGCCGTCCTGCAACGGCTGGACGTTCTGGCACTTCCGCAAGGACGGGGTGCCGGTGCCGATCGACTACTGGCGCCAGCAGATTCGGGCGGAGATGTCGGAGGGCTGAGGGAAGTCGGCTGGAAGGGGGCCGGCTCGAAGGGGGCATCGAGCCCCCTTCGAACCGACGCGCGAAGACGCGCGCGAACCGGGGGGCCGAATTCACCGGGGAAGCGGCCCCGTCGGGAGCAGGTCTTTCCGCGCGAGGCGCAGCGCCTTGCGCATGACCGTGGGCATGGCGCGCTCGAGTTCCGGCGTCCACGGCCGCCAGTCGGCGGCGGGAGCGGCCGTCCGCGGCACGCGCGCGACCGACACGCGTAGCGCGAGATGGAAATGGGTGAAGGTGTGGCGGACCTCGGCGGAGAGTTCCCGCCATCCGGCGGCGAAGGGCGGGGCCGCAGCCTCGCCGTTCCCGGTCCAGGCCCCGCCGGGCAGGCCGAGCATGCCGCCGAGGAGACCGGCCGCCGCGCGCGTCTCGACCAGGATGGCGCCGTCCTCGCGCAAGCCGACGTAGACCGCGCCGCGGCGGAGCGGCTTCGGGGCCTTCTCCGCCCGGCGGGGCAGTTCCGCGACGAGGCCTCGGGCGCGGGCGCGGCAGGGGGCCGACCACGGGCAGAGGGCGCAGGCCGGCTTTCTCGGGGTGCAGATCGTGGCGCCGAGGTCCATCACCGCCTGGGCGTAGTCGCCGGGCCGCGCCGCCGGCGTCAGGGTCGCGGCGAGGGCGCGCAACTCCGCCTTGGCGGCAGGAAGCGGCGTCTCGACGGCGAAGAGCCGGGCCATGACGCGCTCGACGTTGCCGTCGACCACGGTGGCCGGCCGGTCGAAGGCGATCGCGGCGACGGCGGCGGCGGTATAGGGGCCGACGCCGGGAAGCCGGGCGAGCCCGGCCTCGTCCTCGGGAAAGCGCCCGCCGGCGCCGGCGACGACCCGGGCGCAGGCGAGAAGGTTACGGGCGCGGGCGTAGTAGCCGAGGCCGGCCCATTCGGCCATCACCGCCGCGTCCTCGGCGGCGGCGAGATCCTCGACCCGCGGCCAGCGCGCGGTGAAGGCGGCGAAATAGCCGCGCACCGCCTCGACGGTGGTCTGCTGGAGCATCACCTCGGAGAGCCAGACGCGATAGGGGTCGGGCCGCTCCGCCGCGCCCGGCGGCGTACGCCAGGGCAGGCGGCGGGCGGAGCGGTCGTACCAGGCGAGGAGCGCCGCCGGGTCCGGCGTGGACGGACGCCCCTCGGAACGCCTAGGGTCGTCATCCTCGGGGAGAGGGATTCGCATGGCCGGGGATGCTGGCGCAGGACGCGCCAAAGGCAAGGGGCGCGACGGTCGCGGGTTCCGGCGCGCGGGCGCGCTGATCGAGCCGCAGACCCGCGCCGCCAGCGCCCGGCGCGGCTTTGCCGAGGCGCGACTGAAGGCGCTCTGGCGCGACATCGTCGGCGAGGACATCGCCGCGCTGGCGCGGCCGGTGAAGCTCGCGCTGGCGCGCGGGCCGGCGGGCGGGGTGCTGACGCTCGCGGTGGCGGGCGCGCACGGACCGCAGGCGCAGATGCTCGCGCCGACGATCCGCGAGCGCGTCAACGCGGCGCTCGGTCCCGGCGCGGTCGGGCGGATCCAGTTCCGCCAGGCCGCGGGCTTCGCCGAGCCGGAGCCGACGTTCCGGCGCCGCCCGGCGGAAACCCCGCCCTCCGCCGACCTGACGTCGGTCGCCGCGCCGCTCTCGCGCATTGGTGATGCGGACCTCCGCGCGGCGTTGGAGACATTGGCCCGGAATGTGCTATCCCGCTCCGCGCAGCTCACGTCGAAGGAAGACTGAATGTCGGACTCCCCTTCCCTCACCCGCCGCGCGCTGATCGCCGCCGCCGGCCTCGCCGCCGCCCTCGCCGCGGCGCCGCTTCATGCGCAGGGCGCGCGCGAGGTCGTCGAGATGGCGTTGGGCGACCCGGAGGCCCCGGTGACGATGGTGGAGTACGCCTCGTTCACCTGCCCGCATTGCGCCGACTTCGCGCTCAACGTCATGCCGGAGCTGAAGGCGCAGTACATCGACACCGGCAAGGTGCGGCTCATCTACCGCGAGGTCTACTTCGACCGCCCCTCGCTCTGGGCCTCGATGATCGCGCGCTGCGCCGGGGAGGACCGCTACTTCGGGGTGGCCGAGCTGCTGTTCAGGGACCAGCAGACGTGGACCCAGGCGGCCGATGCACAGGGCCTGGTCAACGCGCTCTTCTCCATCGGCCGGCAGGCGGGGATGATCGACGGCGAGATGCAGGCCTGCATGCAGGACGGCGACTTCGCCCAGGCGCTCGTCACCTGGTTCCAGGGCAACGCGCAGACGGACAGCATCGACGCGACGCCGACCTTCGTGCTGAACGGCGAGAAGCTCGCCAACATGCCGTGGCCGGAGCTGAAGGCGAAGATCGAGGAGAAGCTCGGCAGCTGACGCCCGGCGGGCGTTTGCATCCCCCGGCGCGGCGCCTTACGGGAAGGGCCGCGGCGGCAGGAGCGAGGCCATGGCGTTCTTTCAGAAGCTCAAGCAGCGACTGTTCAAGTCCTCGTCGAAGATCGACGAGGAGGTGGACGCGCTGCTCGACTCCGCGCCCGCGGCGGCGGAGCCCGTCGCGCCAGAACCTGCGCCCGAACCTGTTGCCGGTGCCGCTTCGGCTCCCGCCCCGGAGCCGGAAACGACACGGCCGGGGATCGTGTCGCGGCTCTTCGGCGGCGAGAAGGCCGCCGACCGGACGCGCGTCCTCGACGACGCCATGCTCGAAAGCCTCGAGGAGCTTCTGATCGCCGCCGACATGGGCGTCGACACCTCGCTGAAGCTCGCCGCGCGCATGGCCGAGGGCCGCTTCGGCCGCCGCCTCGGCGCCCGCGAGATCAAGCAGGCGCTCGCCGCCGAGGTCGCGGCCGTGCTCGAACCCGTCGCCCGCCCGATGCCGATCTACGCGAAACGCCCTCAGGTAGTGCTCGTCGTCGGCGTCAACGGTTCGGGCAAGACCACGACGATCGGCAAGCTCGCCAGCCAGTTCAAGGCGGCGGGCAAGAAGGTGGTGATCGCCGCCGGCGACACCTTTCGCGCCGCGGCGGTCGAACAGCTCCAGATCTGGGGCGATCGCGCCGGCGTGCCGGTGATGACGGCGGCGCAGGGCTCCGATCCCGCCTCGCTCGCCTTCGAGGCCATGGCCCGCGCCGAGGCGGAGGGCTCCGACCTCCTGCTCATCGACACCGCCGGGCGGTTGCAGAACCGCGACGATCTTATGTCCGAACTGGCAAAGATCGTCCGCGTCATCCGCAAGCGCGACGAGAGCGCGCCGCACAACACGCTCCTCGTCCTCGACGCCACCACGGGGCAGAACGCGCTCTCGCAGGTCGAGATCTTCCGCAGGATCGCCGACGTCTCCGGCCTCGTCATGACCAAGCTCGACGGCACCGCCAAGGGCGGCGTCCTCGTCGCGCTGGCCGACCGTTTCGGCTTGCCGATCCACGCGATCGGCGTCGGCGAGGCGATCGACGACCTCGCCCCGTTCGACCCCGAGGAATTCGCCGCCGCGCTGACCGGTCTCGACGCCTGATACGGTTTCCGTCCGAAGACTTCGGCGTCAAGGGTTTACGGCGGATCCCTCGATGCACACTCCATGCACGACGTATGCACAACGCATATGCCAAGCAAAAGAGTCGGAATTGAATCGTTAATGCAGGCGCGAGGCATTCAGGCGAAGGCCTTATGATCGCTCGGCGACGACCCGTGAGGATGCGCCGCACGTTTCGCGGCGCATCCTCGATGGTCGGGCGGCGGCGGCGCTCAGACCTTCTCGACCGCGAGCGCGATGCCCTGGCCGCCGCCGATGCACATGGTGATCAGGCCATACTTGCCGCCGGTACGCTCAAGCTCGTAGAGCGCCTTCACCGTCAGGATCGCGCCGGTCGCGCCGAGCGGGTGGCCGAGCGCGATGGCGCCGCCGTTCGGGTTGACCTTGGCGGTGTCGAGGCCAAGGCCGCGGTTCACCGCGATCGCCTGCGCCGCGAAGGCCTCGTTCGACTCGATCACGTCGAACTGGTCGGCCGTCATCCCGAGCTTCTTCAGGAGCTTGCCGACCGCCGCGATCGGGCCGACGCCCATCGTGCGGGCCGGCACGCCCTCGACGGCATAGCCGAGGATGCGCGCCATCGGCTTCAGCCCGGCCTTCTCAGCGGCGTCAGCCCGCGCCACGACCACGGCCGCGGCGCCGTCGTTGAGCCCGGAGGCGTTGCCGGCCGTGACGCTGCCGTCCTTCTTGAAGGCCGGCCGGAGCTTCGCCAGCGCCTCGAGCGTGGTGGCCTTGGGGTGCTCGTCGGTCGCCCAGGCGACCATGTCGCGCTTCACCTTGACCTCGATCGGAATGATCTGGCTCTCGAAGCGGCCGCCCTTGATCGCGCCCGCGGCGCGGGACTGGCTTTCCACGGCGAAGGCGTCCTGGTCCTCGCGGGTGATCTGGGCCTCGGCGGCGACGTTCTCGGCGGTGACGCCCATGTGGCCGGTACCCATCGGGCAGGTGAGCGCGCCGACCATCATGTCGATCGCCGCCGTGTCGCCCATCTTCTGGCCCCAGCGCGCGGAGGTGAGCGCGTAGGGCGAGCGCGACATGCTCTCGACGCCGCCAGCGAGCGCGAAGTCGCAGTCGCCGAGCGCCAGCACCTGGTAGGCCGAGGCGATCGCCTGCGCGCCCGAGCCGCAGAGGCGGTTGACGTTCATCGCGCCGGCCGAATCCGGAATGCCCGCGTCGAGCGCGGCGACGCGGCTCACGTACATGTCGCGGGGCTCGGTGTTGATGACGTGGCCCAGGAAAACCTGGCCGATCTGCTTGCCCTCGACGCCGGCGCGCTCGAGAACGGCCTTGGCCACCGTCGCGGCCAGCGCCGTGGGCGGCGTGCCGGCGAGGCTGCCCCCGAACCCGCCGATGGCGCTGCGCCCGGCGCCAAGGATTACGATTTCTTCGCTCATGCGACTCCCTCCACGTTCTGCGCCGGACCCTTGCGCTTCCCCGCGTTGCGCGCAAGCCCTCCGGACATTTCCTTTCGCGGCGCCTCGCTTTCAAAGCGGAACCGTTCGTGTATAGTTCGCACGTGGACGCGGCCGCTGCGCCGCGAGGAGCGCTCGTGAGGGTACTGATCGTCGAGCACAATCGGGATCTGGCGCGCATCTGGGCCGGGTTCCTCGGGAGGCAGGGCATGGCCTGCACCCTCGCGGCGACAGCCGACGGGGCCTATGACGCATTGCGCGCGCAGTCCTTCGAGGCGCTGGTGCTCGACATGGAACTCGAAGGCGGCGAGGCGATCGAGGTGGCGGACTTCGCCACCTATCGCAACCCCGACATCCCGATCATTGCGGTGACGGCGCGGGGGTTCTTCTCCGACAGCGCGATCTTCGAGCTGGTCCCGAACGCGCGCGGCCTGCTGCGCGCGCCCCTCAGGCTCGAGGACATGGCCGCGCTGGTCGAGCACTATGCCGCCCGCTCGGCCGAGGCGGCGAGGAAGGCCGGCTCAGGGGGCTAGGCGCCCGGCCCGCCCTGCCCTCACTCCGCCGCGCGCCGCGCGCCGTCGATCCAGCTCCACACCCGCGAGGGCGTCAGCGGCATGTCGACGTGACGCACGCCGACCTCCCAGAGCGCGTCGAGGGTGGCGTTGGTGACGGCGGCGAGCGCGCCGACCGTGCCTGCCTCGCCGCAACCCTTCATGCCGGTCTCGTTGGCCGTCGAGGGGACGAGCTCGGTCGAGAAGGCGATGTTCGGCAAATCGCCGGCGCGCGGCATGGCGTAGTCCATGAACGAGCCGGAGAGGAGCTGTCCCTCGGGCGAATAGACTACCCGCTCGGCGACCGCCTGGCCGTAGCCCTGAGCCACGCCGCCATGGACCTGGCCCTCGGCGAGCATCGGGTTCACCAGGAAGCCGAAGTCGTCCACCACCGTATAGCGATCCACCCGCACCGCGCCGGTCTCCGGGTCGACCTCGACCTCGGCGAAATGCGCGCCGTTGGGGTAGGAGCGGCCGGGGACCTTGTACTTCGTCTCGGTGACGAGGAGGCCGGTCAGCCCCTTGGCGCGGGCGACCTCGGCGAGGCGGATCAGGTCGACCGAGCGGTCGGTGCCTGTGACGCGAAAGGCGCCGTCCTCCCAGACGAGATCGGCCCGGGCGACCTCCAGTTCCTCCTCGGCCAGCGGGCGGAACCTGGCGATCACCTCGTCCGCCGCCTGGTTGATGGCGTTGCCCTGCAATGTCACCGAGCGCGAGCCGCCGGTGCCGCCGCCCCGGGCGATGCGGTCGCTGTCGCCCTGGACGTAGCGGATCCGGTCGAAGGGGATTCCCGCCCGCTGGTGCAGGAACTGCGCGAAGACCGTCTCGTGTCCCTGACCGTTCGACTGGGTGCCGGCATAGATCTCCACCATGCCGTCCTCGGCGAAGACGATGGCGGCGCCCTCGCGATCCTCGCCGAGGATCGATTCGATGTAGTAGCAGAGCCCGAGCCCGCGCAGCCGGCCGGCCCCGGCCGAAGCGGCCTTGCGCGCGGCGAAGCCCGCGAGGTCGGCCTCGGCCACCGCCCGGCCGAGCACGCGCTCGAAGTCGCCGACGTCGTAGAGCTCGCCCACCACCGTCCGGTAGGGGAAGCTCGCGCGCGGGATGAAGCTCCTGCGGCGCAGCTCCAGCGCGTCGACCCCGAGCTGGCGGGCCGACCAGTCCATCAGCCGCTCGATCGTGTAGATCGATTCCGGCCGCCCGGCGCCGCGATAGGCGTCGACCGGGGCGGTGTTGGTGTAGACGCCCCTGACGTTCACGAAGGCGGTCTGGAAGTCGTAGACCCCCGGCATGACCTTCAGCGCCACGTCCGAGGCGATGTACTGGCCGAAGGCGGAATTGTAGGCGCCGAGGTTCGCGACGCAGTCCACCCGCACGGCCGTGAGCTTCAGGTCCGAGTCGAAGGCCGCCTCCGCCACGGTGACGTGATCGCGGCCGCCGTTGTCGGTCAGCATCGCCTCGCCCCGGCCCGACATCCAGCGGACCGGCCGGCCGAGCTCGCGCGCCGCGAAGGCGACGGCGAAGTATTCCGGATAGTTGAAGGTCTTGATCCCGAAGCCGCCGCCCACGTCCGGCGTCGTCACCCGCACGTCGGCCTTGGGCAGCGCGAACCGCTTGGCGAGCTCGTCCTTCAGCATCCACACGCCCTGGCCGGAATAGGCGACGTGCAGCCGCGTGCCGTTCCACTCGGCCCAAGCCCCGCGCGGCTCCATCGACATGCCCATGACGCGGTTGTTGACGAGCTCGAGCCGGGTGGTGTGCGCGGCCGTGGCGAAGGCCGCCGCAGTCGCCGCCTCGTCGCCGAAGGCCCAGTCATAGGCGAGGTTGCCGGGCGCCTCGGGATGGATCGTGTCGCCCCCGACCGCGGTCCCGACATGCGCGGGCAGATCCTCGAAGTCGCAGAGGATCGCGTCGATGGCGTCGAGCGCCGCCGCCCGCGTCTCGGCCACCGCCACGGCGATCGCCTCGCCGGCGTAGCGCACGACGTCCTCGGCGAGGATCGGCCGGCGCGGCGAGGCCGCCGGCGAGCCGTCGCGGTTGCGGACGATCCCGAAATCCATGCCGTTGTCGAGCTTGCCCGCGAAGTCGGCGGCCGTGTAGACCGCGACCACGCCCGGAACCGCCCGCGCCGCCGATACGTCCAGTCCGTCGATCCGCCCATGGCCGACCGGGCTGCGGAAGAAGAGCGCGTGCAGCGCGCGCTGCGGCGCGTGATCGTCGACGTAGTCGCCCGTCCCGGTGAGGAAACGCTTGTCCTCCTTGCGGCGCACGGACTGGCTGAGGCCGAACTTCGGCATGGCTGCGAGCCTCCCTCGGCATTCTTTGGCCCGGACAGTAGCGGTTTCGCCGCCACCGTCCAGACCTGCGGCAGCCCCGTTCAGCCCGGCATCACGGGCGCCACGTAGGCCAGCGTCCCGGCGAGGAACCACAGCAGGAACAGCACCACCGGCAGATGCGCCACGAGCTGCAGGAAGGTGAAGCCCACGATGTCGCGCGCCTTGAGGCCGAGGATGCCGAGGAGCGGCAGCATCCAGAACGGGTTGATCAGGTTCGGCAGGGCCTCGGCCGCATTGTAGATCTGGACCGTCCAGCCGAGATGCACCTTGAGCTCGTTCGCCGCCTGCATGACGTAGGGCGCCTTGAGCAGCCACTTGCCGCCGCCGGAGGGGATGAAGAAGCCCAGCACCGCCGAATAGGCGCCCATGACCACCGGGAAGCTGTCATGCGTCGACACCGCGACGAAGGCCTCCGAGACGAGGTGCGAAAGCGTCTCGCCGGCCGGGTTCGCGGCATGGGTGAGGATGTAGCTGATCGCGGCGTAGAAGGGGAACTGGATCAGCACGCCCGTCGTGGCCGGCACCGACTTGTAGACCGCCATCAGGAAGCGCTTGGGCTTCCAGTGCAGCAGGAGCCCGGCCATGAGGAACATGAGGTTGTAGGTGTTGAGGTTCGAGATGGCGACGATGGCGCTCTGCCGGGTGAACTCCTGGATGGTCCAGCCGACCGCGAGGGCGACCACGAGGACTGTCAGGAGCGGCGAGTGCTCGAGCCATTCGCCGGGCTGACGGGGCGGCGGCAGGTCATCCTCGCGTTCGCTGACGTCGACGCCCAGATCCTCGGCGGTCACCGCCGAGGCCCCGGTCGGCGCCGACCAGATGCAGATCACGGTCGAGATCACGATCAGCACCGCCGCGACCACCATCGACTGCCACAGGAAGATCGTCTCGGTGAACGGAATCACTCCGGTGATCGGCAGGAGCGCGGGGGGAAGGCTCGCGGGGTTGGCCTGGAGCTGGGCGGCGGACGAGCTCAGGCCCAGCGCCCAGGTGGCGCCGAGGCCGAGATAGGCGGCCGCCCCCGCGGCGCGGTAGTCGACGCGCAGGTCGGTCCGCCGCGCGATCGCGCGGACGAGCAGGCCGCCGAAGATCAGGCTGAGACCCCAGCTGAGCAGCGAGAAGAGCATGCTGACGGCGCCGACGAAGCCGACGGCGCCGCGGCTGGTCTTGGGGATCAGGGCGAAGCGGTCGATCAGCCGCTGCATCGGTGGCGAGGTCGCCACGACGTAGCCGCCGATGGTGACGAACGCCATCTGCATGGTGAAGGGGATGAGCGTCCAGAAGCCGTCGCCGAACGCCGCCGTGACCGCCCCCGGCGAGGCGCCGTTGGCGAGCGCGCCGGCGGCGACGACGACCACCGCGATCGCGACGAAGATGAAGGCGTCGGGGAACCAGCGTTCGGCCCAGGCGGTGAACCGCAGCGCGATGCCGGCGAGCGCCCCGCCCTCGCCGCCCGGGGGCGCGCCAGCCCCGGGATGCGGTCGGCGGTCGGTGGCTGGTCTGTTCATTGCGTGTCTCCTTTGCGCGCAGACAACCGGGAAGAAGGACGCATCGCCCGATCCGGCGCGCAAGAAGATTGCGCGCTGCGACGCGACCGGGGCGACGCTATGGGCGCGACCGGCGACGGGTCAAGCGGTGGTTCCGGTCCGGGCGAACCCGGACGCCCCGGCGGCGCTGCCCCGCCTGGGTCTTTCCCTCCGTCCCGCCCGCCGCTAGAAGGATCGCCCACGCCCCAACCCCTGCCGCGACCCCGAGGCGACCATGGAAAAGACCTTCGACGCCGCCGCCGAGGAGCCGCGGATCAGCGCGCTGTGGCGCGAGGCCGGCGCCTTCGCGGCCGGCGCGCACGCGCGGCCGGGGGCGGACGCCTTTTCCATCCTGCTGCCGCCGCCGAACGTCACCGGCAGCCTGCACATGGGCCATGCCTTCAACCACACGCTGATGGACATCCTGGCGCGCTGGAAGCGGATGCAGGGCTTCGACACGCTGTGGCAACCCGGCCTCGACCATGCCGGCATCGCCACGCAGATGGTCGTCGAGCGCGAGCTGGCGAAGGCCAAGGCGCCGGGTCGGCGCGAGATGGGGCGCGACGCCTTCGTCAGGAAGGTCTGGGAGTGGAAGGCGCAGTCGGGCGGCACGATCCTGCGCCAGTGCGAGCGGCTGGGAGACAGCTTCGACCTTTCGCGGAACGCCTTCACCATGTCGGGCGCCCCGGCGGCGCCGGCGGGCGAGGAAGGCAACTTCCACGACGCGGTTCTGCGCGCCTTCGTCACGCTTTACGAGCGCGGGCTCATTTTCCGCGGCAAGCGTCTGGTCAACTGGGATCCACATTTCGAAACGGCGATTTCCGACCTCGAGGTCGAGCAGGTCGAGGAGATGGGCAGCCTCTGGCGCCTGCGTTACCCGCTGGAAGGCGGCGCGACCTGCGAGCACCCGGTCGCCTTCGACGAGGACGGCAGGCCGACGGCGTTCGAGACGCGGGACTATCTCGTCGTCGCCACCACCCGGCCGGAGACCATGCTCGGCGACACCGGCGTCGCGGTCCACCCCGATGACCCGCGCTATGCCCACCTCGTCGGCAGGACGGTGCGCCTGCCGCTGGTCGGGCGCTCCATCCCGATCGTCGCCGACGCCTACGCCGACCCCGAGAAGGGCACCGGCGCGGTGAAGATCACGCCGGCGCACGACTTCAACGACTGGGAGGTCGGCAAGCGCGCCGGGCTCGGCGCGATCAACGTCATGGACACCCGGGCGCGGATTGCGCTTCGCGACAACGCCGGGTTCTGGGCCGGCATCGACGGCGGCGACGAGCTCGCCGATCTCGACGGCATGGACCGCTACGAGGCGCGCGAGCTGATCGTCGCGCTGGCGAAGGACCAGGGCTGGCTCGACGGCATCGACGCCGAGACCCACACCGTCCCGCACGGCGACCGCTCCAGGGTCGCGATCGAGCCGTTCCTGACGGACCAGTGGTACGTCGACGCCGAAAAGCTCGCCGGCCCGGCAATGGCGGCGGTGCGCGAGGGCCGCACCCGCATCCTGCCGGAAAGCCAGGAGAAGGTCTATTTCCACTGGCTCGAGAACATCGAGCCCTGGTGCATCTCGCGCCAGCTCTGGTGGGGGCACCAGATCCCGGTGTGGTATGGCGACTGGGTGGATCCGCAGGGACGGCTGCAGCACGAGGCCGGGGGGGCAACCCCGCCGGCGGACGAGCCGCACGTTTTCGCCGAGCATGGGCGGCTGGTGCGCGCCTTCTGCGGCGCGAGCCGCGAGGCGGTGCGCGAGGACGCCGAGGCCTGGTATCGCGCCCGCATGGGCGAGCGGGTCATCGTCCGCTTCGAGGGCGAGTCCGAGGACGTCGCCGGCGAGTTCCCCGAGGAGGCTGACGTCGCCTTCGTCATGCTCCGGCGCGACCCCGACGTCCTCGACACCTGGTTCTCCTCCGGCATCTGGCCGATCGGCACGCTCGGCTGGCCCGAGGAGACCGACGACCTGCGCCGCTACTATCCGACCTCCGTTCTCGTCACCGGCTTCGACATCCTGTTCTTCTGGGTCGCCCGGATGATGATGATGCAGCTCGCGCTCGTCGGCGAGGTTCCGTTCCGCGATGTCTATGTCCACCCGCTCGTCCGCGACGAGAAGGGCAAGAAGATGTCGAAATCGCTCGGCAACGTGCTCGACCCGCTGGAGCTGATCGACGAGTACGGGGCGGACGCGGTGCGCTTCACGCTCGCGGCGATGGCGGCGATGGGGCGCGACCTCAAGCTCTCCCGGGACCGGATCGCGGGCTATCGCAACTTCGGCACCAAGCTCTGGAACGCCGCGCGCTTCGCCGAGATGAACGAGTGCCGGCCCGTGCCGGGCTTCGAGCCCACGGGCGTGCGGCTGACCGCCAACAAGTGGATCGTCGGCGAGACGGGGCGGCTGCGCGTCGCGCTCGACGCGGCGCTCGGGGAGTACCGCTTCAACGACGCCGCGGCGGCGCTCTATGGCCATGTCTGGGGCAAGGTCTGCGACTGGTACGTCGAGTTCGCCAAGCCGCTCCTCGCCGACCCGGAGACGGCGGCCGAGACGCGGGCGACCATGGCGTGGGCGCTGGAGCAGTGCCTCGTCATGCTGCATCCGATCATGCCCTTCGTCACCGAGGCGCTCTGGGGGCAGACGGCGGAGCGCGGGACCGTGCTCGCGCTCGGCGACTGGCCGACCTTCGGGGCGGAGATGATCGACGCGGAGGCCGACGCGGAGATGAACGCAGTGGTCGGGCTGGTCGACGAGATCCGTTCGGTGCGCGCCCAGATGCACGTGCCGGCCGGCGCGAAGGTGACGCTCGTCACCGTCGAAACGGCGGAGCCGGCCTGGCTCGACCGCAACCGGGCGCTGGTGGCGCGGCTCGCGCGGATCGAGCGCTTCGAGACGGCGACCGAGGCGCCGAAGGGGGCCGTCACGGTCACGGTCGGCGGCTTCGCCTTCGCGATCCCGCTCGCGGGCGTGATCGACGTGGACGCCGAGCGGGTGCGGCTGGCGAAGGCGATCGAGAAACAGGAGCGCGAGGCGGGCGGGTTGCGATCGAAGCTCGGGAACGCCGCCTTCATGGCGCGCGCGCCCGAGGAGGTGATCGACGAGGCCCGCGCCCGGTTGGAGGCGCTGGAGGAGGAGATCACGATCCTCGCCGCCGCCCGCGACCGGCTGGCGGGTTTGTAACGCCAATCGCCCTCCTGGCTCGAAAGCCACCTTCCCTAGGCGGCATCCATAGCGGCCGGAACGTTCTTGGTGGCTGGTCCTCGGAAGGGTTCCATCAGTCGCGGGCCGGTCTTGGTCTTGAGCGCATAGTGCGGGATGCCGAGATGCGCCAGGCCAGAACCTTGCGTGGACCAATCCATCACGGCGACCAGATAGAGGAAGCCCCGACACATCGGCAGGTAGGTGGTGTCGGCACACCAGACCCGACCCGGACGACCTGCCCGCAGCCCGCTCAGGCGGCCTGAAGTTCGCTCTGGCGTCACGCGACCCGCCAACCCGCTTCCGATCTGATTGCAGGCCGCCTCGGCTCGCCGGACCGGCGGGGCGGGCGCACACCGCTGCCCGAACTGGCCGCCGGACCCCGAGACGGCGCTCGACATCGCCCCCCGTCGCGTCCGATAGTGGGATCGGGGTGTCACGATGTTCCTGAGCGTCTTCGATATCTTCAAGGTCGGCGTCGGCCCCTCGTCCTCGCACACGATGGGTCCGATGATCGCGGCCGCGCGTTTCCTCGACGCCCTGCGCGACGGCGCCGATCGCATTCCCGGCTCCGGCGTCGCGGTCCGGGTGCAGGCGACGCTGCACGGCAGCCTCGCCTTCACCGGCAAGGGCCACGCCACCGACCGCGCCGTGATCCTCGGCCTTCTCGGCTTCGTCCCCGACACGCTCGACCCCGAGGAGGCCGAGCGCCGCCTCGCCGCGCTGCGCGAGACCGGCCGCATCGACGTCCCCGGCGTGGGCGCGCTCGCCTTCGATCCGCACAAGGGCGTGGTCTTCGACTATGGCCCGCCGCTCCCCGGCCACGCCAACGGCATGGTGCTCCGGGCCTTCGACGCCGCCGGCAACCTGCACCTGACCGAGACCTACTATTCCGTCGGCGGCGGCTTCGTCCTGACCGAGCGCCAGCTCAGGACCGAGGCGCTGCGGGGCGACGACGCCCGGGTGGACCGCCCCTTTCCCTTCGCCACCGCCGCCGAGATGCTGGCGATGGGCGCGGCCTCCGGCCTCTCGATCGCCGCGATGAAGCGCGCCAACGAGACCGCCGGGGGCGCCGGGCCGATCGACGCGGGCCTCGACCGGCTCTGGACGGTGATGGACGCCTGCATCGACCGCGGCCTCGCCACCGATGGCACGCTCCCCGGCGGCCTCAAGGTCCGCCGCCGCGCCCGGGCGATCCACCAGGCGCTCCTCGCCGAGCGCGGCAACAACGCCGCCCAGCCGCATGTCGTCAACGACTGGCTCTCGGTCTACGCCATGGCGGTGAACGAGGAGAACGCCGCCGGCGGCCAGGTCGTCACCGCGCCGACGAACGGCGCCGCCGGCGTCATCCCCGCCGTCATCCGCTACTACCGCGACCACTGCGTCGGCGCGACCCACGCGGGGGTCCACGACTTCCTGCTGACCGCCGCCGCCGTCGGCGGCATCATCAAGACCAACGCCTCGATCTCGGGCGCCGAGGTCGGGTGCCAGGGCGAGGTCGGCTCCGCCGCCGCCATGGCCGCCGCCGGCCTGTGCGCCGCGCTCGGCGGCTCGAACGCGCAGATCGAGAACGCCGCCGAGATCGCGCTCGAGCATCACCTCGGCATGACCTGCGACCCGGTGAAGGGCCTCGTGCAGGTGCCCTGCATCGAGCGCAACGGGCTTGGCGCCATCAAGGCCGTCGCCGCCGCCTCTCTGGCGCTGCGCGGCGACGGCGTGCACGTCGTGCCGCTCGACGCCTGCATCGAGACGATGCGCCAGACCGGCCACGACATGAGCGTGAAGTACAAGGAAACCTCGACCGGCGGGCTCGCCGTCAACCTGCCGGAATGCTGAGCGCCGCCGCCCGCCCGGACGGAGAAGGCGGGTTTCGCCCCCAGGGGGTCGCCCGCGCCCATCCGCGGCCCGGCCCGGAGGCGCATCAAGGGGAGGCGCCGCCGCCTCCCCCGCACCCGCGGCCGAGCCGACGTGACGCAACGACAGACCGGCCCGAAGCCGGCCCCATTCAATCCTCCAGCAGGGAGACCTGACGCATGAGACACCTCCTCACCACTTCGGCGCTCGCGATCGGCCTCGCCGCGACAGCCTCGGCCGCATCGGCCCAGGAGTGCGGCGACGTGACCATCGCGAGCATGAACTGGCAGTCGGCCGAGGTGCTGGCGAACCTCGACGCCTTCATCCTCGAGCACGGCTTCGGCTGCGACGCGGAGATCACCATCGGCGACACCGTGCCCACCATCACCTCGATGGTCGAGAAGGGCGAACCCGACGTCGCGCCGGAGGGCTGGGTGGATCTCCTGCCCGAGATCGTGCAGGGCGGCATCGCCGACGGCAAGATCGTGTCGACCGGCGCCTCGCTCGCCGACGGCGGCGACCAGGGCTGGTGGATCCCCAAATACGTCGCCGACGCGAACCCCGAGATCAAGACCATCGCCGACGCGCTCGCCCATCCCGAGCTCTTCCCCGACGCCGAGGATCCGGGCAAGGGCGCCGTCGTCAACGGACCGCAGGGCTGGGGCGGCGCCAACGTGACGGGCCAGTTCTTCAGGGCCTACGGCGCGGCCGACAAGGGCTTCGTCCTCGTCGATCCGGGCTCGGCCGCCGGGCTCGACGGCTCGCTCGCCAAGGCCTACGAGCGCGGCGAGGGCTGGATGGGCTACTACTGGGCCCCGACCTCGCTGCTCGGCAAGTACGAGATGGTCAAGCTCGGCTTCGACGCGCCGCTCGACGAGGCGGAGTGGAAGCGCTGCAACTCCGTCCCGGACTGCCCGGACCCGAAGCTCAACACCTGGCCGGTCGACCGGGTCGAGACGCTCGTGACCACCGGGTTCGCCGAACGCGCCGGCCCGGTCATGGACTACTTCAAGGCCCGCCGCTGGGACAATGCGACGGTCAACAAGCTGCTGGCCTGGATGACCGACAACCAGGCGACCGGCGAGGACGGCGCGCTCCACTTCCTGAATGAAAGCCCCGACGTCTGGACCCAGTGGGTGAGCCCCGAGGTCGCCGAGAAGGTCAAGGCGGCGCTCTGAGCGCCGCCCGCCGCGACGGACCGCCCCGCCGGAGACGGCGGGGCGGGGGACGGCGGCCCCCCACCCGCAGGACGGCAGGGAGAGGACGATGGACTGGCTGACCAGCTTCCCGCAAATGAACGACGCGCTGCTGCGCGATCTCAAGAAGACGATCGACGACGGCTTTCGCGCCTTCACCCGCGCCTATGGCGACAGTATCGAGGCGTTCTTCGAACCGTTGCGCTGGTTCCTCGTCCAGTCCGAGCGGTTCATGACCCAGACGCCCTGGCCGATCATCCTGATCCTCGTCGCGCTGATCGCCTGGGCCGCGAGCCGGAACTGGCGCGTGGTCGCCGGCGCGGTCGGCACGCTGGTGCTGATCGGCTATTTCGGCATGTGGGAGGACACGATGCGCACGATCTCGATGATCGTCGTCTGCACGGTGCTCTCGATCGCCGTCGGCATCCCGCTCGGGATCTGGATGGCGCGCTCCGACCGGGTTCGCGCTTTCGTCAACCCGATCCTCGACGTGATGCAGACGATGCCGAGCTTCGTCTACCTGATCCCCGTCGTCATGCTCCTCGGCATCGGCAAGGTGCCGGGCCTGATCGCGGTGGTGATCTATGCCCTGCCGCCGATGATCCGGCTGACCGACCTCGGCATCCGCCTCGTCGACCGCGACGTGATCGAGGCGGCCGACGCCTTCGGCGCCTCGTCCTGGCAGAAGCTCTGGACGGTGCAGCTGCCGCTGGCGCTGCCGACGATCATGACGGGCGTGAACCAGACGATCATGATGGCGCTCGCCATGGTGGTGATCGCGGCGATGATCGGCGTGCAGGGCCTGGGCCAGCCGGTGCTGAAGGCGATCTCCAACCAGTATTTCACGCTCGGCATGTTCAACGGCCTCGCCATCGTCGGCATCGCCGTGATGTTCGACCGGGTGAGCCAGGCCTACGGCCGCCGGTTGCAGAGGCACCGGGAGGTGGTCCATGGCTGAGCCGCCGTCCGGCGGGACCGGGATCGAGATCCGCAACCTCTACAAGATCTTCGGCGCGAACGGTGCGGCCTATGTCGACGCGGTGCGCGCCGGAATGACCAAGGCCGAGCTGAACCGGCGGCACGCCCATGTCCTCGGCCTCGACGACATCAACATCTCGATGCCGGCCGGGTCGATCCAGGTGATCATGGGCCTGTCCGGCTCGGGCAAGTCGACGCTGATCCGCCACGTGAACCGGCTGATCGACCCGACCTTCGGGCAGGTGCTCGTCGGCGGGCAGGACGTGGTGGCGATGTCCCCGGACGAGCTGCGGGCGTTCCGCCGTCACCAGACCGCGATGGTGTTCCAGAAGTTCGCGCTGCTGCCGCACCGGACCGTGCTCGACAACGCCGTCTACGGGCTGGAGGTGCAGGGCGCGCCGCGGGCCGAGCAGCGCGAGCGGGCGATGCGCTGGATCGAGCGGGTCGGCCTCAATGGGTACGAGGACCGCTATCCCAACCAGCTCTCCGGCGGCATGCAGCAGCGCGTGGGGCTCGCCCGCGCGCTGACCAACGACGCGCCGATCCTGCTGATGGACGAGGCCTATTCGGCGCTCGATCCGCTGATCCGGGTGGACATGCAGACCGTGCTTCTCGATCTGCAAAAGGAGCTGCGCAAGACCATCGTCTTCATCACCCACGACCTCGACGAGGCGCTGCGGCTCGGCGACCAGATCGCCATCCTGCGCGACGGGAGGGTGATCCAGCAGGGCACGAGCCAGGACATCGTGCTGCGCCCGGCCGACGACTACGTCGCGACCTTCGTGCGCGAGGTGAACCGCGGCCGGGTGATCCGCGTCGACGCGGTGATGGGCCCGCCCGACGCTTCCGCGCCCGCCGGCCCGCAGGTGGCTCCGGAGACGACGCTCGACGCAGCCGTCAAGCAGATGGTCTCGAACAGCGTCGACGCCATGTCGGTCGTCGGCGCGGACGGCCGCGTGATCGGCCGCCTCGACATGCCCCGCGCCATCGCCGCCATGGTCACCCCCGCAGCCGGCGGCGGCTGACGCGGCGGGCGTGTCCCTGCCCCGTCGCCGCCGCCTTCAGCCGATCAGCGTCAGCGACCGCTCGAAGCTCGTCAGCGACGTGGCGCCGCTCGCGGTCGCCAGGACGTCGTCCTCGATGCGCACGCCGATGTCGCCCTCGCGATAGAGGCCCGGCTCGATGGTGAACACCATGCCGGCCTCGATCGGTTGCAGGTTGCCGACCATCACCTGCGGCGCCTCGTGGACGTCGAGGCCGAGGCCGTGGCCGGTCTTGTGCACCACGAGTTCGGCGAAGCCCGAGCCGCGCAGGCTCTCGGTGACGCGGCGGTCGAGCGCGTCGAGCGTCATCGGCGGGGCGGCGACGGTGCGCCCGACCTCGTTGGCGAGCCGCACCGCCTCGTAGATGTCGGCGTGCTCCGGGCGCGCGGCGCCGACGAAGACCGTGCGGGTGATGTCGGCCATGTAGCCGCCCCAGGCGGCGCCGTAGTCGATCAGCAGCGGCTGGCCGCGCTCCAGCCGGCGGTCCGGGCTCGCCGAGCCGTGCGGGTCGGCCGAGGCGGGTCCGGCGAGCACGATCGGCTCGAAGGACAGCCCGTCGGCGCCGGCGTCGAGCATCTCGGCGGCGAGGCGGCCGCGGAACGCCGTCTCGGTCATGCCGGCGGCCGCCACGCCCAGCGTCGCCGCGAGCGCCGCCTCGCTGATCGCGATCGCCCGGCGGAGCGCGTCGATCTCGGCTGCGTCCTTGAGGAGCCGCATCCCCGAGATCGCCGCCTGCGCATCGACGACGGCCGCCGCCGGCAGGGCCCGGCGCAGCGCCTCGGCCTCGAAGACCCGCATCCGCTGGCCCTCTACCCCGATCCGCGCCGGCGCGATCCGCCTGGCCAGCGCCGCGAAGGCGTCCTCGTAGCCGTCGGCGTCCTGCCAGTAGGTCGTCTCCGCGTCGGGGGCGACCGCCTGCCAGCGCGATCGCTCGAGAACCGGCATCACCGCGTGGACGAGCCCCTCGCTGGTCACCACGAACAGCGTCGGCCGCTCCATCAGGTGAAAGCTCGCACCCGTCAGGTAGTAGAAGTTCGCGCCGGGCACGATCGCCACGGCGTCGAGGCCCTCGTGCTCCATCGCCGCGCGAAGCCGCGCCAGCCGCTCCGCCTCGCGTCCCGTCCCGCCCATGTCCGCCTCCGCCCCTATTGCACGCCGAGCGTCTTATCACCTAACCTGATCCGGTCCACGGGGCGCCGAACGCCCCGCGCCCGGAGCGCCGCAGAGCGTGACCCGAGCGACAAGGGAGGCCCGGGCGATGAATGCGTCGTCCATTCCAAGGGGTAGGAAAGAGATGAGACTGATCAACACGCTGCTCGCCGCGACCGCGTCGGGCCTGCTGCTGGCGGGCGCCGCGCAGGCCAAGACGCTCGTCTATTGCAGCGAGGGCTCGCCCGAGGGCTTCGACCCGGCGCCCTGGACCTCGGGCACCACCTTCGACGCCGCCTCCCGCACCGTCTACGATCGCCTGATCGAGTTCCAGAAGGGCTCGACCGAGACCGAGCCCGGCCTCGCCGAGAGCTGGGAAGTGTCGGAGGACGGCACCGAGATCACCTTCCACCTGCGCCCCGGCGTCAAGTTCCAGACCACCGCCTACTTCACGCCGACGCGCGACATGAACGCCGACGACGTGGTGTTCACCTTCATGCGCCAGTTCGACAAGGAGAGCCCCTGGTACGAATACGCCCCGGGCATCGCCTGGGAGTATTTCAACTCGACCATGGCCTCCTCGCTCAAGGAGATCGTCAAGGTCGACGACATGACCGTGAAGTTCGTGCTGAACCGCCCGGACGCGACCGTGCTCGCCACCTTCCCGATGGACTTCGCCTCGATCGTCTCCAAGGAATACGCCGACCAGCTCGAGGCGGCCGGAACCCGCGAGCAGTTCAACGTCCTGCCCGTGGGCACCGGCCCGTTCACCTTCGTCGACTACCAGCAGGACGCGGTGATCCGCTACCAGGCCAACCCGGAATGGTGGAACGGCAAGCAGGCGATCGACGACCTGATCTTCGCCATCACCGTCGACGCCGGCGTGCGCCAGCAGAAGCTCGTCGCCGGCGAGTGCGACATCATCCCCTACCCGAACCCCGCCGACATCGACGGGCTTAAGGGCAACGCCGACCTGAACGTCATGCAGCAGGAAGGCTTCAACATCGGCTACCTCGCCTACAACACGCTGATGCCGCCGTTCGACAAGCCCGAGGTGCGCAAGGCGCTGAACAAGGCGATCAACAAGCACGCGATCATCGAGGCCGTGTTCCAGGGCGTCGGCACCGCCGCCGTCGCCCCGCTGCCGCCGACGTCCTGGGCCTTCAACGATTCCCTGACCGACGACCCCTACGACCCCGAGGCGGCAAAGGCCGAGCTCGAGGCGGCGGGCGTCACCGACCTGTCGATGAAGATCTGGGCGATGCCGGTGCAGCGGCCCTACAACCCGAACGCGCGGCGCATGGCCGAACTGCTTCAGGCCGACTTCGCCGCCGTCGGCGTCAAGGTCGAGATCATCTCGATGGAATGGGGCGAGTACCTGGCGCAGTCCTCGGCCAAGGACCGTGACGGCGCCGTCCTGCTCGGCTGGACCGGCGACAACGCCGACCCCGACAACTTCCTCGGCGTGCTGCTCGGCTGCGACGCGGTCGGCGCCAACAACCGCGCCCAGTGGTGCCACCAGCCTTACGAGGACCTGATCCAGAAGGCCAAGACCATCTTCGCCCAGGAGGAGCGCAAGCCGCTCTACGACGAGGCGCAGGTGATCTTCAAGGAGCAGGCCCCGTGGGCGACCATCGCCCACTCGATCGCGACGGTGCCGATGCGCGCCAACGTGACCGGCTTCGCCCAGGATCCGGTCGGCATCCACCGCTTCGTCGGCGTCGACAAGACCGAGTAAGGCATACGTGACGGGCGCCGCTCCCGGCGCCCGCCACACGGGAGGCGTCCATGCTGCGCTTCATCCTCAACCGGCTGCTGCTGATCGTGCCGACCTTCATCGGCATCACGCTCGTGGCCTTCCTGTTCATCCGGCTCCTGCCCGGGGATCCGGTGATCCTGATGGCGGGCGAGCGCGGCGTCTCGCCCGAGCGCCACGCCGAGCTGATGGCGCAGTTCGGCTTCGACCAGCCGCTCCTGAAGCAATACGCGGACTATGTCGTCGGGCTGCTGCACGGCGATTTCGGCTATTCCTTCTCGACGAAGAAGCCGGTGCTCTCCGAATTCATGGCGCGCTTTCCGGCGACGCTGGAGCTCGCCCTCTGCGCCATCGTGCTCGCCACCGTGCTCGGGGTCGCGGCCGGCATCCTCTCGGCGATCCGGCGCGGCAGCTGGATCGACCAGGCGACCATGGGCGTGGCGCTCGTCGGCTACTCGATGCCGATCTTCTGGTGGGCGCTGCTGCTCATCATCTTCTTCTCGACCACGCTCGGCTGGACGCCGGTCTCGGGGCGGATCTCGCTCACGCAGTTCTTCCCCTCCGTCACCGGATTCATGCTGATCGACAGCCTCCTCGCCGGCAAGCCCGCCGCCTTCTGGTCCGCCGTCCACCACCTGATCCTGCCGACCATCGTGCTCGCGACGATCCCGCTCGCGGTGATCGCCCGCCAGACCCGCTCGGCGATGCTCGAAGTGCTCGGCGAGGTCTACATCATGACCGCGAAGTCGAAGGGCCTCGCGCAGCGCCGGGTGATCTGGCTGCACGCGCTGAGGAACGCGCTCATCCCCGTCGTCACCACCATCGGCCTCCAGGTCAGCGTGCTGATGGGCGGCGCGATCCTGACCGAGACGATCTTTTCCTGGCCGGGCATCGGCAAGTGGATGATCGATTCCATCTCACGCCGCGACTACCAGGTGGTGCAGGGCGGGCTCCTGCTGATCGCCGCGGTGGTCATGGTGGTGAACCTGACCGTCGACCTCCTCTATGGATTGATCAACCCCCGTGTCCGCCACAGATGATCCGCATCTAGGAACGGCCGAGCAGGAGCCGCTCGGTCCGCCGCCGATCTCGCCGCTGCGCGAGAACTGGCGCTACTTCCTCGCCAATCGCGGGGCGGTGATCGGGCTCGTGGTCATCGCGCTCATGGTGCTGACCGCGATCTTCGCGCCGCTGATCGCGCCCCACGACCCGACCGCGCAGTTCCGCGACGCGCTCCTCGTGCCCCCGGCATGGACGGACAAGGGCCGGCCGGAATTCCTGCTCGGCACCGACGCGCTCGGCCGCGACATCCTGTCGCGGCTGATCTTCGGGGCGCGCTATTCGCTGGCCATCGGCCTCGTCGTCGTCACGCTCGCGCTCGTCTCCGGCATCCTCGTCGGCCTCGTCGCCGGCTATTTCGGCGGCTGGATCGACGGGCTGATCATGCGGGTGATGGACATCATCCTCGCCTTCCCCTCGCTGCTGCTCGCGCTCGTGCTCGTGGCGATCATCGGTCCCGGGCTCTTCAACGCCATGCTCGCCATCGCCGTGGTGCTCCAGCCGCATTTCGCCCGCCTGACCCGCGGCGCGGTGATGGCGGAGAAGCACCGCGAATACGTCACCTCGGCCCGGGTCGCCGGCGCCGGCACCCTGCGGCTGATGCTGGTCACCATCCTGCCGAACTGCCTCGGGCCGCTGATCGTGCAGGCGACGCTCTCCTTCTCCAACGCCATCCTCGACGCCGCGGCGCTGGGCTTCCTCGGCATGGGCGCGCAGCCGCCGACGCCGGAATGGGGCACCATGCTCGCCGAGGCCCGCGAGTTCATCACCAGCGCCTGGTGGGTGGTGACGATGCCCGGCATCGCCATCCTCGTCACCGTCCTCGCCATCAACCTGATCGGCGACGGGTTGCGCGACACGCTCGACCCCAAGCTGAAGCGGAGCTGACGCCATGCCGCTGCTCGAGGTCCGCAATCTTACCGTGTCCTTCCCGACCGCGGCCGGACGCTTCGACGCCGTGCAGGGTCTCGACGTCTCCGTCGACGCCGGCGAGGTGCTGGCGATCGTCGGCGAGTCCGGCTCCGGCAAGTCCGTCGCCATGCTCGCCGTCATGGGTCTCCTGCCCGCCATCGCCGGGGTGACGGCGGACGCCATGCGCTTCGACGGCCGCGACCTCCTGCGCCTGACCGCGCGCGAGCGGCGCAACCTGTCGGGGCGCGAGATCGCCATGATCTTCCAGGAGCCGGTCGCGAGCCTCAATCCCTGCTTCACCGTCGGCTTCCAGATCGAGGAGACGCTGCGCGAACACACCGGGCTCTCGGCCGCTGACCGTCGCCATCGCGCGATCGAGCTGCTCACCCAGGTCGGCATCCCCCAGCCGGAGGAACGGCTCGCCTCCTTCCCGCACCAGATGTCCGGCGGCCAGTGCCAGCGGGTGATGATCGCCATCGCCACCGCCTGCACGCCGCGGTTGCTGATCGCCGACGAGCCGACGACCGCGCTCGACGTCACCGTCCAGAAGCAGGTGCTCGACCTGCTGCTGCGGCTCCAGGCCGAGAACGGCATGGCGCTGGTGCTCATCACCCACGACATGGGCGTGGTGGCCGAGACCGCCGACCGCGTCGTGGTGCAGTACAACGGCCGCAAGATGGAGGACAGCGACGTCCTGACCCTCTTCGAGAACCCGCGCAGTCCCTATACCCGCGCGCTGCTCTCGGCGCTGCCGGAGAACGCCAAGGGGGGCCGCCTGTCCACCGTCTCCTCCTTCGTTCCCTCCGCGGAGACGGCGGGATGAGCGCCCCGGCGACGCCCCCTGCCGCCGGCGTCCCGGTGCTCGAGACGCGCGGCGTCACCCGCGACTACGTCTCGGGCGGCGTGTTCGGGGGCACGCGCACCGTCCGCGCGCTCAAGGGCATCGACCTCAAGGTGGACCGCGGCAGCACGCTGGCCGTCGTCGGCGAATCCGGCTGCGGCAAGTCGACGCTCGCCCGCATCATCACCATGATCGACGCGCCCTCCGGGGGCGAGCTGCTGATCGACGGCGAGAAGGTCGACATCGCCCGCACCGGCGTCCCCCCCGACCTGCGCCGCAAGGTGCAGATCGTGTTCCAGAACCCCTACGGCTCGCTGAACCCGCGCCAGAAGATCGGCGACGTGCTGGCCGAACCGCTGAAGCTCAACACCTCGCTCTCCGCCGCCGAACGGCGCGACCGGGCGATGGAGATGCTGCTGCGGGTCGGGCTGCGCGGCCAGCATTTCAACCGCTACCCGCACATGTTCTCCGGCGGCCAGCGCCAGCGCATCGCCATCGCCCGCGCCATCATGGTCCACCCCGCGCTGCTGGTCCTCGACGAGCCGGTCTCCGCGCTCGACCTCTCGGTGCAGGCGCAGATCCTGAACCTGCTCCAGGACCTTCAGGACGAGTACGACCTCACCTATGTTTTCATCTCGCACGACCTCTCGGTGGTGCGCCACGTCGCCGACGAGGTGATGGTGATGAACCTCGGCGAGGCGGTGGAGTACCGCAGCCGCGACGCGATCTTCGCCGCGCCGGAGCACCCCTACACCCGCACACTCTTCGCCGCGACGCCGCGCATCGACGTCGACCGCATCCGCGCCCGCGTCGCCCGCAAGACCGCCGCCCGCGGCTGATCCCTCCGCCGCGAGAGGCCGGCGGGTGGCGCCTTTGCGCCCCCGCGCGTTAACGTCCGGCCAAAAAGCGGCAAGCCTGTTTCCAGCCGCCTTCCAGCCACGTTCCGGCCCGGATCTTCCGAGCCGTTCCCGACCCTTGCCCCGCCCCCGTCACCCGGCGGCGGTATAGGCCGTCTTGACCGTGGTGTAGAACTCCGCTGCGTACCGCCCCTGCTCGCGCGGGCCGAAGGACGAGCCCTTGGAGCCGCCGAAGGGCACGTGGAAATCCACGCCCGCCGTCGCCAGGTTCACCATCACCATCCCCGCCTGGCTGTTGCGCTTGAAGTGGGTGGCGTGCTTGAGCGACGTCGTGCAAATCCCAGCCGACAGGCCGAAATCGGTGTCGTTCGCCACCGCCAGCGCCTCGTCGTAGTCCTTCACCCGGATCACGCTCGCCACCGGCCCGAAGATCTCCTCCCGGCTGACCCGCATGGCGTTCGTCGCGCCCACGAAGAGCGCGGGGGCGAGGAAGAAGCCCTCGGTCGCCTTCTTCACCCGCGCGCCGCCGACCAGCTCCGCGCCCTCGTCCCTGCCGATGGCGATGTACTTTTCGTCCTGCTCGAGCTGCCCCGCGTCCACGACCGGCCCGATCTGCGTCGCCTTGTCGAGCGGATCACCGATTACAAGGGCTTCCATCCGCTCCTTCAACCGCGCCACGAAGCGGTCGTGGATGCCGTCCTGCACGATCAGGCGCGACGACGCCGTGCAGCGCTGGCCGGTCGAGAAGAAGGCGCCGTTCAGGCAGGCGTCGACCGCGACCTCGAGATCGGCGTCGTCGAGGACCACCATCGGGTTCTTGCCGCCCATCTCGAGCTGGAACTTGCGCATTGCCTTCACCGACGCCTCCGCCACCCGCCGCCCGGTCCCGACCGAGCCGGTGAAGCTGACCGCCCTGATGTCCGGGCTGTCGAGGATCGCCTGCCCGACCACGGAGCCCTTGCCCATGACGAGGTTCAGCACCCCCTTGGGCAGGCCGGCGCGGTGCAGGATGTCCGCCAGCGCCCAGGCGCAGCCGGGGACGAGATCGGCGGGCTTGATGACGACGGTGTTGCCCCAGGCGAGCGCCGGCGCGATCTTCCAGGCCGGGATCGCGATCGGGAAGTTCCAGGGCGTGATCAGTCCGACCGGGCCGACCGCCTCGCGGGTGATCTCCACGCCGACCCCGGGGCGCACCGAGGGCAGGATCTCGCCCGTGAGCCGCAGGCACTCGCCGGCGAAGAAGTCGAAGATCTGGGCGGCGCGGATCGTCTCGCCGATCCCCTCGGCCAGCGTCTTGCCTTCCTCGCGGCTCAGCAGCGTGCCGAGCTCCTCCTTGCGGGCGAGGATCTCGGCCGCGGCCTTCGACAGCACGGCGTGCCGCTCCAGCGGCCCCGACCGGCTCCACGCCGGGAAGGCCGCCTTCGCGGCGGCGATGGCGGCCCCGGCGTCGGCGGCGGTGGCGCGCGCGTACTCGCCGACGACCTCGGCGGTGTTCGCCGGGTTGACGTTCGGGACCGCCTCGCCCCCGACCCACTCCCCGCCGATCAGGTTCGCGTGCAGTGTCATCCCCGTTCCTCCTGTCCCGTTGCGGCTCAGCGCCCGTCGGTTCCTTACGGCGACGCGACGCCCAAGCCAAGCGCGGCCGCCCCGTCGGCGCTGGCGCGGCGGGCCGCGCCCTGCTACCCCGAGACCATGCAGACCTCGTTCCTCGACCTCCCCGACGGCCGCCGCATCGCCCATGCGCGCAGCGAAGGCGCCGAGCCCGGCGTCGTCTTCCTCGGCGGCTTCCGCTCCGACATGACCGGGACCAAGGCGCTGTTCCTCGAGGCCTGGGCCCGCGAGCGCGGCCGGGCGTTCCTGCGCTTCGACTACACCGGACACGGCACCTCCTCGGGCGACTTCGAGCAGGGCTCGATCGGCGGCTGGGCCCGCGACGCCGCCGACGCGGTGAGCCGGCTCACCCGCGGCCCGCAGGTGCTCGTCGGCTCCTCGATGGGCGGCTGGATCGCGCTCCTTATCGCGCTCCGCCTGCCCGCCCGCGTCGCCGCCATCGTCGGCGTCGCCGCCGCGCCCGACTTCACCGAAGACTCGATGTGGGCCGGCTTCGACGCCGGCCAGCGCGACCGGCTGATGCGCGAGGGGCGGGTCGAGACGCCCTCGGAGTACTCCGACGACCCTTACGTCATCACCCGGCATCTGATCGAGGATGGCCGCGACCACCTCGTCCTGCGCGCGCCCCTCGCGCTGCCCTTCCCGCTGCGACTGCTGCACGGGACGGCCGACCTCGACGTCCCCGTCCCGGTCGCGCTCCGCCTGCTGGCGCACGCGGAAGGCCCCGACGTCCGCCTGACCCTCGTGCGCGACGCCGACCACCGCTTCAGCGCCCCCGAGAACCTCGACCTGATCGTCGCCACCGTCGAGGACGTGCTGCCTTCCCCCCACGGCTGAGCCCCGGCCGGAGGCGCCAGAAACGACGATGGCGCGCCTGCCTTGACAGGGCGGGAGGGGCGCACTAGCGCTGCCGTCCCTGGACCCGGGCGTGCCGTAGGCGCCGATACCGAAGGAGACCGCGATGACCGACCTTGCCCCCGATGCGCGCGAGGTGGCGGTCACGCTGCCCGACGGCGCCGTCCGCCGCTACCGCGCCGGCGTCACCGCCGCCGACATCGCCTCCGACATCTCGAAATCGCTCGGCAAGGCCGCGCTCGCCTGCACGATCGACGACCGCCTTTCCGACCTCTCGACCCCGATCGGCGGCGACGCCCGCCTCGCCATCGTCACCGCGAAGGATCCGGCGGCGCTCGAGCTCATCCGCCACGACTGCGCCCATATCATGGCCCGCGCGGTGCAGGAGCTCTGGCCCGACACGAAGGTCACCATCGGCCCGGTGATCGAGAACGGCTGGTACTACGACTTCGACCGCTCCGAGCCCTTTACCCCCGACGACCTCGGTCTGATCGAGGCCCGGATGCGCGAGATCATCGCCGTGCGCGACCCCGTGCGCACCGAGGTCTGGGACCGCGACCGCGCCATCCGCCACTACGAGGCGACGGGCGAGAACTACAAGGTCGAGCTGGTCGAGGCGATCCCCGAGGCCGATCCCGTGCGCATGTACTGGCACGGACCCTGGCAGGACCTCTGCCGCGGACCGCACCTCGCCCACACCGGACAGGTTCCTCCCGACGCCTTCAAGCTCACCTCGATCGCGGGCGCCTACTGGCGCGGCGACAGTCGCCGCCCGATGCTCCAGCGCATCTACGGCGTCGCCTTCCGCACCAGGGCCGATCTCGACGCCTACCTCCACCAGCTCGAGGAGGCGGCCAAACGCGACCACCGCAAGCTCGGCCGCGAGATGGACCTCTACCATTTCCAGGCCGAGGCGGTGGGATCGGTGTTCTGGCACCCCAACGGCTATGTGATCTGGCGCGCGCTCGAGGCCTATATCCGCCGCCAGCTCGACGCCGACGGCTATGTCGAGGTCAAGACCCCGCAGCTCCTCGACTCGCAGCTCTGGCGGCTCTCCGGGCACTGGGGCAAGTTCCGCGAGAACATGTTCGTGGTTCCCGACGAGATCCCTTCGGTCGAGGACGAGGACGCCGACCCGATCCTGTCGGGCGAGGCCGACCTGATGGCGCTGAAACCGATGAACTGCCCCGCCCACGTGCAGATCTTCCGCCAGGGCACCAAGTCCTACCGCGACCTGCCGATCCGCATGGCCGAGTTCGGCTGCTGCCACCGCAACGAGGCGCACGGCTCTCTGCACGGGCTTCTGCGCGTGCGCCAGATGACCCAGGACGACGCGCACATCTTCTGCCGCGAGGACCAGATCGCCGCCGAGACGAAGCGCTTCCTCGACCTGTTCGGCCGGGTCTACGGGCACATGGGGCTGACGAAAATCTCCTACAAGCTCGCGACCCGCCCCGATGTCCGGGCCGGCGACGACGCGACCTGGGACCGGGCCGAGGAGGCGCTGGCCGACGCGCTCGGCGCCGCCGGGATCGAGTTCGACTACGCCCTCGGCGAGGGCGCCTTCTACGGGCCGAAGCTCGAGTTCCACCTGACCGACGCGATCGGCCGCACCTGGCAGGCGGGCACCTTCCAGCTCGACTACGTGCTGCCCGAGCGGCTCGACGCCGCCTATGTCGGCGAGGACGGCGCGAAGCACCGGCCCGTGATGCTGCACCGCGCCGTCTTCGGCACGTTCGAGCGGTTCATCGGACTTCTCGTCGAGCACTATGCCGGCAAGCTGCCGCTGTGGCTCGCGCCGCGCCAGGTCGTCGTCGCGCCCATCGTCTCGGACGCCAACGCCTACGCCGCGGAGGTCGTCGCGGCGCTGAAGGCCGCCGGCATCCGCGCCGAGGCGGATCTCCGCAACGAGAAGATCACCTACAAGGTCCGCGAGCACTCGCTGGCCAAGGTGCCGCTGATCCTCGCCGTGGGCGCCCGCGAGGTCGAGGGGCGCAGCGTCTCGGTTCGCCGGCTCGGCGAGACCGCGTCCACGTCCCTGCCGCTCGCCGAGGCCGTCGCCGCCTTCGCCGCCGAGGCGACGCCGCCGGATCTGCATCCGCCGTCCTGAACCCGCTGCATGGCGGAGTTGCGCGATCGGGCCTGACCAAGGCCTCGCGCAGCGCCTAGATCTCCGGTCGAACCGGCGTGAGCCGGACGACTGGAGAGAGCGAGATGCAGAACCTTCGCAAGTTTTTCGCCGGCGTCGTTGACGCCTTCATCACCCTCGACGCAGCCCGCGCCGCCGCCGGCGCCGTCGAGGTCGACCGCCCGGCGCAGCCGCGGCACCTCCGCCAGCTCGGCATCGATCCCAAGGCCTTCCTGTCGATGGGTCACGGCTGACCGCATAGCGGTCGTTGTCGGCGCAACTGGCCCCTTGCGCCGAATGTCGCGCGCGCCCGCGTATACGGGCGCGCCGCCGCTGCGTCCGATCTGGCGTCCAGCGCCGCACGGACGCCCACGTCACTGAACGAGGCCGATATCCTTCAGGATTCCCCTCGTCTGCTCGATGTCGGCGGCGAGTTGAGCCTGAAACGCCTCGCCGGCGAGGAAGCGGTCATCCCAGCCGCGGGTGGCGAGTTCCGTCTTCCACGCTTCCGAGGTCGCGAGCTTCTCGATGTCGGCCGTGATCGCCGCCACCTGCTCGGGCGTCAGGTCCGGGCCGCCCGCCACCATGCGCCAGTTCTCCAGCGCCGCGTCGACGCCGGCCTCCTTCAGCGTCGGCGCGTCGATTCCCTCGATGCGCTCCTCGCCGGAAACCGCCAGCAGACGCAGCTGACCCGCCTCGATCTGGCTCTCGAACTCGCCTAGCCCCGACACCCCGACCGTCACCTGACCGCCGAGGATCGCCGCCAGCGCCTCGCCGCCGCCCGAGAACGCGATGTAATTCACCTTCGTCGGATCGACGCCGGACGCCTTGGCGATCAGGCCGGCAAGGATGTGATCCGCGCCGCCCGCCGAGCCGCCGCCCCAGCTCACCGAACCCGGGTCTGCCTTCAGCTTCGCCACCAGATCGGCCATCGTCTGGATGTCGCTCGCGGCCGGCACCACGATCGCCTCCTGCTCGCCGGTCAGCCGCGCGATCGGCGTGACCATGGACAGATCCACGGGCGACTGGTTGGTCAGGATCGCCCCCACCATCACGTAGCCGCCGACGATCAGCGCCTCCGGATTGCCCTTGGCCTGGTTGACGAACTGCGCCAGCCCGATCGTGCCGCCGGCGCCCGGCACGTTCATCACCTGCACGTTGCCGGAGATGCCCTCCTTCTGCATCAGCGTCTGCATCGTTCGCGCGGTCTGGTCCCAGCCGCCGCCGGGCGCCGCCGGCGCCATGATCGTGTAGTCGGCCGCCGCCGCCGTCAGCGCGCCCGCGCAGAGCGCCGCCGCCGCGACGCCGATCGTTCTTCTCATCATGCCGTCCTCCCTGGCTTCTCTGGCCAGCCGTCGCCGCGGCCGCGCCCATGGTCCCGGACCATACGCCCTGCGCGTCGCCCGCGCCAAGCCCGCCGAGCCGATCTTGCCCGGCAAACTGCGCGCCCGCCTCAGCGCCGGCCGCCGACTTCGTCGATGTGCACGAGCAGGTCCGCCGGGTCGTCGAAAACGCGCATTGCGCCTGCCTCGCGCAGCTCAGCCGCGCCGTAGCCGCCGCTCAGGAGCCCGACCCCGAGCGCGCGCGCCCGCACCGCGGCCAGCATGTCCCAGACTGCGTCGCCGACGACGACCGCGGTCTCGATAGGCGCCCCGAGCTTTGCCGCCGCGGCAAGGAACAGGTCGGGGTCGGGCTTGGCGTAGCGCACCATGTCGCGGGTCACGAGCGGCGTCGCCGCCGGGTCGAGCCCGAGCACCTCGAGGTTGACCCCCGCCGTCTCCATCCGCGCGCTCGTCGCGATCGCCCAGGGAACCCCCGCCTCGTTCAGCCAGTCGAGCAGGGCGCGCGCTCCCGGCAGCGGCCGGATCTGCGCCGCGAAGCCATGATACGCCTCGGCATGGCGGATGCGCAGCCGCTCCAGCCGTTCCGGGTCGACGCCGCCGCCGAGCTCGCGGACGAGCTGGTTCATGAAGAGCCCGCCCGACATGCCGATCCGCCGATGGATGCGCCAGACGGAGAGGTCGATCCCCTCCGCGTCGAGCGCGATCTTCCACGCGAGCACGTGCTGGTAGACGCTGTCGACGAGCGTCCCGTCCATGTCGAAGAGAAAGACCGGCTCGATACGCATCGTCATGGCTCCGCCTCACTTCGAAAGACCCGCACCTTGCGCCGTCTCCCGTCCCGGCGCCAGCCGCGCGCTTCAAATTCCCGCGCCGATCCCGTAGTCGGAAGGACGCAGGAGCGGAGGGGGTCTATGGCGGCGGAGCGACAGACGGTCTGGCATGCGCTGGACGGCGAGGAGGCGCTGGCGCTGACGTCATCGCGCCCGGAAGGCCTGACGGCGGGGGAAGCGGCGCAGCGGCTCGCCGAGGTCGGGCCGAACGCGCTTGCCGCGGCGCCGCCGGTGCACCCGATCTGGCGTTTCCTCGCGCAGTTCAACAACACGCTCATCTACGTGATGCTCGCGGGCGCCGTCGCCGCGAGCCTGCTCGCGCACTTCGTCGACGCGATCGTGATCCTCGTGGTCGTGGTGGCGAACGCCGTCGTCGGCTTCGTGCAGGAGGGCCGGGCAGAGCAGTCGCTGCGGGCGATCCGCGGCCTGATTGCGCCCCATGCCGTCGTGGTGCGCGGCGGCGTCCGGCAGACCGTGGAGGTCGGGGATCTCGTCCCCGGCGACGTGGCGATCGTCGAGGCCGGCGAGCGCGCGCCGGCCGACCTGCGGCTGCTGCGCGCACGCGGGCTGACGGTCGACGAGGCGCTCCTCACCGGCGAGTCGGTCACCGCGGCCAAGCGCGAGGTCGCGGTCGCGGCCGACGCGCCCCTCGGCGACCGCGAGTGCATGGTCTTCTCCGGAACGCTCGTCGCCACCGGCCAGGGAACCGGCGTGGTGGTGGAGACCGGGCCGCGGACAGAGATCGGCCGGATCAGCCGGCTGAT
Organism: Amaricoccus sp.; assembly: GCF_017995835.1. Taxonomy (GTDB): domain Bacteria; phylum Pseudomonadota; class Alphaproteobacteria; order Rhodobacterales; family Rhodobacteraceae; genus Amaricoccus. The sequence continues at coordinate 58,195 of NZ_JAGOID010000002.1, forward strand.
CGAGGACGTCGATCCGATCGAGACGCCGCTCCTGAAGCAGATCGACCGTTTCGCCGCGACGTTCACCCGCGTCGTTCTGGCCGCGGGCCTGGCGCTGCTTCTCTTCGCGGTCCTCGCCCGGGGGGTCGGCTGGGCCGATGCGCTCATGCCCGTCGTCGCCCTCATCGTCGGCGTGGTGCCCGAGGGCCTGCCGGCCGTCCTGACCATCACCATGGCGATCGGCGTCCGCCGCATGGCCGCGCGCCGGGCCGTCGTTCGCAAGCTGCCCGCGGTCGAGACCCTCGGCTCCGTCTCGGTCATCTGCACCGACAAGACCGGCACGCTGACCCGAAACGAGATGACCGTGCGCCATGTCCTCATCGCCGGCCATGACGTGCACGTGGCGGGCGCCGGATACGAACCGGCCGGGGCGCTCACCGCCGAGAACCACGACGACGACAGCGCCGCCATCGCCGCGCTCGCGCCCATCCTCGCCTGCGGGCTGATGTGCAACGACGCGACGCTGCGCCGCGACGACGCCGGCTGGTCGGTGCTCGGCGACCCGATGGAAGGCGCGCTCGTGGCCCTGGCGATGAAGGCCGGGCTCGACCCCGCGCATGCGCGGGCCGAATGGGCGCGCCGCGACGAGATCCCCTTCGACGCCGCGCATCGCTACATGGCGACGCTGCACGAGGGACCGAGCGGCGAAGGCCTGATCCTCGTCAAGGGCGCCCCGGAAGTCATCCTCGGGCTCGCCGGCGCGGCGGGCGGCGTCTGGGAGGACCGGGTCCGCGACCTCGCCGCCGAGGGCGAGCGCGTCCTCGGCTTCGCCGCGCGCCGCCTGCCCGCGCCGCCCGAACGGCTGACGCATGAAGAAATCGACGGCCGACTGGAGTTCCTCGGCCTCATGGGTTTCCTCGACCCGCCCCGCCCGGAGGCGATCGACGCGATCGCGGAGTGCCGATCCGCCGGCGTCGACGTCAAGATGATCACCGGCGACCATGTCGCCACCGCCGCCGCCATCGGCCGCCAGCTCGGTCTCGACGACCGACTCGCGGCGATGACCGGCGCCGAGGTGGATGCGCTGGACGACGCGGCGCTCGCCGAGGCTGCGCCGGGGATCGCGGTGTTCGCCCGCGCCAACCCGGAGCACAAGCTCCGCATCGTGCGGGCGTTGCAGACCGACGGCGCGATCGTCGCCATGACCGGCGACGGCGTCAACGACGCGCCGGCGCTGAAGCAGGCCGACGTCGGCGTCGCCATGGGCCGGAGCGGCACCGAGGCGGCGCGCGAAGCCGCCGAGATGGTGCTGCTTGACGACAACTTCGCCTCGATCGTCGCCGCGATCAGCGAGGGTCGCACCGTATACGACAACATCCGCAAGGTGATCTCCTGGACGCTGCCGACGAACGGCGGCGAGGCGCTCGCGGTGATCGTCGCCATACTGGCGGGCTTCGCGCTGCCGATGAGCCCGACGCAGATCCTGTGGGTGAACCTCGTTCTCACCGTGACGCTCGGCCTCGTCCTGGCCTTCGAGCCGCCCGAACCGGGGGTGATGGACCGCCCTCCGCGCGACGCGCGCGCGTCGCTGCTGTCGCCGTTCCTCGTCTGGCGGGTCGTGATCGTCTCCGGACTGATGGCCGCGGCGGCGCTCGCCGTCTTCTTCCTGGCGCTCCATCGCGGCGACGAGATCGCCTACGCGCGGACGATGGTGGTGAACATGGTCGTCGCGGCCGAGATCTTCTATCTGTTCAACGTGCGATACCTGCACATGCGCTCGTTGACGTGGCGGGGGGCGCTCGGCACCCCGGCGGTGCTTGCGGCCATCGCGGCCGTCGTCGCGGCGCAACTCGCCTTCACCTACGCGCCGTTCATGCAGGCGATCTTCGACACGCGGGCCGTCGCCATCGCCGATCTGGCGCTGATCGTCTCGATCGGCGTGGGGCTGATGCTGCTCCTCGAAGCCGAGAAGTTCGCGATGCGCCGCATCGGCCTTTTCCCCGAGCTGCGCGCCTGAGGACGCTTGCCGCCGACGGCGCCCCTGCGGGCGTGCGGCGGCGGGACCAACGCCGGGGGGTTCATGAAACGACTCGCGGACTTTTTGACCCCTGGCCATTTAATCGTGTGTCTTCAGATAGTTACCCTATCTATCACGCGTGTTAGCGCGTGTTGGCCGGTGTTGCGCCGGGTGGCCTGGCAGACTCGCCGGTATATGTGGCCGGGGCCGGGCCGAACACGCTCTCGAAGCTCTCGCGCAGCGCCAGATCGAGATCCGCCATCGTCACCGGCAGCCCGAGATCGACGAGGCTCGTCACCCCGTAGCCGCGGATGCCGCAGGGGACGATGCCGCCGAAATGCCCCAGATCGGGCTCGACGTTGATCGCGATCCCGTGGAAGGCGACCCAGCGCCTCACCCGCACGCCGATCGCGGCGATCTTGTCCTCGGCGGGGCTGCCGTCCGGCAGGGGCGGCTTGTCCGGCCGAACGACCCAGACCCCCACTCGCCCAGGCCGCCGCTCGCCCTTCACGTTGAAGGCGGCGAGGGCGCGGATCACCCATTCCTCCAGCCGGAAGACATAGGCGCGCACGTCGCGCCCCCTGCGGTTGAGGTCGAGCATCGCGTAGGCGACCCGCTGACCCGGCCCGTGATAGGTGTATTCGCCGCCGCGCCGCGCCACGTAGACCGGGAACCGGTCCGGCTCCAGCAGGTCGGCCGGATCGGCCGACGTGCCGGCGGTGTAGAGCGGCGGATGCTCGAGCAGCCAGACGAGCTCCGCAGCGCGCCCGGCGACGATGTCCTCGACGCGGGCCTCCATCTCCGCCAGCGCCTCGGGATACGGGACGGGCGCGGGGCTCACGCGCCATTCGGGCGGATGGCTTCGTTCACCCAACTTCGAGTCTCGGCTTTGTGACCGGGGCGATTCATGCGATAATGGCGACTTCAATCGCATTTCGGAGGGGGTGTCGTGCGTATTCAACCCAAACTGCTTTCCAGCGTGCTTGCCCTGGCGATTGCAATCCCTGTCGCGCCGGCCGCCCATGCCGACGGCAGCGCCTTCGTCGGCGGTCTCGTCGGCGGCATCGTCGGCAGCGCCATCGGCAACGCCGCCACGCAGCGCCGCGAGACGGTCATCGTCCGCCAGCCGCAGACGCGCACCGTGGTCCGCCATGCGCCCGTCGTCAACACCTACGAGCGCGAGCAGAACCGCCAGGCCCAGGTCGCACTGAACCATTTCGGCTTCCCGGCCGGGACGCCGGACGGCGTCATGGGCCGCAACTCCCGGGCGGCGGCCGCCCAGTACCAGGCATTCATGGGAATGCCCGCGACGGGCTATCTCTCCGACTATGACCGCACCCAACTCATCACGGCCTATAATCGGGCGCTGGTCGGCGGGCCGCAGAACCAGCAGATGATGGCCGCCTACGGGCAGGGCACGCGCGGCCTGCTCCTTGGATACCGCGACGAACAGATGGGCGTGCCGATGCCCGGCGCCACCCCCGTAGGGGCGACCGTGATGGCGGCGGCGCCGACGCCGACGCCGATGGCCCCGGTGCCGGCCGCACCGGAGCAGGTCGCCGTCGCTCTCGCCGCGCCCGCCCCGGCGCCGGTGGCGGAACCCGCGCCGGTGGTCGAGGCCGCCGCCCCCGCCGAAGGGGCGCTCCCCGACTTCCTGACCGCCACCGCGCCCGACGCCTCGATGGCGAGCGTCTGCAACCGCGTGAGTCTCGTCACCTCGACCAACGGCGGCTTCGTCACCGTCGCGACGCTCAAGGATCCGGGCTTCGCGCTCGAGGAGCAGTTCTGCCTGGCGCGGACCTACGCGATCGAGGACGGCGAGCGGCTCGCCGCCACGGTCCAGGGCATTCCGGCCGCCGACATTCGTGCCCGCTGCGAGGCATTCGCGCCGGCCATGCGCCCCTACGTCGCCATGCTCGCCGGCGAGCCCGCGCCGGAGGTGGCGGAGGCGGTGCGCGGCTTCATCGTCGAGACCGGGGCGCCGCCGGCGCAGATCGCCGCGAACGCGCGCATCTGCCTCGGCGTCGGCTACCGCACCGACAATGCCGAGCTCGCGCTCGGCTCGGCGCTCGTCCTCGCGGCGGCCGGCGAGGCGGCCTATGGCGAGCACGTCGGGCATCATCTGATGCAGGGCTTCGGGGTCGCGCGCCGCGCCGACCGGGGCGAGGTCTGGCTCGGCGACGCCGTGGCTGCGATGCAGGCGGGCGCGACCGCGGTCGTGGCCCCGGGCGCGCCGGAGCGGATCGCGCTCCTGCGGACGGCGCTGACGATGTCGGACGGCGGCGAGGTCCTGAGCGACGCGGCCGCGCCCGCGGCGACGGTTCCGACCTTCGTCCTTCCGGCCGCGCCCGCCAGCTCGAACTGAGGCGGCGCCGGGCGACGTTTTCGCCCTTGAGACCACGCCGGGGCTCTGCTACGAGCCCCGGCAGTGCGGTTGTGGCGGAATTGGTAGACGCGCAGCGTTGAGGTCGCTGTGGGCTAACCCCCGTGGAAGTTCGAGTCTTCTCAACCGCACCATTTTCCCTCCTTCTCAAGCATTTCGCCGCGCCCGGACCCGGCCGGGGCGTTCCTCCGCGTCCGCCCTCACCGCCTCTGGTGCCGCAGCGGAGACGAGATGTCCCCCCGCAACCCGGGCGGCGCCTGGGCGGCTCACCGCGACCGCTTCCCGCTTGCGGGTAAGGGAGGCCAGGCCCTAGGAGGGGCGGATGGCTCCCACCGTGTTCCTCGCCGTGCTGTTCGGCGCCGCCCTCCACGCGGGCTGGAATGCGGTGGTCAAGAGCGGGCCGGACAAGCTCATGACCACCGTCCTTCTCGCCGCCGTCTCCGGCCTGGTCGGGCTGGCCGCCCTGCCCTTCCTGGAGCAACCCGCGGCCGCCGCGATCCCCTATCTCCTCGCCTCGGCGGTGGTTCAGGTCCTCTACTTCACCCTCGTCGCCGCGGCCTACCGGGCGACGGACATGAGCCGGGCCTATCCGCTCATGCGCGGGCTCGCGCCCGCCCTGGTGGCCGTCTTTGCGGCCGCGGCGCTCGGGGAGCATCTCGGGCCTCTCGCCTGGGCCGGGGTAGCGCTGATCTCCTCCGGCGTCTTCGCGATGACCTTCGGCCACAGCGGCCCGACGTCGCGGCTCGGCACGGCCCTCGCTCTCGCGAACGCCGTGGTGATCGCCTGCTACACGCTGATCGACGGCGCGGGCGTGCGGGTCTCGGGCGCGCCCGTCGCCTATGCGATGTGGCTGTTCCTGCTCAACGCCGTGCCGCTGGTCGCCTGGGCGCTCCTCGCGCGGCGCCGGGCTTTCCTTGCCTATGCCGAACGGCACTGGCGCCTGGGACTGGCGGGCGGAGTCGGCAACCTCGGTTCCTACGGACTGGCGCTCTGGGCGATGACCTACGCCCCGGTGGCGGTGGTGGCGGCGCTCCGGGAGACCTCGATCCTCTTCGGGATGGCGATCGCGTCGCTCGCGCTCCACGAACGGATCGGACCGGCTCGCCTCGCCGCCGCAGCGCTGATCGTCGCGGGCGCCGCGAGCCTGCGCCTCGCGTAGCCGGGGGAGCGGCAGCGACGCGGCGGGACACATGCCGCCAGCATGCTCGACGTCAGCCGTCGGGAATTCCGGCCAGCGCCGCCGCGAGATCGCCGTAGCCGGTGAAACGCCGCTCGAAGGCGAGCCCGAGCCGCGCGGCGGCGTCCGCGGCGCGGGCGTCGAGGGCCGGGTCGTCGGTCTGCGCGAGGTACACCAGGCGCTCGTAGTTGCCGAAGACCATGTCGCGCAACTCGGGATGACGGTCGAGCCCGAGAGGGCGCCAGACGAAGGCGTCGAACTGGCGCACGAGAAAGTCGGTCAGGTAGAAGACCCGCATCTCCTCGTCGCCGCGCGCCGCGAAGGCGTCGAGCCCGTCGAAGAAAGCGTAGCAATGCGGGCCCGCGATCAACTCGACCCCGAGCCGATCGCAACGGGCGGCAAGCAGCCCGCCCGTGCCGCAATCGGCATAGGCGACAAACACCCGTTGGTATCGGTCCTGCGCGGCGCGAACCGCGGCCTCGACGGCGTCGGGTATCGCCTGGGGCCGGTTGTGCAGGATCGCCGGCAGGCATTGCAGGTCGAGATGGGTCCAGCCGTTCGCTGCCCGCAGCGCGAGGATCTCGCGCGCCAGCGCCCCGCAGGCGATGACGAGAACCTGCCCGGCCGCGGTGGGCGCGGACAGGCCCACCTCGGTCAGGGCACGGTCGTCGGGTTGCATCGCCCCGATATGCGCCTTGCCGGCGGCCCCGGCAAGGCTTGGGCTCAGAAGGCCAGGCGTCAGAAGGTGTGGCGCAGCGTCAGGGTAGCGGTGCGCGGGGCGCCGATCCAGTTGCCGTAGCCGGGGTTCCAGAGGCCGGTGTAGTAGAGTTCGTCGAAGAGGTTGTCGACGTTGAGCTGGAGCGAGGTCTGCTCGGTCAACTCGTAGCGGGCCATCACGTCCACGACCGTGAACCCGCCCTGACGCATCTCGAAGGGCTGGCCGGCCGAGGCCCAGTCCGTGCCCTCGTTGTACGTCTCACTCTGGTAGCGCAGTGAGCCGCCAAGGGTGAGGTTTTCGAGCGCGCCGGTCAGCCGGTAGGTCGTGCCGAGCTTCAGCAGGTTCTCCGGGTTGACGTTCGGATCGAAACGGTCGCCGGAATTCTCGCCTTCCTCGTATTCGGAGGTCACGTAGGTGTAGCCGGCGAAGACGTTCCAGCGGTCGGTGACGGCGCCGACCACCTCGAACTCGACGCCCTGGGTGCGCACGAGGCCCGCGGCCTTCGAGCAGCTCGGGAACGGGCCCGGCCCGCAGCCCTGGTTGTTCGGGTCCGGCTCGGCGATGCCGTCGCGGTCGGTGCGGAACACTGCCGCCGAGGCGGTGAGCGCGCCGTCGAGGAACGCGGCCTTCACGCCCGCCTCGAGGTTCGTGCCGGTGATCGGCTCGAGGAGGCCGTCGCGGTCGTAAGCCTGCTGCGGCTGGAAGATCTCGGTGTAGCTGGCGTAGACGGTCCAGCTCTCGTTCACATCGTAGACCGCGCCGACATAGGGCAGGAACTCGCCATCGACGCTGTAGGAACTCTGGTTGTCGCCGTCGTCCTCGTCCTCGTAGTCGTACCAGGTGAAGCGCCCACCGGCGATCAGCTTCAGCTGGTCGGTCAGGCTGAACCGGCCGGCGCCGTAGATGCCCCACTGCTTGGTGGTCATGTCCCAGAAGTAGACGTTGGTCGGCGATATGGGCGGCTTCGGCTCGGCGTGCGGGTTGGCCCGGTCCGGCGGGTCGATAACGAAGAGATAATAGTCGCCGCCGTCGTAGCGGGTGCGGTCGCGCCCGCCGTTCACGCCGAAGACGAGTTCGTGGGAGCGGTCGAACAGCGTCACCGGGCCGGCGGCCTGGACGTCGCCGGAGAAGTTCTCGTTGATGTACTTGAACGGCGCGCCGCTGCGCTGCAGCTCGATGTCGCCCGCCGGCTGCTGCCAGCGCATGTACGAGGTGAGCATGTCCGTCGAGCCGTCGTTGTAGCGGGCGGCGGCCTTCAGCGTCCAGCCGCTCTGGAGCTCGTGCCTGATCTCGGCAAAGCCGGTCCAGGCCTCGCGGTCGGAGTATTCCCAGTCGAGCGAGGGCGAGGTCTCGCCGTCGAAGTTCGGGAAGAAGCTGCCGTCGTAGTCGGTCCAGATGCCGCCCCAGCTGTAGCCGTCGATGTCCTCGTCGACGTAGGAGAGGCCGATGTTGGCCGTGGTGGCGTCGCCGATGTCGAAGTCGAGCGTGCCGTAGAGCAGCACGCTGTCGTCGGTCAGGTTGTCGCGCGGCCCGTCGCCGCCAAGGGCGTTGCCGACGAAGCGGCCGCGAATGGTGCCGGCCTCGTTGAGTGGCGAAGAGGCGTCGAAGGTCAGTTCGGCGCTGCCGTAGCTCGTCAGCGAGAAGTCGGTGCTGATCTGCCGGTCGGCGAAGGGCCGCTTGCGCACCAGGTTGACGCTGGCCGAGGGGTTGCCGGTGCCTTCGAGCAGGCCGGTCGCGCCGCGCACCACCTCGATGCGGTCGTAGAGCGCGAGGTCGTCCTGCGGATTGGCGTCGCGGGCGTAGAAGTGAACATAGGTCGGCACGCCGCCGTACTGGATGTTGTTGATCTCCGAACCGCGGGCCAGATATCTCCAGCGCATCTCGCCGTTTCCGCGGACCGCGGTGACGCCGGGCGTGTAGGTGAGGGCCTGGTCGAGGGTCTGGAAGTTCTGGTCCTCGATCTGCTGGTTCGTGGTGATGCTGACCGACTGGGGCAGTTCGCGCTCGGTGAGCGGCAGGCCGGTCGCCGAAGGCGTCACCTGCGGCGCGGTCCAGGAGCCCGTCCCCTCGGTGACGCTGCCCGCGCCGGTGACGGTGATCGTGCCGAGGGCGAGTTCGCCCCCCGGCGCCTCGGCCTCCTCCGCGACCTCCTGCGCCGGCGCGAGGCCGGGCACAAGCAGGGACAGCGTCACCACGCTGCCCGACAGCAGAAACCGTCGCGCCCGCGCGCGCTCGCGAATACCCATCTCACAGCCCCCATGGTCGTCGCTGGCTGGCGACGGCCGGGAAGCGCGCCTCGGGCTTGCGGAAACGGTCCAGAACGTGCCGCACTTTCGCTCGCGGCCACGGGTTCGTGATTTCCGACTTGTTTACTCATGTCAAGACGACTGGCGCCGTGCATCCGGCGCGAGACGCCGGCCCGTTGCCCGGCGGCCTCAGGCCGTCTGGCTCATCTGGTTGTGCTTGCGGGCGATGAACTCCTTCGCGGTCTCGACGGCGACGGCCGCGTCGCGGCAATAGGCGTCGGCCCCGATGGCGCGACCGAACTCCTCGTTGAGCGGCGCGCCGCCCACCAGCACGATGTAGTCGTCGCGGATGCCGCGCTCCTTCATCACGTCGATCACCACCTTCATGTATGGCATCGTCGTGGTCAGCAGCGCCGACATCCCGAGGATGTCGGCGTCCTCGGAGACCAGCGTGTCGAGATACTTCTCGGCGGCGTTGTTGATGCCGAGGTCGATGATCTCGAAGCCCGCGCCCTCCATCATCATGGCGACGAGGTTCTTGCCGATGTCGTGGATGTCGCCCTTGACGGTGCCGATCACCATCTTGCCCATCCGCGGCGCGCCGGTTTCGGCGAGGAGCGGCTTCAGGATCGCCATCCCCGCCTTCATCGCGTTCGCGGCCAGAAGCACCTCCGGCACGAACAGGATGCCGTCGCGGAAATCGTCGCCGACGACCTTCATCCCGGCGACGAGGGCCTTCGTCAGCACGTCGTAAGGCGTCCAGCCGCGCCCGAGCAGGATGTTCACCCCCTCGACCACCTCGTCCCTGAGGCCGTCATAGAGGTCGTCGTGCATCTGCGGGACGAGCTCGTCGTCGGGCAGTTCGGACAGGATCAGGTCGTCGTCATCGTCCGCCATGGACAATCCCTCGGTGAGCTTGGCGCCGCTCGGGCCTCCTGTCCGCGTGCCACGAATCGGGCGGCGTGCGCCAGCGGGAAGCGACCTCGCGCCCTCCGTCCCCGACAAGCCCCGCGGAGCCGCCCGACCCCCTCGTCCGGGTTGTGGCAGTTGTTCCCTGTCCGTTCTAAAATTGCCCCATGATCGGGGACGAATCGGATCGGCCAGACCCGGCGCGGCGGCGTGGACGAGGCGCCGTCTCGAACCGCAGCGGACGGTTCGAGACGGAGACGCGCGTCGCCGTCGACGACGGCTGGGACATCGAGGAGGACCTGCCTCCGCTGCGGACCGAGGTCGCCATCGACGCGACCCGGACGGTGATCGCGCGCAACGCCTCGCCCGACATCCCGTTCGACCGCTCGATCAACCCGTATCGCGGCTGCGAGCATGGCTGCATCTACTGCTTCGCCCGGCCGAGCCACGCCTTCCTCGGCCTGTCGCCCGGGCTCGACTTCGAGACGAAGCTCCTGGCCAAGCCCGACGCGCCACGGCTCCTCGCCGCGGAGCTGGCCCGGCCGGGCTATCGCCCGGCGACGATCGCGATCGGCACCAACACCGACCCCTACCAGCCGGTCGAGAAGCGGATGCGGATCATGCGCGGCGTGCTCGAGGTCCTGCGGGACTGCGCGCACCCGGTCTCCGTGGTGACCAAGGGCGCGATCGTCGAGCGCGACGCCGACATTCTCGGCGCGATGGGCAGGACCGGACTGGCCGCCGTCGGCATCTCCGTCACCAGCCTCGACCGCAGGCTGTCGCGCGCCATGGAGCCCCGCGCAGCCGCGCCCGAGCGCCGGCTCGCCGCGATCCGGACGCTCTCTGCGGCCGGCGTGCCGGTCCGGGTGATGGTGGCCCCGGTGATCCCCGGCCTCAACGACGCCGAGATCGAGGCGATCCTCGCGGCCGCGCGCGACGCCGGGGCGACCACGGCCAGCTACGTCGCGCTGCGCCTGCCGCGCGAGGTGGCGGGGCTGTTCCGTGAATGGCTGGAGGAGACCTTTCCCGCCCGCGCCTCACGGGTGATGGCGGGCGTGCGCGCGCTGCATGGCGGGCGCGACTACGACCCGCAATGGGGCAGGCGCATGACCGGCGAGGGCGTCGAGGCGGACCTGATCGCCCGCCGCTTCCGCCTCGCGCGCGCCCGCCTCGGGCTCGACCGGCGCGGCCCGGCGCTCGACGCCAGCCGCTTTCGCCCGCCCCCGCGCGACCCGCGGCAACTGACCCTGTTCGGCGCCGACGACGGCGGGACGCGGCGGCGCTGATCGTTCGAGGTTGCGATTTCCGGCCTGATCGACCCCCGCGCTTTGGACGGCGATCAACCCTCTGGAACGGCTGGAAAATTTCAGGCCGGAAGGCGACTAGACCCGGTTGGAATCCGGCTTGCCACTTCCTTACGGGTCGTTGGCGCGAGGCGCGCAGATCTGCACGCGACGAGCGCGTGTGGATGGCGTTGCGGACGCAAGCGGTTCCGGTTCGGGGTCATGCTTCCCAGATCGTAGAGAATCCGCGGCCAGCAAGAAGGAATATCCGTGTGGTGAGCACGAATGGCAGGGTCATCGCGGGCATTCCGAGAGGCGCGAGCGCGGTCGCGCAGGCCCGGCGCGAGGCGACAAGGAGGCCCGCCGCGAACAACGCGCCGGAAAGGGCGCTGCCTTGAAAGAACACCTGGCCGGTCGTCTCCAGACGGCCGAAGCGCGCGGCGGACAGGAAGAAGGCCAGCGGTGAAGCCGAACGGCGCGGTCAGGACCGCCAGTTTCCAGACACCGAACGTCGCCAGCATCGCGGCCATCAGCACCGGGCCGCTCAAGGGGGTCAAATCCTCAGTTCGCTTGACACTCGCGGTTCGCGCTACTGGCCAGCGATGACGGCTTCGACCCTCTGGAAGACGGGGTGCGGCGGCGGATTCGCCGCTTCGTCGAGGAGATCATCGAGGAGGAGTTGCGGGCGGCGCCGGGCCGCGGCCGGCAGCCTCGGGGCGGCGGTGGGCGCGTCGCGGGCGGCGGTCGACAGCTGGCTACGCGCCGAACGACTGGCACGTGGGACAGACCGTCAAGATTGTGGCGCCCAACCCCATCTCCCGCATCAGCCGCGCCACGGTGCACCGCGCCACGCAGGTCCTCTCCCGGCCGGGCTGCTGCCAGACCTTGCGCACGCCGCAGCCCCGGAAGTTCCTCAGACTCGCTCCAGCAGGAGCGCGGCGCCCTGGCCGACCCCGATGCACATCGTGGCGACGGCGTAGCGGCCGCCGGTCTTCGACAGTTCCAGCGCCGCCGAGCCGGCGATGCGCGCGCCCGACATGCCGAGCGGGTGGCCGAGCGCGATCGCGCCGCCGTTCGGGTTCACCCGGGCGTCGTCATCGGCGACCCCGAGCCCGCGCAGCACGGCGAGCGCCTGTGCCGCGAAGGCCTCGTTGAGCTCGATCACATCCACCTTGTCGAGGCCGACGCCGGTCCGCGCCACGAGCTTTCCGATCGCCGGGACCGGTCCGTATCCCATCACCCGGGGCGCCACGCCGGCCGAGGCGGCGCCGAGCACCCGCGCCCGCGGCGTCAGCCCGTGGGCCTTCACCGCCGCCTCCGAGGCGACGATCAGCGCCGCCGCGCCGTCGTTGACGCCGCTGGAATTGCCGGCCGTCACCGTGCCGTCGGGCCGGGTGATCGGCTTCAGCCGCGCGAGGTCCTCGCGCGTGGTGGCCCGGGGATGCTCGTCGCGGTCGACCTCGGCCGTCCTGCCGCGGCCGAGCGGCACGGTCACCGCGACGATCTCGTCGCCGAGCCGCCCGCTCGCCTGCGCCGCTGCCGTCCGCTCCTGCGAGCGGAGCGCGAAGGCATCCTGGTCCTCGCGCGAGATGCCGTATTCGTCGGCGAGGTTCTGCGCGGTCTCGGGCATCGACTCGACGCCGTGCCGCTTCGCCATCGCCGGGTTGACGAAGCGCCAGCCGATGGTGGTGTCGTGGATCTCGGTCGACCGCGACCACGCGCCCGCGCCCTTGGGGATGACGAAGGGCGCCCGTGTCATGCTCTCGACCCCGGCCGCGATGGCCAGGTCCATGTCGCCGGCCCGGATCGCCCGCGCCGCCGCCGCCACCGCCTCGAGACCGGAGCCGCAGAGCCGGTTCACCGTCACGCCGGGCACGGTCTCGGGCAGGCCGGCGAGCAGCAGCGCCATGCGCGCCACGTTGCGGTTGTCCTCGCCCGCCTGGTTGGCGCAGCCCATCCAGACTTCCTCGACGGCGGCCGGGTCGAGCCCGGGGTTGCGCGAGAGGAGCGCGGCGAGGGGCACGGCGGCGAGGTCATCGGTCCGGACCGGGGCGAGCGCGCCGCCATAGCGGCCGATCGGCGTCCGCACGTAGTCGCAGAGATAAGCCTCAGCCATCGTTCCCCCCCAGATCGTCGAAACCGCGCCCGGCGTCGACCGCGCGCGCGAGCAGGTCGGGCACGCCCCAGGACAGCGGATCCTCCGCCGCCAGCGCCTCGATGCGCCGCCGGACCTCGGCCAGCCCGATCCGCTCCGCGTAGTGCATCGGCCCGCCGCGCCAGCGCGGGAAGGCATAGCCGTGGACCATCACCAGGTCGATGTCGGCGGAGCGCCCGGCGATGCCCTCCGCGAGGATGCGCACGCCCTCCTCGATCATCGCCGTGGTCGCCCGTTCGACGATCTCGGCGTCGGAGAACGCCCGGCGCGCGACGCCGGCGCGGGCGCTTTCCTCCACCACGATCGCCTCGATCGCCGCCGAAGGGGTCGGCTTGCCGTCGTGGTCGTACCAGCCGGCGCCGGTCTTGCGGCCGAGCCGCCCGGTCTCCTCGACGATCCGGTCGGCGATCGGGACGTAGCGGAAGCCTGCCTTCGTCCGCCATCCCAGCCGCTTGCGATTGGCGTAGGCGATGTCGAGGCCGGACAGGTCCTGCACCTCGTAGGGCCCCATCGCCATGCCGAAGTCGCGCATGGCGGCATCGACCTGCCAGGGCAGCGCGCCCTCGATCAGCATCACGTCGCAGGCCTGGCGGTAGCGCGTCAGGATGCGATTGCCGATGAACCCGTCGCAGACGCCGGCAAGAACCGGGATCTTCTTCAGCCGCGAGCCGAGGCGGAGCGCCGTGGCGAGGGTCTCCGCGGAGGTCCGCTCGCCCTTCACCACCTCGAGCAGCTTCATCACGTGCGCCGGGCTGAAGAAGTGCAGGCCGACGCAGCGCTCCGGCCGGCGCAACCCGTCGAAGATGCGGTTCACGTCGAGATAGGAGGTGTTGGTCGCGAGCAGCGCCGTCTCGGGCAAGGCGGCGTCGAGCTTCGCGAAGACCGCGCGCTTGACGTCGAGATCCTCGAACACCGCCTCGATGGCGAAATCCGCCGCCGGCAGCGCGTCGTAGCCGACATGGAACGCGAACCGCGCCGCCTCCTCGGCGGCGGCGGTCTCGGCGGTCGCCTTGCCGCGCTTCACCGCCTCGGCATAGAGGCGCGAGACATTGGCCCGGGCGCGCTCGCGGGCGGCCTCGTCCGCCTCGACCAGCGCCACGTCGATCCCGACGCCGGCGAGCGCATAGGCGATGGAGGCGCCCATGTTGCCGCCGCCGACGACGACCGCCGTGACGATCTCGGCGCCGCCCTTGCGCCCCTGCCCCATCGCGGTGCGCTCGGCGAAGAACACGTGGCGCAGCGCCGCGGCCTGGTCCGAGGTCTTGAGCTTCAGGAAGGTCTCGCGCTCCTTCGCCAGCCCCTCGGCGAGCGGCAGGCGCGCCGCGGCCTCGACGAGCGCGATCGCCGCGACCGGCGCGACCTGCCCGGGGCTGCGCCTCGCCGCCTGCTTGCGCGCGGCCTCCGCCGCCTCCGGGTCGGGCGCGGGCGCCGGCAGCGCGCCGGTCGCGGGCCGGTCGGGGACCGGCGCGGTCCGCGCCGCGGCAACCGGATCCTCGGCCACCAGATCGACGATCCCGAGCCGCGCGGCCTCGGCCGCGGCGATGGTGCGGCCCTCGGCGATGAGCGACAGCGCCGGGCCGAGACCCGTCAGCCGCGGCAGGCGCTGGGTGCCGCCCGCGCCGGGCACGACGCCGAGCGTCACCTCCGGCAGCCCCAGCGTCGCGCCGGGCGCGGCGACGCGCATCCGGCAGCCGAGGGCGATCTCGAGCCCGCCGCCCAGCGCCGCGCCGTTGATCGCGGCCACGACCGGAACCGGGAAGGCCTCGATCCGCGCGATCACATCGGGCAGGTGCGGCGGCTGCGGCGCCGCGTCGAACTCCCTCGCGTCCGCCCCCGCGACGAAGGCGCGGCCGGCGCCGGTCAGCACCACCCGCGTCGCCCCCGCCGCGGCGGCGCGGTCGAGCGCGGCCATCAGCCCCTCGCGCACCGCCCGCGAGGTCACGTTGACCGGCGGGTTGTCGATGACGACCAGCGCCACGCCGCCGTGCATCTCCAGACGGATGGGATCGGGCAGGTCGGGATCCGGCACGGGCTTCCTCACGGTCTCGGGCGGCGACGACCGCCGCGACGGCTGTCCCCCGGGATGGTCCATGCGGCCGGCGAAGGCAAGCGCAAGCAGGCGCGCCGCCGACTCCGCCGGCGTGGCGGCCCGTCCGCGCCGCGCCATTGCGGCCCCCCGCGCGAGCCGCTACATCCCCGCCCGTCCAAGCCGGAGGGGAACGCCATGGCCGCCTACCAGTACGTCTACCACACCGACGGCCTGACCAAGGCCTACGCCGGCGGCAAGAAGGTGTTCGAGAACATTCGCCTGAACTTCCTGCCCGGCGTCAAGATCGGCGTCGTCGGCGTCAACGGCTCGGGCAAGTCCTCGCTGCTCAGGATCATGGCCGGCCAGGACAAGGACTTCCAGGGCGAGGCCCGGGCCGCCGAGGGCGCCCGCGTCGGCTACCTCCCCCAGGAACCGGAACTCGACCCCGCGCTCGACGTCCGCGGCAACGTGATGGAAGGCGTCGCGGCCAAGCGCGCGCTCCTCGAGCGCTACAACGAGGTCGCCATGAAGGTCGCCGAGGACTACTCGGACGAACTCATGGAGGAGATGACAGCGCTCCAGGACCAGATCGACGCCGGCAACCTCTGGGATCTCGACGCCCAGGTCGACGTCGCCATGGAGGCGCTGCGCTGCCCGCCCGACGACGCCAGCGTCGACAAGCTCTCGGGCGGCGAGAAGCGCCGGGTGGCGCTCTGCAAGCTGCTCCTCGAAGCGCCCGACATGCTCTTGCTCGACGAGCCGACCAACCACCTCGACGCCGAGACCATCGCCTGGCTCCAGAAGCACCTGATCGAATACAAGGGCACGATCCTCATCGTCACCCACGACCGCTATTTCCTCGACGACATCACCGGGTGGATCCTCGAACTCGACCGCGGCCGCGGCATCCCCTACGAGGGCAACTACTCCGCGTGGCTCGAACAGAAGGCCAAGCGGCTGGAGCAGGAGGCCCGCGAGGACAAGGCCCGCCAGAAGACCCTCTCGCGCGAGCTCGAATGGATCCGCCAGGGCGCGAAGGCGCGGCAGGCCAAGCAGAAGGCCCGCATCAACGCCTACAACGAGCTGGCCTCGAAATCCGAGCGCGAGAAGATCGCCACCGCCCAGATCGTCATCCCGAACGGCCCGCGCCTCGGCCAGAACGTGATCGCGGTGGAGGGGATCGAGAAGCACTACGGCGAGCGCGAGCTGATCGACAGCCTGACCTTCAAGCTCCCTCCCGGCGGCATCGTCGGGGTGATCGGCCCGAACGGCGCCGGCAAGACCACGCTCTTCCGCATGCTGACCGGCCAGGAGGCCCCCGACGCCGGCGCGATCGAATACGGCGAGAGCGTCCAGCTCTCCTACGTCGACCAGTCCCGCGACGCGCTGAGCCCGCAGAAGACCGTCTGGGAGGAGATCTCGGACGGCCTCGACGTGGTCAAGCTCGGCGACGCCGAGATGAACTCCCGCGCCTACTGCTCGGCCTTCAACTTCAAGGGGACCGACCAGCAGAAGAAGGTCGGCCTCCTCTCCGGGGGCGAGCGCAACCGCGTCCACCTCGCGAAGCTCCTGCGCTCCGGCGGCAACGTGCTCCTCCTCGACGAGCCCACCAACGACCTCGACGTCGAGACCCTGCGCGCGCTGGAAGACGCGCTGGTCGACTTCGCCGGCTGCGCGGTGGTGATCAGCCACGACCGCTTCTTCCTCGACCGCATCTGCACCCACATGCTCGCCTTCGAGGGCGAGGGCCACGTCGAGTGGTTCGAGGGCAACTTCGAGGACTACGAAGCCGACAAGATCCGCCGGCTGGGGCCGGACGCGGTGGAGCCGAAGCGGATCAAGTACAAGAAGTTCGCGCGGTAGCGGCCGGTTGACAGTCGCCTCCCGTCTAGCTAATCATCTAGCTAGGCAACCACGGGACCGCGTCGGTGAAGATGGTCAATATCCACGAGGCAAAGACGCAACTCTCCCGGCTGGTCGCCGACGTCGAGGCTGGCGACGACGTCGTGCTCGCACGCGCCGGGCGCCCGGTGGCGCGCCTCGTGCGCTTCAGTGGCGGCCCGGCGGAGCGCCGGTTCGGCGCCATGAAGGGAAGGGCGGCGACGAGCGACGCCTTCTTCGAGGCCTTGCCGGGCGACGAGCTCGCCGCCTGGGAGTGAGAGGGTGGCCTCGCTGCTCATCGACACCCACGCGCTGCTTTGGTGGCTCGACGGCGACGAGCAGTTGTCCGCGGACGCCCGCGCGGCGATCGGCGACACTGCGAACCCGGTGATGGTCAGCGCCGCCTCCGCCTGGGAGATTACCACCAAGCACCGCCTCGGCAAGCTGCCCGGCGCCGCTGCCGTGGCGCGCGACGTCGCCGGGGCGGTCGCATCCCAAGGGTTTGCGGAGCTTCCCATATCCCTCCGCGACGCCGAGCGCGCCGGCCGCCTGCCCGGCCCGCACCGCGACCCCTTCGACCGCATGCTCGCTGCCCAGGCGCTCAGTGCCGATCTGGAACTCGTCTCGATCGACCGGGTCTTCGACGACTACGGCGTCCGGCGTCTCTGGTAAGGCTGCGCCATGATGATCGCCCACGACCGCTTCTTCCTCGACCGCATCTGCACCCACATGCTCGCCTTCGAGGGCGAGAGGCACGTGGAATGGTTCGAGGGCAACTTCGAGGACTACGAGGCCGACAAGATCCGCCGCCTCGGCCCGGACGCGGCGGAGCCGAAGCGGATCAAGTATAAGAAGTTTGCGCGGTGAGTCTAAAGCTGCGAGACGCACCGTGGATTGCTACCTGGTTGCATGACGCCGCAAGAACTCGCCGACCTGAGCCGCGTCATGAGCGCCAACACGAACGATCGGAAGGGTGTCAAGTCGGACAACCGCACGGGACTCGACGCCCGCGCCGCTCATCTCAGCATCACGCGGCAGGCGCTGCCCAGGAAGTGGATTGCAGGTTTGCAATCTTGAGATATATGCAACCTTAATGCGAGGGTTCCCTGGTGAGTAGACCAAATACCCCCAAGGCAGAAGATCATCCTTATCAATTTATAGATACAGAACGTAATGTTGTATTTCCTTCACTTTCTAGCGTATCGTTAGATAGAATTAGATCTGGTGGATTTGCAAGGTGTCATTGTGATTACTACAAATCAAATATGTCAGAACACAATGACGGAATGGTAAAACGAATTCTTTCTGTATTTTCTAGTTCTAGCTTTGTTACCTTCGAGCCATGGGAGCCACGAATGTTCGTGCCCGGAACAAAGCTTGCTCTTGGCCAAAGAGGCAGCGAGCGGATCATGATAAATTATACCAACGGCATCATCCGCTGACCTGCGCCCACTGGCGTGAGGTGATTGATGCGACGCGCTCGGGGGTTGCGAGAAGCGCGTTCCAGGCTTCGCAGCAGACGTCGACGATGGCGTCGTAGCTGTCG
>NZ_JAGOID010000145.1 GCF_017995835.1 Amaricoccus sp.
CGACATCTGTGCTCCACCCAGGGTTGCGCCTTTCATGCCGGCGTCCTGGATCAGCTTCCAGGCCTTGAGGTCGTGCACGTCGTCGTCGCGGCCGGTCGAGGAAAACCCTGCCGGGTTGCGGAAAGTCGATCCGGCGGATCGGTCCTTCGTCGGCTGGCTCGCGTCGCGTCGGGCGAGCTGTTCCTCCATCCGCGCCGCGATCGCCTCCGGCGCGTCGCGCGGCCCGGTCAGCGTGACCTCGACGATAACCAGACCCTCCGGCAGCGTCGTGGAGCGGTAGCCGAAGCCCATGTCGTCCGGTCCCAGCGTGACCGCCTCGCCGGCGCGGGTCACCGCGCGCGCCGAGACGAAGGCGTCGCGGGTGTAGAGCCCGTAGCAGCCGGCGTTCATCCGTGCCGCGCCGCCGATGGAGCCGGGGATGGTGCGCAGGAAACCGAGGTCGATCCCGGCCTCGGCGGCCTTGCGCGCGACATGGGCGTCGAGCGCCGCGGCGCCTGCGATCACGCGGTCGCCCTCGACCCTGATGCCGTTGAAGCCGCGGCCGAGGCGGATCACCACGCCGGCGATCCCGCCGTCGCGCACGATGAGGTTGGAGCCGACGCCCATGGGAAGGACGGGGACGCCGGCGGGCATTCCGGCGAGGAAGTCCGCGAGGTCGTCGGCGTCGGCGGGCTGGAAAAGCCACTCGGCCGGGCCGCCGACGCGAAGCCAGGTCAGATCGGCCATGGTGCGGCCGGGAGTGAGGGCGCCCCGGACGGGGGGCATGGCGGGAAGCGGTTCGGTCAATGGCGCGCCATGGCTACGCCGCGCCGTGCTGGCAGTCCGGCGGGTGGGGAAATCTGGAGCGGGCGACGGGATTCGAACCCGCGACCCTCAGCTTGGGAAGCTGATGCTCTACCAACTGAGCTACACCCGCGTCCGAGCGCGAGCCCTATTCGCATTCCCCGGCGCGGTCAAGGTTCCCGCTGCGCGCGGCGTTCACGCCGCCGAGCCGTTATACCGGCGAGCCTGCCCGGCCACCCGGCGCAACACGGGCCAACACGCACTAACACGCGTGATAGATAGGTTAACTACTTGAATACACACGATAAAATCGGCAAAGGTCAAAAAGGTCCGCGAGTCGTTTCATGAGCCCGCCGGTGTTACAGGTCGCGGGGGCATTCGAGGTCGATCGCCGCCGCGGCGCCCTCGGGGCGAATGCGCAGGGTGACGCCGCGGGGGCCGGAGGCGCCGGCCTGCGCGCGGGGGTCGCCCTGGCGGGCGCCGACCTGGGCGGCGAGGGAATCGAGCATCCGCCGCAGCAGCGCTTCGGCCGCGACGGGGTCGCCGGCACGGCGCACGGCGCCGGTGCGAAGCTCGGCGGCGTCGCCGGGCGCGAGCATGGTGACGCGGACGCCTTCGGCGACGAAGCTGTCGCTGTGCAGGACGAGGCCGAGTGGATCGGCCTCGACGAGGACGACGCCGTGGCGCCCGGCGGCCTCGATGCGGGCGTCGCCCTCGGACCAGATCGCGGCCGAATCCTCGCACACGCCGATGCCGAAGCGCTCGTTCTCCTCGGCGCAGGCGACGAGGAGGCGGCCGAGGCGTTCGCCGCCCAGGATATTCTGGTCGATCACCCCGCCGCCGAAGAGGCCGACGCCTTCCTGGATGGCGAGGCCGCGATGTCCCACGTCGGAGGCCACGCCGAAGCGCAGCGCCTCCGAGGAGGAGCCGCCGGCGATCATCACGCCCGAGAGTGCCGAGGCGGCGCCGGAGGCCGCGACGAGGGGCGCGCCCTGGGAATGCGCGCGGGCGATGGCGCGCAGGAGCGCGCTTTCCTCGCCGCGGTGGAGCAGGGTCTCGACGAGACGGGTCTGGTTGCCGCCGGTGAGCAGCACGGCGCGCAGCGCGCCGACGCACTCCAGGAAATCGGGATCGCGGGCGGCGAACTCGACGGTGTCGATCGTGGCTTCGAGGTCGATCGCCTCGACGCCGAGCGACGCGAGGAGGCCGATGTGCTCGCGCGCCGTGCGTTTCGGCTCGGCCGAGGCGGCGGCGAGGACGCCGACGGGCCCGCCGTTCAGCAGCGGCAGGACAGCGGCGAGCATGGCGGGGTCGGCCGAGAGCGGCGAGGAGCCGAGCAGGACGATGCGCGCGTCGGGATGCGGCGTCATGCCGAAGCTGCGCGCGGGGCGGCCGATGCGCTCGCGGATGCGGGTGGCGCTGAGCCGCTCCGAAGCGATCGAGCAGCGGAAGTCGATGCCGGTCATCCGGAGCCCGGTGGGCGGCGTGGCGACGAGCGCCCGGGTGCGGCGGCGGGCGCGCTCCAGCGTGACGGTGACGCTGACGCCGCTGCGGGCGTCGAAGGCGGCGGCCCGGTCGGTGTCGTAGTGATCCGGGTCGCCGAGGGTGAGGCGGGCCATCAGGTCGTAGAGGGTATAGGCGCCGAAGGCGTTGCGGCGCGACTGGGCCGGCGCGCGGTAGACGCGCTCGCGCTTCCTCACGCGGCGCTTGGCCTCGCCCGGCTCGGGTTCGAAGCGCGCGAGATCGATGGCGTCGCCGTCGTCGAGGTAGCTCAGGCGGAAGGCCTGGTCGAGCGGACCGCCGCGGCGGCGGGCGCCGAGGTCGACGAGCATGATGCCGTATTCGCCGCGGACCCAGCCGCGCTCGCCCTCGACGAAAAGCGCGGTGTTCTCGTCGATGCCGAAGCCGCGCCGGACGCCGGAGGCGGCCATGGCGACGACGAGGCGCCCGAGCCGGCCGCGCTTGATGAAGTGCTGGTCGACCATGCCGAAGGGAAAGAAGCCGAGGCCGTCGCCCATCAGGAGGCCGGGCTTTGCGGGATCGTCGGTGACGCCGTGGACGAGGGCCTCGAGCGAGGTGCCGCCGAGGAGCATGGGCGCGGACATCATCGCGGCGCCTGCGGAGGAGCCGGCCAGGAGGCCGCCCCGGGCGAGACTGGCGCGGATGGCGGCCAGCGTCGCGGTCTCGCGGCCGCCGGGGGCGAGCGTGGCGGTGATCTTCGCCTGGTCGCCGCCGGTGAAGTAGACGCTGCCGAAGCCCGAGACGAGAGCGGCGAGGGCGGGATCGTCGGCGTCGCCGCCGCCGTCGTGGAGGGGCGCGACGTCCGAGACGAAGCCGTGGGCGCGGAAGGCGGCGACCTGCTCGGCGGCGACCTCGACGGGCTCGGCCGAGGCGGTCGGAAAGACGAGAATCCGCCCCCCCGAGAGGCGGCGCATCTCGTCGTAGACGGCGGCGTTGCTGTCCTCGAGCCGGCCGCCGATCACGGCAAGCCGGCCGGGCGGCGGGTTCATGCGGGGAGCCTCCGCGGCCGGTCGAACCGTGGGGATTCCGGCAAGCGTTCGGTCATGCGAGCGGCGCGATGCGGACGCCGCGATCGTCGCTGACGAGCTCGAAGCCCTCGGGCACGACGAAGCCGGCGGCGGCGATGCGGCGCTCGGGCGCTGGCGGCGCCGGGGCCTCGGCGGGGCGGAAGTAGATGATCTGCTTCCAGGTCGCGGTGATCGCCTCGCAGAACACCAGCACGAGGTCGTTCGGGCGCGCCATCTCCAGCGCCGCCTGCACCGAGGCGCTCTCGCTTTCGGCGATGGTGATCGCTTCGGCCGCGACGCCACGGGCGATCAGCTCGGCGCGGATCATCTCCGGGATCTCGCCCGGCTCCCGCCCGCGCAGGTCGTCGTCGCTGTGGGTGACGTAGGCGTCGAAATGGCCCGCAACCCTGGCGGCGATGGCGCGGACGTCCTCGTCGCGGCGGTCGCCGGGGCAGGTCACGCAGACGATGCGGCGGCCGAGGGGGTTCAGCCGATCGACGAGATCGACCATGGCGCCCACCGCGGCCTCGTTGTGGCCGTAGTCGAGGATGACGCGGAAGCCGTGCTCGTCGAAGACGTTCATCCGGCCCGGCGACTGGTAGAAGGTGTTGTCGAAGGTCCGGAGTCCGTTGCGGATCTGGTCGAGCGACTTGCCGAGGGCATAGGCCATGGCGGCGGTGAACATGGCGTTCTCGACGTTATGGAGCGCCTTTCCCTCCAGCGTCGCCGGGATCAGGTGGGTCCAGATCAGCGGGATCTGTGCGCCGTTGTCGTAGATGACGATCTGCTCGCCGTTCGCGCCCTTCTCCAGCACCACGGCGCGCTTGCCGAGGCGGATGTGCTCGCGCACCAGCGGGTGATCGGGGTTCTGCGTCACCCAGCAGACGTGCCGCGCCGGGGTGAAGGCCGCCATCTTCAGCGTTTCGGCGTTGTCGGCGGAGAGGACGGCCGTGTCCTTGGCGACCTCGACCACCAGACGCTTGACCTCGGCGAGCTGCGCGATGGTGTCGACGCCGCCGAGGCCGAGATGGTCGGAGGTGACGTTGAGGACCGCGCCCACGTCGCAGAAGTCGTAGCCGAGCCCGGCGCGGACGATGCCGCCGCGGGCGGTCTCGATCACGGCGATGTCGATCGTCGGGTCGCGCAGCACCATCCGCGCCGAGGCCGGCCCGGTCATGTCGCCGCGCACGGTCACGTTGCCGTCGACGTAGACGGCGTCGGTCGACGTCTGGCCGACGACGTGGCCGGCCATCTTCAGCACATGGGCGAGCATCCGGGCGGTGGTGGTCTTGCCGTTGGTGCCGGTCAGTGCGGCGACCGGCACGCGGGCGGCCGCGCCGCCCGGATAAAGCATGTCGATGACGGCGCCGCCGACGTCCCGGCCCGTGCCCTCGGAGGGGGCGATGTGCATCCGCATCCCCGGGCCGGCGTTGATCTCGCAGATCGCGCCGCCCGTCTCGCGCCAGCTCTGGGTGATGTCGGTGGTCAGGAAGTCGACGCCGCCGATGTCGAGGCCGACGGCGCGGATGGCGCGCTCGGCCATGAGCTTGTTGTCGGGGTGGATGACGTCGGTGACGTCGATCGCCGTGCCGCCGGTGGAGAGGTTCGCGGTCTTGCGCAGGAAGACGATCTCGCCCTCCGGCGGGACCGAGGCGGCCGAGAGACCCTTCTCGGCGAGCAGCTTCTCGGCCGTCGCGTCCATCTCCAGCCGGGTCAGCACGTTCTCGTGGCCGGCGCCGCGGCGGGGATCGCGGTTCGTCTCGTCGACGAGTTCCGCCACGCTCGAGCGTCCGTCTCCGACGACGTGACCGGGCATCCGGCGGGCGGCGGCGACGAGCCTGCCGCCGACGACGAGCAGGCGGTGGTCCTCGCCGAGGATCATGCTCTCGACGACGACGCCGGAGCCTTCGGCCTCGGCGATGTCGTAGGCTTCCGCGACCTCGGCGTCGGTCCCGAGGTTCACCGCGACGCCGCGGCCGTGGTTGCCGTCGACGGGCTTGACCACCACCGGGTAGCCGATGCGGTTGGCTGCGCGGGCCGCGTCCTCGGGCGAGCGGACGTAGCGCTGCTTCGGGACCGGCAGGCCGAGGTCCGAGAGCAGGCGCGAGCAGAGCTCCTTGTCCGAGGCGATCTCGACGGCGATGTGCGAGGTGCGCCCGGTCAGCGCCGCCTCGATGCGGGTCTGCCAGCGGCCCTGGCCGAGCTGGATCATGCTGGCGTCGTTGAGCCGCGCCCAGGGGACGCCGCGGGCCTCGGCGACGTGGACGAGGGCGAGCGCGGTGGGGCCGAGGGCGCGGCGGCCGGCGTA
>NZ_JAGOID010000146.1 GCF_017995835.1 Amaricoccus sp.
TCGCACCCGACCATCGCCGAAGATCGCGCGATGACCACCGCGTCGCCGCCTGCCTGCCAGCGCGATGGTCCGCGCAGGCAGGCGGCGACGCTACCGGCGAACTACACCACCACCGGGGACACGACCCAGCGCTCGGGCGGCAGCGACGTGATGGCGTAGATCACCTCGGCCCGAGGCCGGTTCCGATCCCCAGGAGCCTCTCGAAGGCGATGCGTGTGTGGCGCCTTCGGTTCCAGCGGAAGACGAACTCGTCCAGGTAGCGTTGGGCATGGGCCTTGCGCAGGCCGTGGAAGACGCCGCTGGCCCATCGCTTCAGGTTCGAGAAGACACGATGCACCCAGGGCGGGCATTCGTGCGCCTTCCGGCCTTCGACGACGCGAACCTCGTGGGGATTGGCCGGCGGGTTCGCGTAGCCCTGCCAGCCGTCGGTGATGAGCTTCGCGCATGGGCCATGCGGATGCGGCGCGGCCGGCCATCCTCGGACAGCTCGACCGCGCCGACGATGAAGATCTTGCCGACCGGGCTGCGCCCGCCCTTCGCGCGGTCGACGGGATCGTGCCCGGAACGGGGCGCTCATATCATACCAACGGCCTCAATCGTTGACCCGTCGCCTCGATCACCTCCCGCAACTGGTCCGTCGCAGCGATTGCCCGGCGGTGGCCGATGCGGCTAGGATCGCGCCAATCCGAAGCCAGGAGTCGCAGATGACGACCATCAGCCAGGATGCGGAACTTCAGACCGTCATCACCACGTTCGAGACCAGCCCGGGCGCCTGCCTCGACCTTCTGGAACTGCTCACCGACGCCTATGACGCGTTCATCCGCACCCAGCCGGGCTTCATCTCCGCGGCGCTGCACGTCAACGACGCCCACACCCGCATCGCCAACTACTCGCAGTGGCGCCGCCGCGAGGACTACCAGGCGATGCTGCGCACCACCGAGATGCGGGCGCGCAACCGCGAGATCGTCAAGCTCTGCCGCAGCTTCGAGCCGGTGATGTACGAGGTCGCCCGCGTCTATCCCTGACGCCGGCGCACGGTCGCCCCACGAACCAATCGAGAGGACCGCACGATGGCCGAGACCTGGCTTCCCTCCCTCAGGACCGCGACGCCGCAGGAAGGATTCGAGCTCGCCACCAAGCTGGCGCGCGTCGGCGTGAAGATGACGCAACCCTCGGCCGAGCTGCGCGACAAGCTGCGCGCCGCCTACGAACAGGACTCCGCCCAGCTGATCGCCTCGTCCCAGGTGATCGCCATCCATTTCCAGACCGTCGCCGCCGCCAACGGTTACTGGCGCGAGTGACGACCGGCCGGACCCGCGCGGTCCGGCCCCGTGCGGAAGGACCTCCCCTATGTCATCCATGGCAAGGCGCATCGCCGTCCTCGAAGGCGCGGACGGCGACAACTTGCAGGCGCTCCTCGCAGCGGCGGTGGCCGAGTGGCGCGCGGCGGGAACGCGCGTCGCCGGCGTGATCGCGGAGGCTCATGGCCTCCCCGACCGCACCTGCGCCGCCGGCTTCCTGCGCGAAATCGGCGCCGAGGAGCGGTTCCCGATCTATCTCGGGACGCCGCCGGAGGGGACCTCGTGTCACCTCGACGGCGCGGGCGTGACCGCGGCCTGCGCCGCCGTCATCGGGGGGATCTCCGGCAGCGATCTCGTCGTTCTCAGCAAGTTCGGAAAGCTCGAGGCCGCTGGTCAGGGGCTCCTTCCGGCCTTCGAGGCCGCGCTCGCCGCCGGCCGACCCGTGCTGACGACGGTTTCGGAAAGGCACCGCGACGCCTGGGAGGCGTTCGCGCCCGATGCGGCTCGCATCGACGCGAACCCGGCCGCGCTCGCCGCCTGGTGGTCGGACGCGACCGCCCGACCCCGGTAGCGGCCGGCCCTCACCAGTTCACATAGAACATCGCCTTCGCGAGGACGACGATCAGCGCCACATGGCAGAAGACGCTGACGTGGATGCGCCTGGAGCGCCGGGACGTCAGCCTGCCGCGGGCTCCGAGCGTCACCGCTGTGACGAAATGGGCGAACACGCTGAGCGCGAGGACGATCTTGATCGTGAGCAGCGTCGCGAAACTGCTGCCGAAGGGATGCGCCAGGTGCTCGCGATACTGCCAGGCCATGGCGATGCCGGCGGCGTAGAGGATCGCGATGACAAAGGGCATCACGCGGCGGGCGCGACGGCCGACCGCGGACTCGACCGCCCGCATGGCGTCGCGGCCGAGCGGCGCGCGGAGGCTCTCGAGGATCAGCACCTCGAAGAACACCGTGCCGGCGAACGCGATCGCCGCAAGAAGGTGCAGGGTGACGAGGACGAAATAGCTCATGGTCGCGACCCGATGCACCGGGGGGACGGATCCGTCAATCCCGGGCGCGCCGGACGAGCGCCGGCGAGGGCCGGGCTTGCCCTCGCCCGGGCGCTCCCTTAGGACAGCGCCCGTCCCCGTCCGGCCGGAGCCCCCGACAATGACCGAGCCCCTGCGCATCGCCATCGCCGGCCTCGGCACCGTCGGCGCCGGCGTCGTCGCCATGGTGCAATCGAACGCCGCGCTGATCGCCGCGCGCGCCGGCCGGCCGGTCGAGATCGTCGCCATCTCCGCCCGCTCGCGCAGCCGCGACCGCGGCGTCGACCTCTCCGCCTACGCCTGGGAGGACGATCCCGTCGCGCTCGCCCGCCGCGACGACGTCGATGTCGTGGTCGAAGTGATCGGAGGCGAGAACGGCCCGGCCAAGGCGACGGCCGAGACCGCCATCGCCCGCGGCAGGCACGTCGTCACCGCCAACAAGGCGATGCTCGCCCGCCACGGCCAGGCGCTCGCCGAAGCGGCCGAGGCGAAGGGCGTGGCGCTGCGCTTCGAGGCCGCGGTCGCCGGCGGCATCCCGATCCTCAAGGCGCTGTCCGAGGGGCTCGCCGGCAACGCCGTCTCGCGCGTGATGGGGGTGATGAACGGCACCTGCAACTACATCCTGACGCAGATGGAGGCGACGGGCGCGCCCTACGCGACCGCTCTCGCCGAGGCACAGCACCTCGGCTATGCCGAGGCCGACCCCGCCTTCGACGTCGGCGGCGTCGACGCGGCGCAGAAGCTCGCGCTGCTGGCCGCCATCGCCTTCGGCGCAAGGGTCGACTTTCCCGGCGTCGCGGTGGAGGGCATCGAGCGCGTCTCCATCGCCGACATCGAGCAGGCGGCCGACATGGGCTACCGCATCAAGCTCCTCTGCGTCGCGCGCCAGACCGGATCGGGCCTCGAGGCGCGCACCCAGCCCTGTCTCGTGCCGGCCCGCTCGCCGCTCGGCGCGCTCGAGGGCGTGACCAACATGGTGGTCGTCGAGGGCGACTTCATCGGCCGGACGATCTATACCGGCCCGGGCGCCGGCGCCGGTCCGACCGCCTCCGCGATCGTCGGCGACATCGTCGACGTCGCGCGCGGCGTCATCCGCCCGGCCTTCGGGATGCCCGCCGCCGCGCTCGTCGCCGCGCCGCGCGCCGGCGACGAGGTGGAGGCCGCCTTCTATGTCCGCCTCGCGCTGACCGACGCGCCGGGCGTGCTCGCCCGTGTCGCCGCGGCGCTCGGCGACGTCGGCGTCTCGATCAACGTGATGCGCCAGTACGAGCACGCCGCCGAGGAGGCGCCGGTGATCATCGTCACCCACCGCACCCGCCGCGCCGCGCTCGACGCAGCGCTCGAGCGCATCGCCGCCCTCGACGTCTGCCGCGCCGCGCCGGTCGCGCTGCGGATCGAGGAGGTCTGAGGCAGGCGCCGCCGCCGACCCGGCGGCGGGAGGCCCACCGTCGAGCTCAGATACCGGGCGCCAGCGTCTGGCAGGTCGCGCTCTCGCGCGACAGGCTGACGCAGGCCTGCTCGGCCGCCTGCTGGCTCAGGCCGACGAACTGCGCGCGATAGAGCGTCACGCCCTGGACCTTGCCGGCCTCGATGCGGCGCAGACCGCCGTTGAGCTGGGGCAGGTCTTTCAGCGCCATGGTCAGCAGGTGCCGCTCGGCGTCGCCCTTGGACCGGAACGCTCCGAGTTGCACGCCCCAGGCGTTGCCGCCCGTGCTGCCGGCGGCCACCTCGATCGGCTCCTGGTCGCCCGCGCCGGCCTGAGCGGAACGTGGCAACGCCACGGCGAAGGTAGAGGGCGAGCCGCCTGCACGTGACGCGATCGCCTGGCCCGGGGCCGGACGGGGCGCCGGTCGCAGCGCGCCATCCGCCGACGCGACCACGCCCGGCCCGGCGGCGAGTTCGGCGTTCACCTCGGCGATGGCCGTCGCGATGCTCTGATTCGTCCGCGCGATCGCGGCGTCCTGGCTCGCGCCGAGCCCCATCCAGCGCGGCATCGGCCGACCGCTCGCGGCGAGCGCGCCCGCCCCCTGCGGGGCCGCGGCGCTCGCGACCTGGACGGGGGACGCCCCGGCCGGCTCGGGAGCGACGCCGGCGGTGGACGCACGCGGCGCGCGCGCCTCGGCGGCGGCGACGAGAACCGGAGCCGCCGTACCCGGGCGCAGCGGAGCCGGCCGCGCCACCTTCGCCCGCGAGGGCATCTTGGCGAAACCGAGGTCCATCAGGCGCATCACCTCGGCGTTGCGCGACGCGGTCGACTTGCCGCCGAAGACCGCGACGATCACCCGCTCGTTGTCGCGCTCGGCCGAGGAGACGAGGTTGAACCCCGCGGCCTTGGTGTAGCCGGTCTTGATGCCGTCGGCGCCGGGATAGGCGTCGAGCAGCCGGCGGTTGGTGTTCTGCACGGTGGCGATGCCGGCCGAGGTCGAGATCCGGCCGAAGATATTGTAGTACTGCGGGAAATCGTAGAACAGCCGCCGGCCGATTTCGGCCATGTCGTGCGCGCTGGAATAGTGCCCCGCCGCGGTCAGCCCGTGCGCGTTCGCGAAATGGGTGTTCTGGAGACCCATGGCGCGGGCGTACTGGTTCATCCGCTCCGCGAAGGCGGGCTCGGACCCGGCGACCGCCTCTCCGAGCGCGGTGGCGGCGTCGTTGGCCGACTTGATCGCCGCGGCGCGAATCAGATAGCGCAACTCGATCTTCTGGCCGGCGCGAAGCCCCAACCGCGACGGCGGCTCCGCGGCGGCGTTCTCCGAAATGGTGACCTTCTGGTCGAGCGACAGCCGGCCGCGCTTCACCTCGTCAAAGACGATGTAGAGCGTCATCATCTTGGTCAGCGACGCAGGCGCGAGCTTCTTGTCGGAGTTGACCGCGTGGACCGCCTTGCCGTTGCGCGCATCCATCACGTAGGCCGCATACTCCTGCGCGAGCGCCGGGGTGGAAGCGAGCACCAGAAACGCCAGCACGACCCCGCGCGAGAGGTTACGGATCATCACTGCCCTCCGGCGCTTTGCGCCACTTGCCTCAGAGTTTGCAAACGCTTGCGAGCGTCCGTTTAATTTTGCGTTAAGCTAGCACGCCAAACACCCGTCGAAAACACCTTTGTCAGAACGTGCGCGCATCGACGGCCGGGCGTGGCTTGCCGGTCGCAAGCGATTTTTTTGCCGCACCGCAGCATGACGCCTTGCCGCAGTGCAGCATGGGCCCTATCTAGCCGCCATGCCCCCCACGAACCATACT
>NZ_JAGOID010000057.1 GCF_017995835.1 Amaricoccus sp.
GGCTCGCGAACGTCACCGTGTCGACCGTGTCGTCGTTCAGAAGGCCGGTCACCGTGAAGCCGACGTCGCCGAGATCGTAGACCTCGCCGTAGACCTTGCTGTCGTCGCCCACCGCGATCGTCAGCGGCGCCGGCGTCACCGTCAGCGTGCCGGGGTCGGGGGGATCGGGCAAGAGCACGTAGTTGCCGAGCCCCTGTCCGTCTATACTTACCACGTCGATGTCGTAGTCGCCCACCGGCGCCGTGGCCGGAGCGCCGAGGCTCGCGAAGGTCACGGAATCTACCGTATCGTTGTTCCGAAGGCCCGTGACGGTGAAATCGACGTCGCCGAGGTCGTAGACCTCGCCGTAGACCTTGCTGTCGTCGCCCACCGCGATCGTCAGCGGGGCGGGCGTCACCGCCAGCGTGCCGGGGTCGGGGGGATCGGGGAAGAGAACGTAGTTGCCGATCCCCTGCCCGTCCACACTGACCACGTCGATGTCGTAGTCGCCCACCGGCGCCGTGGCCGGGGCGCCGAGGCTCGCGAACGTCACCGTGTCGACCGTGTCGTCGTTCAGAAGGCCGGTCACCGTGAAGCCGACGTCGCCGAGATCGTAGACCTCGCCGTAGACCTTGCTGTCGTCGCCCACCGCGATCGTCAGCGGGGCGGGCGTCACCGCCAGCGTGCCGGGGTCGAGCGTCGTCACGCGGTAGGCCTGCCCGAGCGGCGAGATCACCGTCCCCGAGGCGAGGATGTCATAGTCGCCGATGGGGCTCGTCGCGTCGGCGTCGCTCGTGAGCGTGCCGGCATAGTCGGGGGCCGTATCGCCATCGGGTCCGAAGACATAGACGCCCGGTCCGCCGAAGCTCTGGGCGACCGTGAACGGCGGGTTGGCCAGCCCGTATTGCCGATCGGCGTCGTTCGGGTCGACGCGCACGACCGGGTTGATCGTGTAGATCTCGGGGTAGAAGCCCAAGCTCGACGGGGCCCAGACCTCCTCGAAGTTCCACTCCGCGGCATCCGCCAATGCGAAGAACCCGGCGGTGTCCTGGAACTCCGCGGTGGTGAGCCCGTCGCCGCCGTCGCTGAACCCGGTTCCGCTGGTGGTGACGTCCCAGAAGGAGCTGTCGACCGTGCCGTTGTTCAGGCCGACGAGGCCGCCGGCGCCGTCTCCGCCGTCGCTGACGGCGCCGATGGCGTAGGTGCGGGCGATCGCGGCGACGTTGTCGCCGACGAGGCCGCCGACCGATCCGCCGGCGGAGGTGACATCGCCGCTCGCGAAGGCGTCCGCCACACTCCCGCTGTTCTGGCCGACGAGGCCGCCTGCGCTCGCGTCGAGATCGTCGCCCTGCGCCACCACGTCGCCGTTCGCGAAGGCGCGCTCGATGGCGCCGCCGTCCGCCCCGCCGACGAGACCGCCGGCGGAAATGGAGACGGCCGGCCCGACGCCGTCGCCGTCGCCGGTCGCCGTCACCGCGCCGGTGGCGAAGGAATCGGTGATGTCGGAGATGTTCACGCCGACGAGGCCGCCGGCGGCCAGGACGGATTCCGCGTCGCCGGTCTCGGAGAGCGTGCCGGAAACGGCGCCGGTGGCGAAGGACGTGGCGATGGCGGCCGAACTGCCGCCGACGAGCCCGCCGACCCAGACGGCGCCCCCGGCGTCGGAAGTCCCCTGAACGGCCCCTGTCGCCGAGGAGCCGTCGATCGTGCCGGCGGACTCGCCGACGTCGACGGTCTGCCCGACCAGCCCGCCCGCCATGATCGAGCCGCCGCTCACCGTCGCGGTGACAGCGCCTGCCGCCGTCGATCCAGAGATCGCGTCGCTGCTGATGCCGGCAAGCCCGCCGACTAGGACGAGCCCCCCTTCTCCGTCGGCGGCTACCGTCCCGGTGGCGGACGAACCCGTGATCGTGCTCTGGTTGTCGCCGACGAGCCCGCCGGCGACTACTCCTGCGCCGTCTCCAAAGCCGAGTGCGCTCGCAGTGACCGACGCGGAGGAGGTCGAATCGAGGATGGACGCCGCACTGACGCCCGCGAGCCCGCCTGCCGTCGCGTACCCGTAGTAGCCGCCATCGGCGGCGACAGTCCCGGTGGCGGACGAACCCGTGATCGTGCTCTGGCTGTCGCCGACGAGCCCGCCGGCAATGGCCTCTCCGCTCCCGCCAAAGGCGTCCGCATCGACCGACGAGGAGGAGGTCGAGCCGAGGATCGACCCCGTGCTGACGCCCGCGAGGCCGCCCGCCGTCGCGTATCCGTAGTAGCCGCCGCCATCGGCGGTGACCGTCCCCGAGGTCGACGAGCCCGTGATCGTGCCCTGGTTGAAGCCGACGAGCCCGCCGGCAATGGCCTCTCCGCTGCCTTCGCCGGAGTATGCGCTCGCATCGACCGACGCGGAAGACGTCGAGTCGAGGATCGACCCCGCGTTAGCGCCGGCGAGCCCGCCCACCGTCGCGTCGTACCCGTAGCCGCCCTCGGAGGACACGGTTCCCGCGACCGAGACCCCCGTCACGCTCGCGCCGGCGTCTATCCCGCCCGCGAGGATGCCGACGTTGTAGCCGCCGAATACGCTGGCGTTCGTGAGCGCGAGGTCGGTGACCTCCGCGCCAGCGCCGAGGGCGGCGAACAGGCCCACCTGGTCCTCGTCGCCCCGGGTGATCGTCAGCCCGTCTATGGTCAGGCCCCCGCCGTCGAACGTGCCGGTGAAGGGGATGGGGGCCCCGCTGACGTCCACGCCGAGGACAGGCTCGAACCCGGCGAACCCGCTATCTCCGTTAGATCCGTAGTAGTTCCAGCCCGAGGTCCCGCTGGCGTCGATGTCGTTGTTGAGCGCGAAGTTCTGGTTGGGGAATCCGCTCACGCCCTGGACGCCGTAGATGTCCCCGAGTTGGAAAGCGATGTTGTCGCCGTTCCCGCCCAGCACGCGCAGAAAGGTCGCCGACCCTTCGACGACCTGGAAGTCGCCCGCCTCGAACGCCGGCAACGGGTTGGCGTTCTGCGTCCAGTCCCCCGACTGGAGCAGGAACAGCCCGTCGACCGCGACCGACCCGAGCGCGTCGATCCCGTCACCGGCGCTCAGGGTCAGTTCGTCGACCGTGATCGCTCCGGCCGCGGTCGTGTCGATGTCGCCGCCGCCCGCCGTGATCGACACGCTCCCGCCGTCGAGCGGCGCGTCGAGGAGGACGCTGGCGGCGGCGTTGAAGTCGAGAGTGTCTCCGACGTCGACGCCTGCGCCGGTGATCGAAATGTCGCTTCGGGAGAGGATGGAGCCGGACTGGGTGGTGATCTGCCCGCCGATCGCCACGGCCTGCGCGGTGAAGTTCAGGCTGCTCACCTCGATCACGGCGCCGTCCGTCGTCGTGATCGCGCCGAGCCCGGCGGTGGCGGCGTTCAGCGTTCCCAGCGGGGCGGTGATCGTGTTCTGGAAGTCGATGGCGCCGTCCGCGTCGAGGAAGAGCGTGGTGGCCGTGTCCCAGGCCAGCGGAGCGACGACGGTGATGTTCCCGGCCTCGTCGAACTGGATGTTCTCCGTCGTCACGTTCACGTTCGCGGCCCCGAGCAGCGTCTCCAGGCCGGTCGCGTTCAGGATCGAGTTGGCGCTGTCCGCGTCCGGTGAGATGAACCACGTCCCGTCGAGCGCAACGTCGATCCCGGCCGTCGCGTCGTCGCTGATCACGATGTTCGACGGATCGAGCAGCAGCGTGCCGAAGCGCGCCCCGCGGAGGTCGGCCGTGCCGGTGAAGGACAGGAGCCGCTTGCCGGAGACCTCGGCGAAGCCGCCGTCGCCGCCCTTCGGGCCGCCGCGGGCGGTGATGCGGCCGGCGAAGCCGGTGAAGCCGTCAGACCAGACGACGACGCTGCCGCCGTCGCCGGAGCGGGTCGCGTCGGCGGAGATCACGCTCGCCGCGTCGGCCTCGGTCAGGCGCGCGCGCGGCAGCGGGCCCTCGCCGCGGAGGCCGCCGCCGAGGTTGATCTCGCCGCCGCCCGCCGCGCCGGAGGCATCGATGGTAGCGCCCGCGAGGCGCAGGCGGTCGCCCGTCACCTCGACCGAGCCGCCCTTGCCGTGCGCCGCGCTCGCGTCGAGCCGGCCGGAGATGGCCACCTCGCCAGCGCCGCCGCCGATCACGATCGCGCCCCCGCGCTTCGCGACGCTCCGCGCCTCGACGACGCCCGAGAGGTTCACCGCCTGGCGCGCGGCCTCGCGCGCCGCGGCGGCGCGGAGTTCCACCCGGCCGCCCCGCAGCGTGCCGGAGCTGTCGATCAGCGGCCCGTCGCCGTCCGGGGGCAGCGCCACCTGCAGGAAGTTGCCCGAGAGCTTGAGCGTCGCGCGCCGGCCGGCACCGAGCCCGACCGAGCCAAGCTCGGCGCTGATCGTTCCGGAATTCTCCACCTTGCCGCCGAGCAGCGCCGCATAGCTCTTCGCCTCGATCACGCCGGCATTGCGCACCGCGGCGGGCGCGGCGTCGGCGGAGGCGAAGCGCCCCTTGCCCTTGCGGAAGTCGCGGTCGCTGATGTCGAGGGTCGAGCCGACGAAGGCATGGGCCTTCACCCGGCCGGTCCGGGTGATCTCGACGCCGTTCGGGTTGACGAGATAGACCTTGCCGTTGGCCGAGAGCTGGCCCCGGATGCTCGATTTCGTCGACCCGGTCACGCGGTTCAGGATCGCGGCCTTGCGCGAGGGCTGGTCGATGTCGACGCGGTCGCCGCGGCCGATCGAGAAGCCCTTCCAGTTGACGATCGCCGACTTCGAGCGCTGGCGGATCTGCATCCGCCCCGGCCCGGCCTTGGCGATCGTCGCCTTGCCCGCCGCGACCTTGCCGCCGCTCGGCAGCGTTCCCGCCCGACCGGGGCCGCCGGCGAGCGCCAAGGCGGCGCCGGCGAGGAGGCAGGCCCCCAGCCGCCAAGGGTGGATCTCAGAAGCGGAAGGCCGCCACGAGGGTGAAGCGGTTCTCGTCGGGTTCGTCGTCATCGCGCAGGCCCCGTCCGAATTCTACGGTGATCGAGGCGTCCGAGAAGTCGGGGTCCCTGACCGCGGTCAGGTCGAGGCCGATCCCGAACGAGGAGGCATGGGTCGAGCGTTGCTCGAGCGCCGTCGGCTGCTCGAGGTAGACCGCGCCCGTCGCCGCGAACACGTAGGGCGTGAGGATCACCGGCACGCGCCAGCGCTCGATGGCATGGGTCGCGGTCAGGTCGGCGCGCACGATGTAGCCCTGATCGCCGCCGATCGTGCCGGCGTCGAAGGTCGAAAGCTCCTCGAAGGAGGCGATGCCGATCTGCTCGCTGAGCGCCAGCGGCTCGCCGAAGGAGGTCTGGCCCCGGGCGAACAGGTTCAGGCCGAACGGCCCGCGCAGCGGCTGGGTATAGCCGACCGCCACCTCGAGCTTCTGGAAGCTGGCGTCGGCGCCCTCGCGCGACAGCGGCGGGTCGTTCGGCCCGACGTCGTTTTGCGTGCGCGCCCCGAAGGCGTCGAGGCCGAAGGAGAGGATCGCCCGGCCCGAGAGCTCCGCCCCGGAGTCGCGCCGCCAGGTCGCCTCGCCGGTCAGGCGCAGGATGCGCAGGTCGTCGGAGTAGAGCATCGCATAGGGGTTACGCAGCCACTGGTCCTCGGACTGGGCGTCGAAGCTCAGCCGCGCCGTCACCTCGAGGGGCAGCGTGCGGATGATCGGGTAGCCGACGCCCACGGTCAGCCGCTCGAAGTCGCTCGCGGTCTCGGCCGACTTGCGCGACGCCTTCGGCGTGGTCCGGCTGTCGGTGTACTCGAGGTTGAACGTCAGGCCGTCCGTGCCGATCGGGAACACGACGCCGCCGGCGATGATGCGCTGAAGCGGATCGCTCCCGAAAAATCCGTCCGAGCCGAAGCCGGGATAGCCGAAGGCGCGCAGGTAGAAGGTCTCGCCGCGGCCGAGCAGGCTGTTGGCGTCGAGGCCGAGGCCGACCGTCCAGCGGCCGAGGTCGGAGGCGAGCGTGTTGTCGAGGCTGACGAAGCCCGTCACCGGCCGATAGCGCGCCTCGAGCGTCAGCACCGTGCCGCCGGGCTCCCGGCCCGCCGATAGCGTCGAGCGCAGCGCGACGCCCGGCGTGTCGCCGACGATGAGGAGCTGGCGCTCGATCTCGGACAGGCGCAGCCCCCGCCGGCCCACCAGCGGCGCGAGCACCGCTTCGGCGCGGCCGCGCACGGCGGGGGGGAGCTGGCCGGTGTCGACCCGCTCGACGAAGCCGTCGACGAGCACCAGCCGCAGTTGGCCGCCGTCGCGGAGTTCCTGCGGAGGCAGCGTGACGCGGACGAGGACGAAGCCGGCGTTGGCGTAGGCCGCCTCGAGGTCGCGCGCGGCGGCGAAAAGCTCGGAGACCGCGACCGGGCCGCCGACGAGCCGCGCCTCGGTCGCGGCCTCCGCGGCGGCGAGTTCGGGCCGGCCGCCCTCGACGCTCAACCCGGAGAGCGTGATCGAGAGCCGGTCCGATCCCGGCGGGGCGTCGAGCCCGGGCGCCCCGGAGAACACCACCGCGCCGCCGACACGCGGCAACTCGGGCCGGAACGTCGGCGGGGTGATCTGGCTCGCGGTCTGCGATCCGGCCGGCACGCCGACCGTCATGGCCGCCGCCAGCGCCAGCGAAACAACTCGCGACCCTCGCAACACCGCGGATGTCTTCGTCATCGAATGCGATCCCCGGTTGCTTCCGGCGGACGAACAACAAGTGAGAAACGAGCGCCGTGGCGCGAGACATATTCTTTCGGCGCAAGATACCACGGACAGCCCGGCGCCGCAACGGATCAGGCGTGTCGCGAGTAGTCGGGCTCTAGCCGCGCCGCAGCGCGCAGTAGGCGCCCCAGACGACCAGCGTCACCGCCATGCTGCCGAGGATGCCGACCGTGACCTCGCCGGGACCGCCGGGGGGAGCGGGAGCCCAGAGGCCGAAGGCGTCGAGCGGGCCCGCCGGCGGCGCGAACAGGATCGCCACGGCGTTGTTGGCGATATGGAGCCCGATCGCGGGGGAAAGATCGCCTTCCCGCGCCGTCACGTCGCCATAGGCGAGGCCGATCAGCGCCGCCGCCGCGACGAGCAGCCCGGCGTTCGCGCCGAGGCTCGGGTCGAAGTGCAGCGCGCCGAACCCGACGGCGGGCGCGAGCATCCAGACCAGCCGCGACCGGAATCGCGCCGCGAGCTGCTGCTGGAGATAGCCGCGGAACAGGAGTTCCTCGGCGCCGGCCTGCAACGCCACCGCCGGCAGCACCGCCGCCGCGCCGCCGATCCAGACGAGGAGCCCGCCCCGCACCTGCGCGCCGGCGGCCAGCGCCACCGGTATCGAGGTGGCGAGCCCGACGCCGCCGGCGACGGCCACACCGGTGGCGAGCCGCCGCATCGCGAGCCCCTGCGGCGCCACGAGGCTCGCAAGCGGCCGCCGGTGCAGGAGGCGCAGCGCCAGCGCCAGCCCGCCGACCATGCCGGCAAAGGACAGGAGATAGAGGAGCGCCGCCGCCTTCGGTCCCGCCGGGTCGAGCAGGAGCGCCAGCGCCAGCGCCGTCGCCAGCCAGACCGCGAAGGCGAGCGCGAACCCGGCCGCGGTCCTCCACAGCTCCGCCCGCGCCCGCGCCGGCGCGACCCAGGCTTCGAAACGTCGCTCCGCCGGCGTCATCGCCTGTCCCTATGCGGCCCCGTCCCGCCCGTCCACCCGCCGATGGGTCACCGCCCACCGCGTTCGCTTGAGAATCCGTGGCCGGTCGCCTATGCGGAGCGGAGCCAAGATCAAGAGCCGAAGGGGAGAAGCCCGTGGACGCGCCCAGATTCGACAAGTCCAGGCTGCCGAGCCGCCACGTCACCGAGGGGCCGGAGCGCGCGCCGCACCGTTCCTACCTCTACGCCATGGGCCTCTCCGACGCGGAGATCCACCAGCCCCTCGTCGGCGTCGCCACCTGCTGGAACGAGGCCGCGCCCTGCAACATCGCGCTGAACCGCCAGGCCCAGTCGGTCAAGCTCGGCGTGAAGCAGGCGCTCGGCACGCCGCGCGAGTTCACCACCATCACCGTGACCGACGGCATCGCCATGGGTCACGAGGGCATGCGCTCCTCGCTCGCCAGCCGCGAGGCCATCGCCGACACCGTCGAGCTCA
The DNA here is from genome assembly GCF_017995835.1 of Amaricoccus sp. GTDB lineage: Bacteria > Pseudomonadota > Alphaproteobacteria > Rhodobacterales > Rhodobacteraceae > Amaricoccus. Next base: position 8,086 of record NZ_JAGOID010000057.1, read on the forward strand.
CCATGCGCGGCCATTGCTACGATGCGCTCGTCGGCCTCGCCGGCTGCGACAAGTCGCTGCCGGGGATGATGATGGCGATGGTGCGGCTCAACGTGCCCTCGGTCTTCATCTACGGCGGCTCGATCCTGCCGGGCCGGGCGCCGGCGGGCGCCGCCGTGCCGGACGATTTCGCCAACCGCGACCTCACGGTGCAGGATCTCTTCGAGGCGGTCGGACGGCACCAGGCCGGCACGCTCGGCAACGCCGCGCTCGACATCCTCGAGCGCGTCGCCTGCCCCAGCGCGGGCGCCTGCGGCGGCCAGTTCACCGCCAACACCATGGCCTGCGTCTCCGAGGCGATCGGGCTCGCGCTCCTGAATTCCTCCGGCGCCCCGGCGCCCTACGAGAGCCGCGACCAGTATTCGACGGCGAGCGGCATCGCGGTGATGAACCTGGTCGAGAAGCGCATCCGCGCCCGCGACGTCGTCACGAGGCGGAGCCTCGAGAACGCCGCCCGCGTCGTCGCCTGCACCGGCGGCTCGACCAATGCCGGCCTGCACCTGCCGGCGATCGCGCACGAGGCCGGCATCGCGTTCACGCTCCAGGACGTCTGCGACATCTTCCACGACACGCCCTATTTCGTGGACCTCAAGCCGGGCGGGAAATACGTCGCCAAGGATCTGTTCGAGGTCGGCGGGGTGCCGGTGGTGATGAAGGAGCTGGCGCGGGGCGGGCTCCTGCATCTCGACTGCCTGACCGCGAGCGGCCGGACGCTCGGCGAGGAACTCGACGACATCCGCGGCGAGGCGGACGGCCGGGTGATCTACCCGATCGACAAGCCGCTCACCAGGACGGGCGGCGTCGTCGGGCTGATGGGCAATCTCGCCCCCGAGGGCGCGATCGTGAAGGTCGCGGGCATCGCGCCGGAGGATCAGGTGTTCTCCGGCCCGGCCCGCGTCTTCGAGTGCGAGGAGGACGCCTTCGCTGCGGTGCAGAAGCGCACCTACGCGGAGGGCGAGGTTCTCGTCATCCGCAACGAGGGGCCGAAGGGGGGCCCCGGCATGCGCGAGATGCTGGCGACCACGGCGGCGCTCTCGGGCCAGGGCATGGGCAAGAAGGTGGCGCTCATCACCGACGGCCGCTTTTCCGGCGCGACGCGCGGCTTCTGCGTCGGCCATGTCGGCCCCGAGGCGGCGCTCGCCGGCCCGATCGCGCTCGTCAGGGACGGCGACATCATCACGATCGACGCGATCAAGGGCACGATCGCCGTCGACCTGACCGACGCCGAGCTGGAAGCGCGCCGCGGCGAGTGGAAGGGCCCGCGCCCCACGATCTACACCTCCGGCGCGCTCTGGAAATATGCCCAGCAGGTCGGCGCGACCCGTCTCGGCGCCGTCACCCATCCGGGCGCCGCGGCCGAGGCGCACGTCTATGCGGATCTCTGAGATGCGCGCCCCGACCCTCATCGCCGCGGCGGCCGTCGCGCTCGCCGCCTGCGTTCCGACCGCCTCCGGCCCCGACCGCGCCACCCTCACGGTGGCCGGCCGCAACGTCACCATCGCCGCGCCGCGCGGGTTCTGCATCGACGAGGCCGCGACCAACGTCTCGGCCTCGGGCGGCTTCGTCATGGCCTCGGACTGCGCGCTCCTCGGCTCGGCCGGGGTCGCGGCCGAGGGCGACGCCAACCCGCTCGGCGCCGTGCTGACCGCGAGCGTGTCGGCCGCCCAGCTTCCCGAGGGGGGCACGCTCCCCGAGCTGACGCGCTTCGTCGAGACGCCCCAGGGCCGCGCCGCCCTCGGCCGCTCCGGCCGCCCCGACCGCATCAAGGTGCTGGCCACCCGCACACGCGGGGATGTCCTCTACGTCCTCGTCGAGGATCGCGGCCCCCAGCCCATCGCCGGAATCGAGCCCCGGTTCTGGCGCGCCTTCCTCGATGTCGAGGGCCGCATGACGGTGCTGACGGTGCTCGGCTTCGACGGCGCCGGCGTCGACCCCACGGCCGGGCTCGCCCTGATCCAGCGCTTCGCCGACACCGTTCAGGCCGTCAACCGCCCCTCGTGACCGCCGCCCTGCGCCCCGCCCGACCAGACCGGGCCGCGCATCCGCCTCGCCCCGGCTTCCGCTCCGCGGCCGTCCGTGCCATACCGTCGCCGGCCGCCACCCGGGAGCTTCCATGCGCCTCGTCCTCGCCCTCGCCATGACCGTTCTGCCCGTCGCCGCCGCCGCCCAGCAGGGCCTCGCCGGCAGCGAATGGCGCCCGCTGACCATCGCCGGCCAGCCGTTCCCCGAGGGCGTGGAGGCCATCGTCCAGTTCGGGGCCGACGGCCGGCTGACCGGCCGGGGCGGCTGCAACCGCTTCACCGGCGCCTATTCCGTCGACGGCGAAACCCTGACCGTCGGCCCGGTCGCCGCCACGCGAATGGCCTGCCCCGAGCCCGCCATGTCCGCCGAGGCGGCGCTCTTCGCGGCTTTCGAGGCCGTAGCCACCTTCAGCCGCGACGGGGCCGACCTGAACTTCCTCGACGCCGACGGCGTGCCGGTCGCGGCCTTCGCCCAGACCGACTGGGACTGACGCGCGCACGCACGCGCCCCCCGGATGATCGCGCCCGCATGATCCTGCTCGGCCTCGCCACGATGGGAACCTCCGCCGCCTGCCTCGTGCGGGACGGGGTGCTGGTCGCCGCGATCGAGGAGGAACGCCTCAGCCGCATCAAGAACGACGGCGCCTTCCCGCTGCGCGCCATCGCCGAATGCCTGCGCCTCGCCAACGTCACCATGGCCGAGGTCGACGCCGTCGCGGTCTACTGGCGCCCCTGGGCCGTCGGAACCCGCATCCGCGGCACGCTCGGCCGCGCCATGGGCTCCCCCGCGGCCTTCGCCTCGATGGCGACGCGCACCCGCGCCTCGCTCCTCGGCGGCCGCGACCGCGCGGCGCGGCCGGAGGAAGGCGGCAGCTGGGCCGACCTCTTCCGCGTCCGCCGCATCCTGACCGCCGCCTTCGGCGCCTGTCGCGCCGAGATCGCCCACTACGACCACCACCTGACCCACCAGCTCTACGCCGAAGCCCTGCGCGGCTGGCCGACCTGCCTGTCGCTCTCCTACGACGGCGGCGGGGAGAGCGATTCGACCGTCCTCACCCTCGTCGAGCAGGGGCGCCGCACCGACCTGCGGCGCGTCCGCTGGCCGAACTCGCTCGGCCATTTCTACTCGACCTTCACCGGCTACCTCGGCTTCCGGATGCTCGAGGGCGAGTACAAGATGATGGGCCTCGCCCCATACGGCGAGCCGCGCTTCCGCGACCTCCTGCTGGAGCGCGTCCTGCGCACCGGCCCCGAGGGAACCTACCGCCTCGACCCCACGCTCTGCGACTATCACCGCGCGCTCCGTGGCGACTTCCCGGCCGCGCTCGCCGCCCTCGTCGGCCCGCCGCGCGCCCCCGACGAGGAACCGACTCCAGCCCATCTCGACCTCGCCGCGTCGGTGCAGGCCGCGTTCGAGATCGCCCAGCGCCGCCTCCTCGCCTGGGCCTGCGAGCGACGCCCCGACGTGACCCGGCTCGCCATCTCCGGCGGCTGCGCCCTCAACGTCACGGCCAACGGCCGCGTCCTGCAATCCGGACTCTTCGCGGAGATCGTGGCGCCCCCCGCCCCCCACGACGCCGGCTGCGCCATCGGCGCGGCGCTCGCCCACCTCGCGGCGAAGGGCATGCCCGCGCCCGACGTGACCAGCCCCTGGCTCGGCCCGGCCTTCACCGACGACGAGATCGCCGCTTCCTTCCGCGCCCTCGGCCTGCCGCTCCCGCGCCGCGCCGACGAGGCCGGCCGCGTCGCCGCGGCGGTCGAGACCCTGACCACGGGCGGCATCGTCGCCTGGCATCAGGGCCGCACCGAGTTCGGCCCGCGCGCGCTCGGCGCCCGCTCCATCCTCGCCGACCCGCGCGACGACGCCATCCGCGAGGCGCTGAACGCCAAGATCAAGAAGCGCGAGCTGTTCCGCCCCTTCGCCCCCTCGACCACCGCCGAGGCCGCCGGCGACTATTTCGAACTGGGCCAGGACAGCCCATATATGAACATCCTCGCCAATGTCCGGCCCGCCATGCGCAAGGTCATTCCCGCCGTCACCCATGTGGACGGAACCGCCCGCGTCCACACCGTCACCGCCGAGGCGAACCCGCTCTACCACCGCCTGATCATGGAATTCGGCGAGCGAACCGGCGTGCCCGTCCTCCTCAACACCTCGTTCAACATTCAGGAGCCGATCGTGAACACGCCGGAGGAGGCGATCCGCACCTATCTCCGCTCCGGCATGGACCTTCTCGCCATCGGCGGGTTCCTCGCCGATCGCGACTGGCGTGAGGTCGCGGAGGCGCGCGCGTGAGCCGCGACGCCTGGCTCTCGATCGACTTCGAGGACATCGCGCACGACTTCCGGCGCGAGCACGGGGTCGATCCCGACGGTCCGGTCCGCGAGGACGCGCTCTTCGCCGCCTACGAGGCGATCGAGACCTTCCTCCGGGCCGACCTTGCCGGCGTGCGGCTGACGTTCTTCACCACCGGGATCGTCGCGGCGAAGTGCCCCGGGATCGTCGCCGAGATCGCCGGAGACGGCCACGAGATCGCCTGCCACTACCATTTCCACGACCCCTGCCGCCTCGACCCGCCGGACGTCTTCGACGCCAATCTCGCCCGCGCCATCGACGCGCTGGAGACCGCCTCGGGCCAGCGCGTCCTCGGCTTCCGCGCGCCGCGCTTCTCGCTGACGGCGGCGGATGTCGGCCATTTCCGCGTGCTGGAGCGCCGCCTCGCCTACGACAGCTCGCTCAACGCCGCCTTCGCCGCCGAGGCCGAAGCGATGCGCCGGGCGCTGGGGCTGGAGCGGCTCGCCCTGTTCCCGATGGCGCGCGAAAAGGCCTCGCGCCTGCTCCCTCCGGTCAAGACCGGCGGCAGCTACCTCAAGCTGTTGCCCGGCTCGGTGACGATCCGCGCCATGGAGATGGCCGCAGCCGCGGGCCTGCGGCCGATGGTCTACCTGCACCCCTACGAATTCGTCGCCGACCGCTCCTTCCAGGTCGCCATGCGCGACATGCAAGGCATGCCCCGCGGTCGCCGCCTGTACTGGGCGCTGCGCCAGGCCCAGTGGCACTCGGTCGGCAACCGCTCCGTCATGAACAAGCTCCGCCGCATCGCCGCCGCATGGCGTCTCGCCGGCCCCATGCGTGGCCTTCTGGAAAGCTGACCCCTCCCCGCACGCAATCGATCATACCGGCGGGCTCGTGAAACGACTCGCGGACCTTTTTGACCTTCACGACTTTTATCGTGTGTACTCAGGTAGTTACCCTATCTATCACGCGTGTTAGGCGTGTTGGCCCGCGTTGCGCCGGGTGGCCTGGTAGACTCGCCGGTATCACACGGGTAGGCCGGCCCCGCGGGGCCGGCCTTTCGCCCCGCGCTCAATCCTCGTCGCCGCCAAGCTGGCTGAGAATCTTGTCCTTGCCGCGCATGCGAAGGTAGAGCGGAAACAGGATCGCCACGGCGGCGATGATGTAGAGGATGATCGCCACCGGCGAATGCACCAGCACCGACGGATCGCCCTGGCTGATCGCCAGCGCCCGGCGCAGCTGCTGCTCGGCGAGCGGACCGAGGATCAGCCCCACCACCACAGGCGCGATCGGATAGTGATAGCGCCGGAGCCCGTAGCCGAGCAGCCCGAATGCAAGCAGCATCCCGAGTTCGAACGGCGAGGGATTCGCCCCGATCGTGCCCAGCGTCGCGAAGGTGAGGATGCCGGCGTAGAGCCAGGGTTTGGGGATCGACAGCAGCTTCACCCAGAGGCCGATCAGCGGCAGGTTCAGCACCAGCAGCATCAGGTTCGCGACGAGCAGCGAGGCGATCAGGCTCCAGACGAGCGTGGCGTTGTTGGCGAACAGCAGCGGCCCGGGCTGCAACCCGAACTGCTGGAACGCCGCCAGCATGATCGCCGCCGTGGCGCTCGTCGGCAGACCGAGCGTCAGCAGCGGCGTCAGCGTGCCCGCGGCCGAAGCGTTGTTGGCCGCCTCCGGGCCGGCGACCCCCTCGATCGCGCCGTGGCCGAACTGCTCGGGATACTTGGTCAGCGCCTTCTCGGTCGTGTAGCTGAGGAAGGTTCCGATTTCCGCCCCACCCGCCGGCATCGCCCCGATCGGAAAGCCGATGAACGTGCCGCGCAGCCAGGGCTTCCACGACCGCGCCCAGTCCTGCCGGCTCATCCAGACCGAGCCGCGCACCGGCTCGACCTTGTCCACGGACATCGGCTGCGCCGCGACCTTCAGCGCCTCGCCGACAGCGAAGAGCGCAACCGCCAGCGTCGTCACCTCGATCCCGTCGAGCAGGTCGGGGATTCCGAAGGTGAGCCGCGCCTGCCCGGTCTGAAGGTCGATGCCGACGAGCCCCAGCGTCAGCCCCAGCGCCAGCGCGGTGAGGCCCCGCAGCGCCGAGTCGCCGAACGCCGCCGAGACGGTCACGAAGGCGAGCACCATCAGGGCGAAATAGTCCGCCGGCCCGAGCGACAGGGCGAACTTCACCATCAGCGGCGACAGGAAGGCGAGCCCGATCGTGGCGATGAGACCGGCCACGAAGCTTCCGATCGCCGCCGTCGCCAGCGCCGGCCCGCCGCGACCCGACCGCGCCATCTTGTTGCCCTCGAGCGCGGTGACGATCGAGGCGCTCTCGCCCGGCGTGTTCAGGAGGATCGAGGTGGTCGAGCCTCCGTACATGCCGCCGTAGTAGATGCCGGCGAACATGATGAGGCTCGCCGTCGGGTCGAACTGGTAGGTGACCGGCAGGAGCAGCGCCACGGTCAGCGCCGGCCCGATGCCGGGCAGCACGCCGACCGCGGTGCCGAGGGTGACGCCGATCAGCGCGTAGAGCAGGTTGATCGGTTGCAGCGCGCCGGCGAGGCCATGGCCGAGCAGGGCGAAGGTGTCCATCCGCGTCCCCTCCTCAGAAGATCAGCCGCTCGAGCGGCCCGGCCGGAAGCGACAGGTTCAGCAGGCCGCCGAAGATCAGGTAGATGCCGATCGAGAGCACGATCCCGAGCGGCACCGTCATCCAGAGCGGACCCCGGCCGAAGCCCCGTGCGCAGCAGGCGAAGAGAAGCCCGGTGGCGATCGAGAAGCCGACCGGCTTCAGCAGCAGCATTTGCAGTACGAGCCCGCCGATGATCCACAGCATCGGTCCCGCCCGGTCGGCCTCGCGCGGCGGCAGGCCGTGCCGGAAGGCGGCGACGACGTGCCCGACCGCAAGGAGCGCGAGAAACCCCGCGATGACATAGGGCGCCGTCGTCGGACCGACCCGCGTCTGCTGTCCCGCCGCCGGCATCTGGCTGGTCTTCCAGAAGATCACCGCGGCGAGAACGCCGAGGAGACCCGCGATGACCAGAGCCGCAACGTCCGGGCCACCCCTCTCCGAGGTCCCGCTCATCGCGCAAAGCTCCAGAACCCGACGCGTTTCCGTCCCATGTCCGCTTCCTCCGCATGGCGCGCCGTTCGCGCGGCGCCTCGATCTCGTCCCCGCCCGAAGCGTCGGGGCTGCGAGTGACCCTGACAAAGTCGGGGCCGCAGCGAAAGGGAATCATGGCATCCGTCCGGGGAACTGCAAACCGGTGATGCTCGGGGGGCCCGGCTTCGGTCGGGAACAGCGCCCGCGCGCCTCTCGGGCGCGGGAGGGAAGCGCCCCCCGCGCCCCGGCGCCTCAGCCGGCGAGCCGCGCCGCCTCGGGCCGCGCACCCGGCGCGAAGACGCCGAGCGGGTCGTGCAGCGTGGCGAGCGCGCGCAGCCGCGCCAGCGCCTCCGGCGCGTAGCAGGCCTCGAGCCAGCCCGGCCGCTCGAGATCGGCCTCGCCGACATAGTGCCCGAGCCGCCCCGGCGCGAGCCCGTCGGCGGCGTCGCGCAGCCAGGCGACGTTGGCCGCATCCTCTTCCGGTGCGTCCCAGATCGCGTAGGCCGCGCCGAAGGCCGGCCCCGCCATCGAGAACGCCGCGTCCGGCAGCCCGGCCTCGCCCGCCGCCGGCGGCAGCACGACCGCCAGCGCAAAGGCGTGCGGCGCGGGCGCCGCGGCCACGCTCGCGGCGAGCGAGGCGAAGACATGGGCGGGCTGCACGCTCCAGGCGCTGTCCACCGCATAGCGCGTGCCGGTGTAGAACGACGTCGCCGCCGCCTCGTAGAGAGAGGCGAAAGTCATGGGCAACGCCTCCTCGACGGCGAGGGCCCCCGCGGGCGCCAGCGCCGCGATCCTCCCGAGCGTCTCGCGCGCCTCCGCCTCACTGTCGGCGAAGACCGTCGGCGTGCACATCGCAACCTTGCCCACCGCCGGCACGAACGGGGGCGCCGACTGGAAGTGCGTGGTGAACTCGACGTTCGACGGCACGACCGCCATGGCCGCCGTCACCCAGTCCTCGATCTCGGCCGCCCGCTCGATCGGGTAGAAGAAGAGGCTGGTGCGGATCGCCTTCGGCAGGTCGTGGAGACGCAGCCGGTAGCGCACGACGACGCCGAAGAACTCCGGGCCGCCGCCGCGCGCCGCCCAGAAGACGTCCGGATGCTCGGTCGCGCTGGCGCGGATCAGCCGGCCGTCGGCCATCACCACATCGACGGCCTCGACGTTGTGGCAAGCGAGGCCCCAGGCCCCGGAGTTCCAGCCGAAGCCGCCGCCGAGCAGGTAGCCGCTCAGGCTCACCGTGTGGCAATGCCCGGTCGGAAAGGCGAGCCCGTGGGCACCGAGCGCCTCGGCGAGCGCGCCGTTCTTCGCGGCCGGCTCGACCTCGGCGATTCGCGCGACCGGGTCGATCGCGATCCGGTCGAGTGCGCCGAGGTCGAGCACGACCCCGTCCTGCAACGCGATGCCGGAGAAGTTGTGGCCGCTGCCGCGCGGGCTCACCTTCAGCCCGTGGCGCGCGGCGTAGCGCACCGTCGCCTGCACGTCGTCCACGCAGGCGACGCGAACGACGATCGCCGGTCGGCGGTCGGGCGCGCGCCCGTTGAAGAGAAGCCCGTCGCGGGCCTCGGCATACCCTGCCTCGCCGTCGGCGACGACGTCGCCGCGCACGGCGGCCCGAAGCGTTTCGATGGTCATGATCCCGTCCTAGGTATGGGTTTGTGAAATCAGGCCGCCGCGGCGATCCCGCCGCCGAGCGTGCCCTCGGCGAGCCAGCGGGCGCAGTCCTGCCTCAGGTTCTCGAGCGCCAGGCGCTCGTACTTCGCGCTCTCGGCGGCGGTCAGCACGTCGCGCCAGCGCCCGTTCGAGCCCTTGTTGATGAAGGTGTCCGCGCCGCCGTCCCAGAACACGCCGCCGAGCGGTGCGGCCTTGGCGGCGTTCGCCTTCATCCAGTCGAAGCTGCAATGCTCCAGGATCGCCGGCCATGCCTCGTCGGCCACGTCGACGTCGAGGAAGCCGGCGATGCGCCGAATCTGTCCCGCCATGTCGGCCTTGAGATCGGCGAAATGCACGAGCAGCACGTTCGGCAAGCCCCGGAGCGCCCACCAGGTCCGCACGTTCTCCCAGAACGGCCAGAACGGGTGCCCGTTCCGGTCGAGCCAGTCGTGATAGTATTCCCGCACGCTCGCGGGCGGCTGCTCGATCGGCGGGCCGATGCGGCCGGGGCTGTCGTTCAGCGCCGCGTACCACGCCGCGTTGGCGTTGGCGTGGTGGTTCCACATGCTCCAGAGCACGTCGCGCCCGTCGCGGCCCACATAGACGTACTTTACCTTCGGCGAGAACACGAGCGCGTCGACCGGCAGGTGGGTCTTGAGAAACCGTCGGTGCGTCTGCGCCGCGAGCGCGGGCAGCTTCACCTCGCGCGGCGGCACGCGCAGGTCGACCCACGGCGAGATCTCGCCCACGTTGACCGACGCATCGCCGCCGAAGACGAGCTGACCGACGATCTGCTGCGTCCAGGTCGTGCCCGCCTTGCCGTAGGTGGCGATGACGATGTCGTCGTCGCGCAACTCCAGGTCGTCCCAGACGGTCGAGTCGAAATGATGGTTGTGAATGTCGCGGGTCTTCTTCGGCCAGACGTTCCCTGTCGCGCGCATCGGTCAATTCCTTCTGGGGCGCGCACGCCGCGGTTGCCGCCGCGCGCCGGGTGGGTTGATGTTCGATCGTGTTCGCAATCGCTGCTGCGATGCGCGGATTGATACACATTTGCGTTCATTCGTGCTCGCTAAGAGTTCCTGCGCGGAACCCTAAAAGTTTGCTAAGCGCCAGCGGGCCTCGCGCGCCGCCCGATGGCGGCGTGACGAGCCGCCTTGCCGCGACGCGTCCGGATTGTTAGGACGCTCTCCGCGAGGCGACGTGGCGGAGTGGTTACGCAGCGGATTGCAAATCCGTGCACACCGGTTCGATTCCGGTCGTCGCCTCCAGCCTCCCGCCCGGCATGATCGAGCGGAAAGTTTCGGAGGCCGACGGAACCCTCCAACGCGTCCGTCCCGAGGACTCCGACCTCCAGCGACGGCCGTTCCGCGGCCGGGGCGCGCCCTCTCCTCGGCCGCGCCAGCCCTGGCAACGTTCGAGACGGATGTGCCGCCCCAGCGGGCGCGCCTCGACCGGAGGGGTGTGGACGCGCGTATCCCCGGGAACGTCAATACTCGCGAATCGCGCGTGTCCGGGCTATCCTGAAGGTTGACGGGGGGACTACCGGGGCAGACTGCACGACATTCGATCCGAACTTTTGCCTGTGAGGGGTGGGCTCATGATTCGCTGCTTTCTCGCGACCGTGCTCTACGCGGCCGTCCTCGTGCTTTCACTTGCCGGCGCGGCGGCCGCGGGCGAGAGGAAGAACATCAACGCGCTGACCGCGGACGAGCTCGAGGGGCTCAGGCGCGGCGTCGCGACGATGAAGGCGCGCGACACGGCGGCCAGGAACACGTCGAGCTGGCGGCGCTCCTGGTTGTTCTGGGCGAACCTGCACGGACATTTCGGTTCCGATTGCGACGGGCCGGTCACCGGCGACGGCATGAGCGGCGTCACCACCTGGGAGGCGGGCAACAATGCCGAGCGCCGGACCTGGTGCACCTGCCAGCACCACAACGCGGGCTTCCTGCCCTGGCACCGCATCGCGGTCTACCATTTCGAGAAGGTGCTCCAGCAGGCGGCGGGAATGCCGGCCCTGAGCCTGCCGTACTGGGACTATTCCGCCGATCCGGCGCTGCCCGCGGCGTTCCGCGACCCGACCTACGTGAACGCCGAAGGCCAGACGGTGGCCAATCCGCTCTACGTCGCGAACCGCAATGCGGCCATCAACGCCGGCACGGGCGGGATCTCGTCGAGCGCGCGTAGCGCCGACAATGCGATGGCGACGTCGAGCTACAACACCTTCCGCAACCGCCTCGAAAGCACGCCGCACGGCTCGGTGCATTGCGCGCTTTCGGTCTCCGGTTGTCCGAGCGGCTACATGGGAAGCGTTTCGGCCGCGGCGCTCGACCCGATCTTCTGGCTGCACCACGCCAACATCGACCGCCTGTATGACTGCTGGACCCGCAGCGGCACGAACACCCGTCTGCCGACCGGCTCGATCCTGAACGTGTCCTACAGCTTCCCGAGCGCGACCGGGCAGGTGGTGTCGATGCGGGTGCGCGACGGGCTGACGCCGACGCAGCTCGGCTACAACTACACCACGGCATCCTATTGCAGCGGCGTCATCGCCGAGGCGACGTCGCCCGGCCCGCTGACTGCGCCGACCATGGTCGCGGGCGGGTTCGAGGGCGCCACCGGAATGATCTCTCCCGAGCTCGAACGCGCGGCCGAGGCCGGCGCGACGCTCTGGCTCGCCCAGAACCGTCCGCGCGCCACCCTGCCGACCGAGGCGCAGAGCCGGCGGGGCAGGCCGTCGCTCCGGCTCGAGAACGTCGTGGCCGACTCGATGGATCCCGGCATGTACGAGGTCTACATGGTCGCCCCGGACGGAAGGCGGGCGTTCCTCGGCAACATGACCTTCTTCGCCGAGAAGGGCGATACCAGCGGCGCGCCCGCGGGTCACGCCGGCCACGCCACGGCCGGCGGCGAGGGGCAGACCTTCGACTACGACCTCAGCGGCCCGGCCCGCGAGCTCGGGCTGCGCCCCGGCTCGGAGTTCGAGATCGCGTTCGTTCCCACCACCGGCGTCGAGCCGTTGCCGGGCGCGAGCGCCCGCGCCGGCCAGGCGGCGACGGCGGTCGAGCGCCGCGGCGCTTCACCGAGGATCGGCCGGGTGCGCGTCCAGGTCGAGTGACGTCCAGGCGTTCCGCCCGCGCGCCGCGCGGGGGGACCGGCCCCCGGGCGCCGGTCCCCACCGACCGGCGCGCCGCGTATCGCGCTGTTGCGCGCCCTCGGTCGCGCCGACATGAGTCCCGCCACATGCGCCCCACCGGAATGCCCCGCCTCTGAACGGAGAACCCATGGCCGACCCCGCCCCGTCCGTCGTCGTCTTCGACATCGGCAACGTGCTGCTGCGCTGGGAGCCGCGGCTGCTGCTCGGCCGGCTCCTGCCCGATGAGGCGGCCGTCGACGCCTTCCTCGCCGAGACCGACTTCAACGCCTGGAATCTCGCGCAGGACGCAGGACGGACCTGGGCCGAGGGCGTCGCCGCGATCGCCGCCGCGCATCCGCGCCACGCCGCTACCGCCGCCGCCTTCGACGCACGCTGGGTCGAGACCGTGACCGGCGAGGTTCCGGGCACGGTCGCCATCCTCGAGGCGCTCGACGCCGCGGGCCGTCCGCTCTACGCCATCACCAACTTCTCGGCCGAGAAATGGGCGATCACAGTGCCGCGCCACGGCTTTCTCCGCCGCTTCCGCGACGTGG
>NZ_JAGOID010000058.1 GCF_017995835.1 Amaricoccus sp.
GACCACCGGGCGCGACACCCGCGGGCTGCGGTCCGAGCCCGGCGCGAGGCCGTAGGCGCTGGCGTCGGTGCGCACCGCCTCGATCGCCCGCACGCCGGCGTCGGCGACGCTGGTCAGCCGTAGCGCGGCGAGCCGGCCGTCGTGGTCGAGCCGCACCACGTCGCCCGGATCGAACGCGAGGTGCGCCGGCGGCAGCCGGAACGACGCCGTCTCCCTGCCGACCCACTCCTCGAAGAGCGCCCGGCGGCAGCGACGCTCGGCGTCGCCCGCGGGCGTGGCGATGGCGAAGGTCTCCGAGGTGACGCGCAAGGCCGCTCCGGTCGCGCGGCGCGCCTCGACGCTCATCGCGTCGTACTCCTCGTCGCACCGCACCATCTGCCACTTCAGCGCCTGCGGCAGCTCGGTCTCCTGCGCGCGCACAAGTTCCAGCGTCTCGGTGTCGGCGTTGTCGCCCACGGCGAGGTCGTCCAGCGTCAGCGTCTCCACCGGCCGGCGGTCGCGCGGCTGGAAGCGGATGACGCCCTCGCTCTCGACGGCGTCGAAGCCGAAGTGCCGCGCCAGCGGCGCGATCGAGGCGCGCGGGCTCTCGATGGCGGTGACGAGGTACCCGTGCACGACGTCGGCGAGCGCCGAGGCATCGATCTGATCGTCCGCCAGCCCGGCGCGGCGGCAGAGCTCGCGCACGAGGCTGCCGAGTGAGACCGAGCCGAGCCGGCCGTTCAGCCAGTGCCCGAGCCGCCAGTTGTCGGCATCGGTCCAGACGTCGCTCCGCGCCGGGAACGCCGGATAGGGGCGCGCGTCCCAGGTCCAGGCGGCGGTCTCGGAGGTGGCGACCATCCGGCCCGCATAGACGCCGGACATCGGATTGTTCGCCGGCTCCGCCCAGTAGCCGAGCGTCGCCTCGAGGAAGCGCCGCTGCACCGCGTCGTCGCGCCGACCGCGGGAGAAGTAGGGCAGGAAGCTCTCGGCCGACTTCGGGTCGTAGAAGACGTTCGGCTGGTTCGGGCCGCGGTCGACCGCCGGGCAGCCGATCTCGGTGAAGCGGAGCGGCTTGCTCTCCGGCACCCACGCGGTGGGCGTGGCGCTCTCCACGCCGCCCGGCCGGTTGCGGTGCGGGTTCGACCACCAGTTCGACAAGTCCTTGTAGCGGAACACCCATGGCTTGCCGGCGGCGTCGTCGGTGATCGGGGTACGCACCTGGTTCTCGCGGTCCGCCGGGCTCGCGTAGAACCAGTCGAAGCCCTCGCCGCCCTCGACGTTGCCGCGCAGGTAGGCGAGGTCGGTGATCGCCCCGACGCTCGCCGCGTCGAGATGATCGAGCCCGTCGCGCCAGTCGGCGAGAGGCATGTAATTGTCGACGCCGACGAAATCGATGTTCGCGTTCGCCCAGAGCGGGTCGAGGTGGAAGAAGACGTCGCCCGAGCCGTCTTGCGGGTGATGCCCGAAGTACTCCGACCAGTCGGCGGCGTAGCTGAGCTTCGTCCCGGCCCCGAGGGCCGCGCGCACGTCGGCCGCGAGATCGACCAGCTCGGTGACCGCCGGATAGGTCGATGCGCCAGACCGGACTTGCGTGATACCGCGCAGCTCGGAGCCGATCAGGAAGGCGTCGACCCCGCCGGCGGCGGCGCAGAGCTGCGCGTAGTGCAGGATCATCCGCCGCAGGCCCCACTCGCCGGCGGCGCCCGTCCAGGACACCGTCTCGCCCGCGATGGCGAAGTCGGACGGCGTGGCGGACCCGAAGAACGCCGCGACCTGGCTCCCCGCGGCCGCGGTCTTGTCGAGGCTGCCGGTGAAGCCTGCGGCCGGCGAGCAGGTGATCCGCCCTCGCCAGGGATAGGCCGGCTGGCCGGTCCCTGATGCGTTGTCCGAGTACGGGTCCGGCAGGGTGTTGTCGGTGGGCACGTCCATCAGGATGAACGGATAGAAGGTGACCCGGAAGCCGCGCACCTTCAGCTCGCGGATCGCCTGCACCACGGCGCTGTCGGACGGCGTGCCGCCGTAGGCGGGACGCCCCTGGTCGTCGCGGCTGACGAGGTGCGCGGCGGCGCGGGCGACGCCATCGACCTGCCAGTTTTCCGGCGTGGTCGACTTCGCGCTCACTTCGACGCCCGGGCGGATGCGGCAGTGGCCGGCGCGCAGGTCGTCGCCGAACCAGGCGACCACCAGCGAAACCGACTCGACGTTCGGCGCGCAGGCCTCCAGCCGATCGAGCGCCACCACGAGATCGGTGGCATGCGCCTCGGCGTTGACGTTCTCGGCGGAGGTCGCGCCGTCGCCATCCTCGCGGCGCACGACCTCGGTCGCATAGGCGAACTCGCCCGAGGCCGGAATCAGCGTGACCGCGTGCACCAGGCTCTCGGCCGACTCGCCGTCGAGGATCGGACGGAACACCTCGAAGGAGAGCTGCGGCAGCCGGTTGCCGAAGCGCTCGAGCGGCAGCTCCTCGAAGACGACGTAAGCCGTGCCGCGGTAGGCCGGGGTGTTCGTCACCCCCATCTTTGTGGCGATGAACGGATCGGGCTCCTGAGCCTCGCCCCCGAGGTGGACGCGCATCGTGACGCCGTCGCGACTCAGGATCTTGCCGTCGGCCCAGATGCGGCCGATGCCGGTGATCGGTCCCTCGCAGAGCGCGACCGCAAGGCTCGCGAAGTAGAAGTACTCGGTCACCTCGGTTCCGCCTCCGCCGCCGCCCTTGCCGCCGCCCTGTTCTGTGGTGCGGCTCTCCTCGCGGAAGTCGGTCGCCCAGATGATGTTGCCGCCGGTGCGCATGGCGCCGTAGACGCGGGGAATGATCGCCCCCTCGGTCGAGGCGGTGATCTGCAGGGTGTCGAGCCGCTGGCCGGCGATGCGCTGGGTCGGCGTCATCGAGGCGACGAGCCAGGAATCGATCGCAGCACCCGCGAGCGAGCCGATCGCGCCGCCGATCGTCGCCGCGCTGACGCCGAGCACGGCTCCACCGACCGCGCCACCGATGGCGGTGCCGGCGGCAGCGAGGATGATGGAGGCCATGGGTCAGCTCGCGCTGGGGAACAGGAAGGCGAAGGCGACGCGGCGACGCCAGCCGGCATCGAGCGGGACCTCGACCACGCCGGTGCGCTCGTAGGCATGAACGAAGCGATCGGGGGCGGTGACGATGCCGCAGTGCTTGGCGACCGCGCCGGTGCGCATGCGGAACAGGAGGAGCGTACCGGGCGCGCGGTCGGTGACCGGGACCTCCGGCATCACTCCACGCGCCGCCTCGGCCAGCGGCTCGCGCGAGCCGGTCTCGCCCCAGTCGCGGCTGTAGGCTGGCAGGGACAGCGGCTCGTCGCCCACGACCTCGCGCCAGACGCCGCGGACCAGCCCGAGGCAGTCGCAGCCGACGCCTCTGAGGCTCGCCTGGTCGTGGTAGGGCGTGCCGAGCCAGCCGCGCGCGGCGGCGATCACCCGCTCGGGGTTGGCCGGGATCACAACACCTCTCCCGCGTTCGTGTCGCCGCGGTTCGGGTAGCGGATCACCGTGTCCTGGCCGGGGATGTGCGGGAAGCCGCGGAAGTTCACGCCATTGGCGAAGCGGTCGCGGCAGGTCTCCAGCCGCTTGTCGCAGCCGGCGCGGACGATGAAATCGTCGCCCAAGGCGATCGGTCGCACCGCCGCTTCGAGCAACGCGATCGTTCGTTGACCGGAACTCACGGTGTGGCTCGCGACCTCGGCGATCCGCCCGGCGTTCGGGCCGCTCGTCCAGGTCAGCCGGCCGAGCGTGAACCAGGCCGCCGCGAAGCCAGCGAGCCCCGACGTCGTGAAGCTGCGGTCGCCGGTCAGAGTAACCACCGCGCCGGTCCCCTTGAAGGCCGGAGCCTCGAGGTCGACGCCGCAGCGGGCGTCGCCGAGCTCGGCGTCGCAGGCGTGCTGGAAGGTGCGCCCGACGGTCTGGTTCAGCACGTGCGCGAGCGAGCGCACCTCGGCGACGAAGGCGAGCCGGCCGCGGCGGACCTGGCCGATGGCGCCGCGGCGCATCAGCACCCGCTGCGAGACGGCGCTCCAGTTCACCCGCCAGACCTCGACCGCGGCGTTGTCCCAGCGGCCGTCGAGGATGTCAGTCTCGGTGATGGTATCCGAGGTCAGCACCCCCTCGGCATCCTGCGCATCGACGGCGAGGTCAGTGCCGCTGCGGATCTCCGAGGCGGCGAAGCCGGACTCGGGCTCATAGGTGACGCCACCGAAGTCGAGCGACCGGTCGTGATCGGTGAAGCCGAAGACGACGCCGTCCGACCGCTCGATACGCCAGCACCAGGCCAGCGTGGTTGTGCCGCTGTCGAGGTGCGCCTGGAATGCGGGCGAAAGCGATTTCATCGCCGCACCTCGACGAGCGGGATCGAGGCGATCGACCCGAGCCGGTCGAGGTCCCAGGTGACGTCGAGCCGGTCGGTGTCAAAGCGGACGGGGACGTCGAACCCGAAGCCGGCGGTGACGAGCACGCCGGCGCCGGGCGCGGTCGCGAAGCTGACGCCGCCGGTCGTCGCATCCACCGTCCAGCCGGAGGCCTGCTCGACGCCGGCGAGCGCCACCCGCACGCTACCGGCGACCGGCTTGACGATCCGCCGAACCCACGCCTGCGCCCCGCTCTCGTAGCGCTTCACCAGCTGGAAGGCCGTCGTCGTGCCGTCGCCGGTGCCGAGCGCCTGGTCGATCGGGGTGACCGGCGCCGACGGCATGCCCGACTTGAAGTCGCCCCAGTCCTTCCAGCGGAAGCCGTGCAACCGGGCGTTCCGCGCCTCGAAGAAGGCGACGACCGCGGCGAGGTCGTCGGCGCGGCGGATGCCGTAGGCGGCGTCGTAGCGCCGGCGCGAGTCGGCCCAGGAGGCGTTGCGCTCCTCGTCGCCGGAGGCGAGCTCGACGACCTGCGTCCGGCGCTCCGGGCCGCCGCGGGCGCCGCGGCTGATGTCGTCCGGAAACCGAACCTCGTGGAAGGCCATGGATCAGATTCTTTCCTTGGTCGTGCTTCTTGTCCGAAAGCCGGGCGCCACCTTTCGGGAAGCACTCACATGCCCCTGCGCCCGAATGCCACCGTCCGGGCGATATCGCTCGCCACCTGGGTGCGCGAGCGGCGGAAGCTCTCGGCGTCGGTCGTCATGATGTTGACGGTGACGCCGCCGTCGGCCCGCGACCGGTCGAAGGCCCGGGTCTCGGCCCGGCTCAGCACTCGCTCGCCCTTCTGCAGGATCGCCGGGACCTCGTCCGGGCGCAGACCGGCGACGCCGCCGCCATGCAGCCGTGGCGCACCGGCGAGGGCGAGCGCCGGCACGAGCCGCTGTGGCGCGGGCGCGCCGACCACGCCGCCCGCGTGCAGCACGCCGGCGAAGGCCGAACCGAGGCTGCCGAGGATACCGCCGAGCGCATTGGCGATCGGCCCGAGCACGAAGCGGCGGACGGAGACCTTCGCGAGATCGGCGAGGACCGAGGTGACGAGATCGCGCATGCCGAGCTTGCCGGTTTTCACGAACTCCCCGACCGCGTCCTCGGCGCCGCGGAAGCCGCTGACCAGCGCATCGCCGATGCCCTGGCCGGTTTCCTTCGCCTTGGTCGCATAGTCCCGCACCGCATCGGTCGCCAGCTGCCAGCCGGACTTCGCTGCCTCGGGTGCTTCCGCGACCTCCGGCGTCACAGCCGCGCTGGCGCCGCCGGCCTTGCCGACCGCGTCGCCGAATTCATCCGCCGCGACCGTCGCGCCGCCGAGCGCCGTCTCGGCATCCTCGGCCGAGCCCTTCACCGCGTCGCGCAGCGCCTGCAGCGAGGCAAGCGGCGCCGTCGCTGCGCCGGCGGCTGCTGCGGCGGAAGCGGCGAGGCCGTCCGCCCGCGCGCTGGCCTCGCCGGCAGCGGCCGAGGTCTCGTAGAAGGCCGAGCCCGCGCGGATTGCCGCCTCGCTCAAGGTGAGCATGGTGCTCTCCATGCCGGGCACGCCGTCGAGGCCACGGGTCGCGGCATGCAGGAAGTCGGCCCAGCTCCTCTGGATGCCGGAGAGCGCGATCAGCCAGCCGGCCTCGATCGTCGCCCAGACCGACTGCAGCGACAGCGCCAGCGAGCGCCCGCCGAGCTTGATCCGCTCCCAGACCTCGGCCGCGACGTCGCCGAGCAGCGACATCGCCTCGCCGAAGCCGCCGGCGCCGGAGACCAGCCGTCCGAACTGGTAGACCAGTTCACCGGCGCCGACGATCACCGCCCCGATGCCGGTGCGGATCAGCGCCCCGCGCAGCACGACGAGTGCCGTCGCGAGCCCGCGCACCGAGACGGCGGCGACCACCATCCCGGCGACCCAGCGGCCCGCCATGATCCCGGCGAAGGTCGCGGCGTAGGCGGCGAGCCGACCGATGTTGTCGAAGAGCCCGCGGATCGCGATCCCGAGCGGGCCGGTGGTGCGGGCCATCGCCGCCATGGCATTCGCCACCGCTTGCAGCGCCGGGGCGGCGGCGACGGCGAGCTGGTTCGAGAGCCCGCGCCAGATCAGCCCGAGCCGGGAGATCGCGGCGTTGGCGCGCTCGATGCGGTCGGCGTCCGCCTCGGAGACGACAACGCCGAAATCGCGCACGTCCTGGGTCGCCTGGCGCAGCGTCGCGGTGTCGAGCCGCGCCATGGCGATCGAGCCTTCCTCGCCGAAGAGCTGGCCGGCGACCGCGGCACGCTCGGCCACGGGCACGAAATCGGCGATCGCCGCGTTGATCCGGCCGACCCGCTCGTCGAGCGGCAGGGCGAGCAGCTCGGAGGCCGAGAGCCCGAGCCGGGCGAGCGCCTCGGCGACCGGCCCGGCGCCGGAGGCCGCCTGGCTCAGCCGCCGGGTCAGGTCCTTGGTTGCCTGCTCGATGCCCGCCATGGCGACGCCGGCCAACTCGCCCGCGCGTTCGAGCACCTGGATGCTCGCCACCGTGGTGCCGAGCGACTGCGCGAGCTTCGCCTGAGCATCGACCGTCGCGAGCCCGGATCGGACCATCGCGATGCCGGCGGCGGCCGCGGCTGCAACTGCGGCGGCAGTCGCGACCTTCACCCGTCGCGAAAAAGCGGCGAGCCGGGTGTTGGCGGCCTCCATCTCGCGGCCGAGCCGGCCGAAGCCACGGTTGCCGGCCTCGCCGACGCCTTCGAGCTCGGCCCGGACCTCGCGGCCGCCAACGACCGCCAGCCGGACGGATACGCGCTTCTCGGCCATCTCAATCTCCGACTTGCTCGTTGAGCCGGCGCACAATCACCGCCTCGATCTCCGGCAGCAGCTCGGCCGCCGCGAGAGCCGGCACCCCGAGCGCGGCGGCGAGCGCCAGCGCTGCACCCATGTCCCAGCCGATCACCGCGCCGGGGATGACGCGGAGCTGGCCGCCGAGACGGCCGACGAGGTCCCAGACCTGCCAGCCCTCGAACGTCTCCGGTCGGTTCAGCCGCGCCGGGCAGTCCGGGCACGCTTGCGCGCAGGCCGCGCAGTAGCGGTCGCCCCCGCCGAAGTGCCAGCCGGCGAGGGCGCGGAGACGTTTTTTTCCGCATCCAGCAGCAGGCCCTTCGAGACGTAGACCGCCTGGAATGCCTCGAACATCGGCCAGACCTCGAGCAGCGCGTCGATGGCCGGAGGCATCACCGGCACCGGATTGCCGTCGGCGTCGCCGACGCCGTCCCATTCGGTCACCGCCCTCCGGGCTATCGCCTTGGCGAAGGCCAGCGCCCGCTCCTCGTCGGAGGCGGAGTCTGGCAGCACCTCGACCGCCGGATCGCTGCGCGCGGCCACCATCAGCGCGGTGGTGAGGGGTGCTGTGCACAGGCGCACGCCATGTCCGAGATCGAGCCAGCGCGGCTCGGAGGTCAGGTCGAGTCGAAGCATGATCAGTAATCCGCGATGTTGTTGACGAAGGTGGCGGTGCACATGCGCCCTAAGATGGTGTCCCGGGCCGCCTGCCAGTCGAAGGTCGCCTGCACCCCCTGCGGGCCGGAGATCTCGATCCGCGGCCGCGGCAGGTAGACCGCATGCACGGTGAAGGTGAAGCCCTCGCCCGAGGGCAGCGCGTAGGCGAACTCGAGCTCGCAGGGATCGCCGGCGATCGCCTGGTTCACCAGTACCTGATCGGCGAAGCGCACCTCGACCCGGCCGGTCAGCGCCGCGATCGACGGATCGGCGCCGTCGATCCGGCCGTCACTCCGGATGGTCTCGATGCGGTCGAGGTTGTTGGCGTAGGTGACCTCGGCCGAGACGACGTTGCCGAGCGCCGACCCGTTGCGGGTGATGCTGCCGTTGAAGTGGCCGAAGCGCTTCAGGGTCAGTTCCGCCGGCGTCCCTGCGGCGGTCGTGGTGCCGACCGTCTCGCCCTGCGCCACCAGGCGGGCGATGGCGGTCAGCAGCCCCGAGCGCTGCAGCTGCCAGCTGAGCTGGTCGAGCACGCAGCCCGAATACATGGCGTAGCGCGGCACCTCCGGCATCGCCGTCTCGATCGACAGCGACGGCAAGCTCCAGCCGCCGGAGCGGAACTCGTGGGTCCAAGGGCCGGTGCCGGTGGTGATCGCCTCGCCGAAGGCCGCCTTCAGCCAGAAGCCGAAAGACTCCGCGTCGATCGGCACCACGACGTCGCCGTCGGCGGTCACCGCGTCCTTGATCGGCGCTGTCGGGTCGCGGCCGTAGCCGAGAAGCTCGGAGCTGATCAGCGGCTGCTCGGAGCCGAGCGTGGTGCTCGCGAACGGCATCCGCGTGAAGCCGCTCGCTGGCGGTGTGCCGTAAACCGTCTCGAACGCGAGCGCCATCTGCGCCCGCGCGCCCTGCGCGCGTGCCATGTCGGGGTCCTTTGTCTTAAAGGGATCAGGCGAGCGGATCGCCCGTGGAATAGTGGAGCACGATCGGGATGACGGCGGCCTTCAGGGTCGCCGCGCCATCGACTGCGAGATCAACAGGCCGCGGCGCCTCCGCCTCGATCCAGTCGCAGAGGCCGCCCAGCGTTCGGTCGGCCGAGAGCAACGTGCCGACCCCGGCGGCCAGGCTGTCGAAAGCCGCGTCGCGGCCCGTGCCGGCCTGGACGATCGCCTCGACCTCGGCGCGGTGTTGGTAGTGGTAGCGGAGCGGCGAGAGCGTCACCGCAGGCTCGCCGGGGTCGCCGTCGCGCAGGATCAGCAGGCCGTCGGCCGGCACCCGCTCTGGCAAAACTTCGCCGCGCAGGACCGGCGCGGGCTGGGTCTGCAGCAGCGTGTGCAGCGCCAACAGGATGGTTTCGCGGGTGGTGGACATGGCAGCGTTCTTGCCAAATTAGTGCTTCAAGGCTATATAGCCTCCAGAGCATGAGGACCGAATGCCCTGGACCGTTTCCTTCGCCGACGAGTTCGAGCCGGAGTTCGACGAACTCGACGAGGAGGTTCAGGACGCGATCCTCACGCGCGCGTTACTGCTCGAGCGCGAGGGGCCCTCGCTCGGACGTCCACATGCCGACACCCTGACCGGGTCGAAGCATGCGAACATGAAGGAGTTGCGCTGCACCGACGCCGGTGGCGTCTGGCGCATCGCCTTCGCATTCGATCCCGACCGGCAGGCGATCCTGCTTGTCGGCGGGGACAAGTCGGGTGGCAGCGAGAAGCGCTTCTACAAGCAGCTGATCGCCCGGGCCGATGAACGGTTCGATCGCCATCTGGCCAAACGGAAAGGATGACGACCATGGCACGCAGCCTTGAGCAGAAGCTGGGCACGCTCGATCCGGGTCGCCGCGCGCGCATCGAGGCCGAGGCCGATCGTCTGCACACCGAGTACCTGACGCTGCAGGAACTGCGGAAAGCGCGCGATCTGACGCAGGTGCAGCTGGCCGAGACGCTCGGCATTCAGCAGGCGACCGTCGCCAAGTATGAGCGCCAGGGCGATCTCCTGCTTTCCACCCTCACCAGCTACGTCCGCGCCATGGGGGGCTCGCTGAAGCTCATCGTCGAGTTTCCGGGCAAGGCCCCCGTCGCGCTCGAAGGCCTGGGCGAGATCGACGAGCCCCGCCGCCGTCGCCGCAGCGAAGGCGGACGGGCCGCAGCCCGGACCTGAGCTATCTGGTCTCCACCCAGTTTGCGACAATCAGTCCCGGCACCGCGTCGTGGGCCCGCTCGGCGTCCCGGGCGAGGTCGAGACGCTTCGGCAGCTTCACCTGCGGCACCAACAGGAAGATCGGCGCGGTGACCTGCCCGCGCCCGGTCTTCGAGCGCGACGCCACCGCCTGACCCTTGGTGTTCAACCGTCCCTCGGCCACCAGCAGGCTCGGGCCGGTCCGCCGATAGACGAAGCGCAGCCGCATCCCGGTTTTCCGCTCCCAGCCGCCCGGGGTGACGCGCCGGCCGCCGAGCGTCTTGCCGGCGGCCGGCGTCGGGATCGCCAGCCACAGCCCGCTCTTCGAGCGGATCAGCGGCCCGGCATCGTGTGCGCCCACGATGACCGGCGCCTTCGACCAGACCAGCGCCGCGGCGTTCAGGCTGGCACCGGCCTCCGGGAAGACCTCGCACCGGATCGAGTTGGCGAGCCGGGCTCCGAGCCCGGCGCCGGTGATCTGCCCGCGCCAGGCGAGCTTCAGGTCGGTGCCCGCCTCGCGCATCGCGGCGGACACCGCCCGCTCGCCGGCCGCGATATCCGCCGCCATCAGCGCCACGAGGTCGGGCTTGACGTCGAGCTTCAGCTTCACGCGGGCCTCGCATCGAGCGTCCAGACCAGCCGCTCGCCATCGCGCACGGGCTCGCCCTGGACGACGAAGGCCTCGTCCCCGAGCACCAGCCGGTCGCCCGGGCGCGGCGTCGGGACCTCGCTCACCCGCAGATCGAAGCGCGCGGCCTCCGACCAGAGCCGCGCCTCACCGAAGCTGGTGATCGAGTCGGCGCGGCGCGCGATGACGCGGACGGGGAACGAGCCCCCGAGCGCCGGTTGGTACGTCGCCTCGCGGCCGAGGTTCGGGTCGGTGAAGAGCGCGTCGATTGCCGCGGCGAACACGCTCATCAGTTGCTGGTGTGCAGCCGGACCGCGAGGCGCGGCCGCTTGTTGACCGGCAGGATCGAGGCCTCGGTCTTCACCTCGATGGCGCTGCCGTCCGGCCGGGCGATCTGGCGGGCGTAGATCGGCAGGCCCATGGTGTTGACGGTCTCGATCAGGTTCGCCGGCGCCCCGTAGGTGACGAAGGTGTCGAGCGTCCCGAGCGGGAAGGCGATGCCCTCGCCGGCCGGGACCAGCGTCTCGGTCGCCCCGGTCGCGAGCGTCACGGTGGCGTCGTACTCCTCGAAGACGATGCCACCGAACGGGAAGCGCCGGCGGGTGTCCTCGCGCAGCGGCTGCGCCCCGGTCGAGGAGAAGTAGCGGTAGGCCTCCTCGACCTTGGCATGCCCGATCAGCTTGTCGAAGAACTCCGGGGAGACCAGCGCCAGCACCCCGGTCATGGTCTCGCCCTTGAGCTCGGTCTCGACCTTCCTGAGCACGTCGCGGATCTTCGCCTGCACGCTGGTGGTCGCGGTGCCGAGAACGAAGTCGACGGCGAGCTGCGCCAGGGCGAACTCGGCGAAGTAGTCGTAGAGGGTGCTGCCGGCGCCGTCCTTGACGATGCCGCGGAGCGCGTTCACCTCCATGTACTCGCGGGTCTGGGCGTGCTTCACCCGCATCCGGGTGAGCTTCCTCTCCATCACCGTGGCGAGCGGGTCGGCGGCGTCGGCGACGCCGAAGCCGCGCACGCCCTGGACGTCCTGTGGCGTCACGACGTCGTCGTGCGGGATCCACGGCACGGTGAACGAGCGCATCGAGCGCGCGTCGCGGTTGGCGACGGTCGCCGGCCCGCCGAGCGGCACGGTGGGCAAAAGGTTCAGCACCCCCTCGGCCTGCTCGATGACGACCGAGCGCTGGGTGACGCCCTCGAAGCGGAAGAGGCCGAGCTGGCCGAGGCGGGTGTAGACGTTCGGCAGGATGTTGATGGCCTGGGTCATCTCGGCGAGCGAGTAGCCGCCGGCGTCGAAGGGGTTGAGCAACACGACCATGGGGTGGGTCTCCGGGCAAAAGGAAGGGAACTCCGAGGCGGTGGCCTCGGAGCCCCTGATGGATCGGGTCCGGCGAAGCGGGATCAGGCGGTGTCGCGCGGCACGATGCCGGCGGCGACCAGCTGGGCGTGCTTGGCCGTGATCTCCGCCGCCTGGTCGACCGAGGCGTCGAAGACGAGCGCCACCTTCGAGACGATGGCTGGGCCACGGGCGACGACGAGGCCGGTGGCGTCCGCCGCGGTGGCATCGACCGCCTCGATCAGCACGGCGACGGCGGTCTCGGCGCCCTCGTCGCCGACGACCTGCGCCGGCGGGGAGAGCCGATACTTGCCCGAGGCGGTGATCTTCCCGAGCACCGCGCCGAGCGGGTAGCTGGTGCCGGCCTTCAGCGTCACGGTCTCGCGCGTGTAGTTGGCGTTCAGCTCGTACTTCAGGAGATCGCCGAGGGTCGGCGACTGGGTCAGGACGGGCATGGGATCAACTCCTCGGGATCAGCTGCGCGGGGCCGCGGCGCGTTCACGCGCGCGGCGGACGATCGGGCTCTCGGCGCCGGGGGCCGCCGATGGCGTCGGCGCAGCGGACACCACCGCGGCGGCCTCGCTGCGCGCGGCGAGCGCCTCCAGCACCGAGCGCCGGAGCGCGTCCGCCGCGACCCCGCGCGCCATGGCGTCAGCGGCGTCGATGTCGACGCCGAGGCGTCCCGCCTGCGCCGCCACCGACGCGATCTCCGCATACTCGGCGCGCAGCCGCGCGGCGGCGGCGGGCTCTGCCGGTACCGGGGGCACCGGGAAGGCCGGAGTCGCAGCCATCGCGGTCGCCGCCGGCGTCGCGGCAGCCGTCGTGTCCGCCGGGGCGGTTGGGGCCGGTGCCTCCGGCACGGCCGGGCTCGCCGGCGAATCGGCGACGGCGGACTGCGCGGTGGTCGCGGTCGGGGTCTGGTCGGTCATGCTGGTTCCCTGCATCGGTCGGGTGGGAGTGAGCCGGGCAGCGCGGCCCGGCGACGGATCGAAGCTTGCGGCGAGATCGGCGAGGGCCTGGTCGAGCGTGCCGAGCCGGTCGGCGAAGCCGGCCGCCATGGCGCGTGGCCCGCGCCAGATCGCGGCCTCGGTGGCGCGGACGGACTCCGGCAACATACGCCGGTTGCGGGCCACGAGCGCGCAGAGCTCGGCATGCAGCGCATCGACATCGGCCTGGATCGCCGCGAACGCCCGGTCCGAGAGCGGCTCGTGGCTGTTGCCGTCTGTCTTGCGAGCGCCGGCATGGACCAGCGTCCACTTCCGGCCCGCGATCGCGTCGGCGCCGCTCGCGTCGACATGGGCGGCGACGACGCCGATCGAGCCGATCTCGGCGGTGCGCGTCACGTAGAGCCGGTCGGCGGCGCTCGCGATGGCGTAGGCCGCCGAGAGTGCCGCCTCGCTGGCGACGGCCCAGAGCGGCCTGCCCGAGCTTTCGCGGAGCGCGCCGATCCGGTCGACGAGATCGAAGAGGCCGCCGACCTCGCCGCCGGGGGAGTCGAGCTCGAGGACCACCGCCCGGGCGGACGGGTCGGTGAAGGCCGCCTCCAGCGTTCCGCCGAGCGTGCCGTAGTCGGTGGCGCCGAGCAGGCTCGTCAGCCAGTCGCCGCGGGTTAGCAGCGGGCCGAGCACCGGCACGACGGCGATGCCGTCGTCGGTCACGGCGTAGCCCGCCCTGTCCCGGTCCTCGCTCCCGATCCGGAGCATCGGGTCGCGCGCCTCCGGGGCCAGCGCGAGCAGCCCGTCGAGCGCGAAGGGCGCGAGCGCCAGCGGCCGGCCGGCGAGCCGGGCGAGCAGTGCATTGGTCATCGGCGTCCTCGATTGGCGGTCGCATCCGGAACGGCCCCGTCGGGTGGCGGCGCGTCGTCGGCCGCAGCGGCGTCGCTCGCCGCAGGATCGATCGCAGGGGCGCTGGCGAAGCTCAGACCCAGCTGCCGCTCCCGCGCCCGGTCGGCGGCGATCTCGGCGTCGACCTGCTCGACATCAAAACCGCGCTCGGCGAGCGCCTGGCTGCGGCTCTTCAGCCCGGCCTCGATCTGCTCGATCTCGGCGCGGGCGTCCTTCAGCGGATCGACCCAGTCCCACTTCGGCGGCAGCCAGGCGCAGGCGGCGTGCTCCCGCCGCCGGCGCTCGTAGTCCGGCAGATCGAGGGCGCCGGCCATCACCGCGACATCGAGCCAGCGGCCCCAGACCCGGCGGCAGACCTGCCAGACCATCACCGCGTGCTGGTAGGCCTCGACCCGGCGGCGGAACTCGAGCAGCGCCAGCCGCGAGTTCGAGTAGTTGGCGCGCACCATGTCGTTCGAGAGGTAGGCGTAGGGGATGCCGAGCGCCGCGGAGACCTGCAGCAGCGTGCGGTACTGGAACGGCTCGTAGGTGCCGCCGGAGTCGGCCGGGGCCGAGGTCTGCACCTCCTCGCCGGGCTCGAGCATCACGACCTGGCCCGGCTGCAGGTCCATGCTGCGCTCACCGCCCGCGTCACTCTCGGCGACATCGAACGGCTCGGCGGGTGCGGGCGTGGTGATGAAGAGCGCGTGCATCGCCGCGACCTTCTTCCGGTCGAGCTCGGCGTCGTCGTACTGGTCGAGCAGGAACAGCTTGACGATGCCGGGCGCGAAGCGGGAGACCCCGCGCAGTTGCCCCGCGTCGACCGGATCGACGACGTGGATCACCTCCGAGGCCGGCACCCGCACGGTCTCGCCGGCGAGCCCGGGATCGGTGACATCGCCCGGGTGGCGACGGAGGAAGTGGTAGGCGGCCCGCCGCCCGATGCGATCGAACTCGATCCCCTGCCGAACGGGGTTGCCGCCCCAGGGCTCGGTCCTGCCGAGCGGCAGCATCTCCGACGGGATCATCTGCAGCTGCAGCGGCACGCTGAGCCCGTCGCCGGGCCGGCGCGGGCGGAAGCGCAGGAACACCTCGCCGGCGATGAAGATCTCGCGCGCCACCCGGCGCTGCAGCCCGTAGAAGTCGGTGAACCCCTCGGCGTCCGCCTCGTCGGTCCAGTCGAGCCAGAGCCGCTGCACCGCGGCCTTCTGCACTGGGTCGGCGATCAGCGACGAGGGCTTGATGCCGGCGCCGACGACGTTGCCGGCCCAGCTCTCGATGGCGTTGGCGGCGTAGCCGTTGTTGCGCACCAGCCAGCGGGCGCGGGCGGTGATGTCGGCCCCGGCCGCGGCGACCAGCGTGTTGAGATGCGCGCGGCTCGGCTGGAAGTGCCGCAGCCGCCGGCTCGCCTCCCCGGCCTCGAAGCCGCCGACCAGCGCGCCGATGCGCCGCCGCCAGCGGGTGATCGCCCCGGTCATCGCTCACAGCCCCTTGCGGGCGGCAGTGCGGACGATGCGGCGGCGCGCACCCGCCTTCTCGGCGGCGATGCGCCGTTCGAGGTCGGCCAGCGCCGCCGCCATCTCGGCGTCGCTGGCGTAGCCGACCCGGCGCCCCTCGACCTCGACGGTGCGCACCCCGCGGTAGCGGGCGGCGAGCAGCGCGTCGCAATGGGCGATCATCTCGTCGAGAGTCATGGGGAAAGTCCTTCAGCCCAGATAGCTCGACCGGAACACCCGCCGGCCGCGGCTGGCGCGGCGGCGGATCAGCCCCGCCGACGGCTCCGCGGCCGCCTCTTCGGTCATGGCGCCGGTCGTCGGCGCGGCATCGTCATCAGCGCCTGCGCCCAGCTGCGCCTCGAGGTCGCGCCACCTCGCCTCGGGCCAGCGATCGGCGCCGGCGATCCAGGCGGCGGCGCGGGCGTAGACCCGGGTGTCGAGCGCCTCGTTGCGCTCGCGCATCTTCTGCCATTCGAGCCGGGCGAACCCGCGCTTCGTCTTCACCGTCACCAGCTGCTCGGCGACGAACTGCTTCAGCCACTCGGCATCCACCCAGTCCGGCAGATGCACCGTTCCCGGCGGGAACGATGCACCCGCGGCCAGCTCCTCCGCCGTCGGCCGCTCAAGGCGCAGGTGTCGATAGGTCTCGGCCTTGAAGGTCGAGACCGCAACCGTCCAGAGCCGGGCGCCGCGTCGAATGCGGCGGCCGCCTTCGGTGGCGTCGACCCAGGTCGGCCCCGAAACCGGGCTCGCCCGGTTGAAGCCCTCGACGCCCTTCACCGGCGCAACCTGCGCGAAGCCCTGTCGACGCGCCCAACCGTACACCGCCGGGGCCTCGTAGCCGGTGTCGATGGCGAGGCGGGCGATCTGCATCTCGGCACCGCGCGCGTGCGGCCAGGTGCGGGCGAGCAGCGCCGCGAGCGCGTCCCAGCTGCGGGCATGCTCCGGCCCGCCGTCGATAACGACGTGATCGACGAGCCAGCTCTCCAGCCCACGGCCCCAGGCCCAGACATCGACCTCGATGCGGTCCTTCTGCACGTCGGCGCCGGCGGTCAGGAACAGGCCGCCCCTCGGGAGGGTGCCCGCGGGCCAGCGCTCCCGCCGGTCGTAGAGCCGGCGCCAGTCCGGCGCCTCGCCGGTCTCGACCCAGGTCTCGCCGAGGATGGTGTTGCGGAAGGCGCGGATCGCCTCGTCCGAGCCTTGGGCCGCCTCCCAGCTCCGGGCGATCCGCTCCCAGCTCAGCCAGCCGACCGGCGAGTAGAGCGCCGAGAGGTGGAAGCCGATCGTCGTCGGATCGGCCGAGGTGGCGGTCGCCCGCCATTCGCCCGCTTCGAGCATTGCGGTCTTGTGGTGCTCCGCGATCGGCTGATCACAGCCCTCGCAGGCATAGGCCGCGGTCTCGGGCTTCCCCTTCTCCCAGCGCAGCCGCTCGAACTTCAGCCACTGCGACGCGCCGCAGTGCGGGCAGGCGACGAAGAAGCGCCGCTGGTCGGAGGCCTCGAACTCGCGCTCGATGCGGGAGAGCCCACGGATCGTCGGCGTCGAGACCAGGAACACCTTGCGCCGGTGGGCAAAGGTGAGCGACCGCGCCTCGGCCAGCGACACCGGGTCGCCTTCCTCATCGGCCGAGGCCGGATAGGCGTCGACCTCGTCGAGGAAGATGTAGCGCGCCGGGGTCGAGCGCAGCCCGACCGCCGAATTGGCTCCGGTCATGATCAGGATGCCCCCCGAGAACTCCTTCGACAGCATGGTGTTGCCGGCGTCGCGCGAGCGCGCCGGCTTCACCTTCGCGCGCAACTCGGCGCTCTCCTCGATCAATGGATCGATGCGCTGGCGCGAGTTCCTCTTGGCGAGCTCGACGGTCGGCTGCACCGCCAGCATCGGTCCCGGCGCCTGGTGGATCACGAAGCCAATGAACGAATTGCCACTTTCCGTGGCGCCGACCTGAGCCGCCTTCATGAACACGATGCGCTGGGCCGGGTGCCCGGGGGACAGCGCGTCCATGATCTCCTTCATGTAGGGCGTCCGCTTCGTGCGGTAGCGCCCGGGCTCGGCTGCGGCACGCGAGCTCAGCATGCGGTAGCGGTCGGCCCATTCCGAGACGGTCAAGAGCGGATCGGGCTTCAGCCCGCCGCCCCAGGCGCGCAGCAGCGCGTCCGCGCCGTCGAAGCCCAGGATCGGATCGTCACCCGAGATCGAGCCGGACCTCGGAGAGCTCGTCGAGGTGGGCTCGGACATGGGCTTCGAGAACCTTCTGCATGGCAGCGGGATCGAGAACGATCTCGTGGCCTACCGCTTCGCTGCATGAAGCCGAGAGCTCGGCGGCGATCAACGCCGCGGCCCGCGCCGGCCAGTTCACCCAGGCGTCGCGGGCCTCGCGGGCCAGCCGGAACACCAGCGCCTCGGCGCGGTCGCGGTCGACCAGCTCGCCTTTCAGCTTCGCGAGCTTCAGCCGCCGCTCCTGCGACTTCAGCACCTCGTTGGCGGTCTTCGCCTGCAGGAAGGTCGCGCCGCCCGAGGCTGGCGGCGGCAGCCCGTGCTCCCGCAGCGTATCGCCAACGGCGGAGAGCGCGGCGTTCGGCACCGGCTTCAGCTTCGGCGCGGACGACCGTTCAACTGCCGGCCGCTGCTTCGACGGGTCGGTCGTCCCGGCCCGCCGCGCGTCGGACGCCTCCGCATCGATCGAGCCGTCGGCGTGCAGCACCAGCCGTCCGGCCGTCTTCGCCTTCTGGATCGCCCCGCGCGAGAGCCCGGCGCGGGCGGCGTACTCGCGCTCGCTCATGCCCTGCATCGCGGCCTCGAAAAAGCAACAATATGATCGGCTTATCCGCTTGGATTGTCCGCCGGCCTACGCATGTGTGGTAGCAAGCAGACGCCAACCGGAGACCACGATGACCACCACGATCCTCGCCTCCCGCAACCTCGAGTGGGGCTACTGGGGCACCCTTGCCCGCATCGAGAACGACCCCGCCGCCGACCCCGCCAAGGCCTGGGCGATCGCCTCCCGCCGGATCGCGGAGGCGACCACCGCCTCGCCCGAAGGGGTCCGCGACTTCCTCGACAGCCGCCACGGCCGCCACTTCGCCGACGATGTCGCGGGCGAGCTTGCCCGGGGAGACACGCTCCGGGAAGCCGTCGACACCGCCATCGCCCGCTGGATGGGCTGGCGGATCGACCGCAGAACCAGCCGTGAGACCGGGATCCCGAAGGGGCTCCCCTACCTCACCGGCTTCGCCAACCACTACGCGACCATGGCCGAGCTTCCCTACTGATCGCAGCCCTTCCCGCCACCGCCGCGCCGCCTCACCGGCAGCGCGGCTCGGGGTGGTAGAAGGTCCGGGATGGTCCCGGCCTCGTGGCAAGGGAACATCCCGATGTCCAAGCTCTCCGACACTCAGGTCATCATTCTCTCAGCCGCGGCGCAGCGCGCCGACGGCAACGTGCTGCCGCTGCCCGGCTCGCTGCGCGGCGGCGCGGCGACCAAGGTGGTGGCCGCGCTCCTCGCCCGCGGGCTGATCCGCGAGCACGTCGTCGACAGCCCGCGCAAGGCCGACGCGGCGATGAACCGGGTCTGGCGCAACCTCCCCGAGCCGGACGGCCGCGGGGTGCTGCTCTTCATCACCGCCGCCGGGGCCGAGGCCATCGGGGTCGAGCCGGAGGCGGTCCCCTACGCGTTCAACGAGGGCACCAACTCCGCCGGCGAGCCGGCCGCGGGCGCGCCCACGGGCGCCGACACGGCGCCGGTCGAAGCGCCCGCGAAGCGTCGGGGCCGGCGGACGACGACCACGCCCACGGGCGCGGACGTCGCGCCTGCGCGCAAGACCCGCGACGGCACCAAGCAGGCGCAGCTGATCGCGATGCTCCGGCGCCCCGAGGGCGCCACCATCGCGCAGATCACCGAGGCCTTCGGCTGGGAACCACACACGGTTCGCGGGGCCTTCGCCGGGGCGCTGAAGAAGAAGCTCGGGCTCACCGTTACCTCGGAGAAGGTCGAGGGGACCCGCATCTACCGACTCACCGACGAGCCCGCGGCGCAGGAGGCGGGGCATTGAGCCCCGCCGACCGGCCCGACCCGCGGCATCGCATCCTCGGGATCGCGCTGCAGCTGGCGGCCTATCCGCCGGCGCGCAAGCACGAGCACGTCTACGAGGCACGCGTGCCGTGGCGGCTCATCACCGAGCTGCGCACCGCGCTCGATGTCGCCGGGGTCGACTGGCGCGCGGCCCGCGCGGCGCTCAGGGCGCCCGACTGACCATGCCGCGCTTCCGGGTTCACGCCTACGACGGCGAGCACCACGCCACGCTGATCGTCGCGTGCGACGGCCGGGCGCGAGCCGGCGCGGTCGCCTCCGAGTTCGTGGCCGCGATGCACCTCGGTTACTACCCGGCGGACCATTCGCAGCGCTGGCCCGAGCTCGTCCGGATCGAGACCGCGACTTCGTGGTTCGACGCCGACGAGCCGTTCCCGCCGGTCGTCGAGAGCATTGAGGCGATCGATCCCGACCCGCCCGGCGGGGCCTGATCACCGCACCGGCCACGACCGCCGCCCGCACCGGGGCGGCGGTCTCCGTTCAGGCGCCGCCCCACTGCTCGGCCATCGCCGCGGCGATGCCCGGATAGGTGCGGCTCCGGTTCCGCCAGCGGTCCGGCCCCGGCGGCTCGCGGTGCACCCGCGCCTCCCGGCCCTCGACGATCGACGTCGGCACGAGCCGCGGCAGGCCCCGGAGCCACAGGCAGGTTGCCTTGGTCTCGGGATGACCGTGCTGCCATGGCTGGATGGTCTGCGACGGCGCGGGCAGGTCGAAGAGCCGCCGGACGTGCCCGAGCATGATCGGGTTCTCGACCGCGATCCGCGGGACCGGCGCCGCGAGCATGGCGAGGAAGAACGCCGCCGCATGCCCGAGGTTGGCCCAGCGATCGCCGGCGGCGCCGTTCTCCCGGCGGCAGCCGAGGTAGAGATGCTTGGCGCCGCTGTTGGCGAGGAATGTGCACGGCGGGTGCGCGATCATCAGGTCCCAGCCCTCGTGCAGGACATCGCGCACGTCGCCGACGATGTGCGGGCCCGGCCGCTCGGAGGGCAGCAGGTCGCACGACACCGCGTCGTGGCCGCGCGCCCGGAAGGCATCACGGACCACGCCGGAGAACTCGCAGGCGACGATGATACGCATGGTCGGGTCACGCGGCCGCCGGCTTGCGCGAGCGCTTCGGGGCCGCGGCCTCCGCGTCGCGGCCCCTGGTGCCGTCGCCCAGCCGCTCGGCCTTCACCGCGGCGAAGCTGCGGCCGTCGCCGTCGAGGATGGCGTCGCGCCCGGTCTCCGCCTGCCAGCGCTCCACCGCCACGTCGACGTAGGCCGGGCTGATCTCCATCGCGAAGACGCGGCGGCCATTGGCCTCGCCCGCCATGATCTGCGAGCCCGATCCGGAGAACGGCTCGTAGCAGAGGCCGCCGCGCGCCACGTGCTGGCGCATCGGGATGGCGAAGCAGTCGAGCGGCTTCGGCGTCGGGTGGTCGGGGCGCTCCTCGCCGCTGAGG
>NZ_JAGOID010000147.1 GCF_017995835.1 Amaricoccus sp.
GGCATCTGCGACCCCGCCGGACCGTCGAGGTAGGCGATCGGGAGCCCACCCTGGTTGCGGGCTAGGGCGGGGAACTGCTGGCGGGCCTGTTGGCAGTCGGTAGCGGTGAAGGGCATCGGTGACCTCGCGTCGGAAGTCCTGTGATGCTGCAGCAAACGGCGCGCGGCCGCAACCCTCGCCGGCGCTGCAGCGTCCGCGGGCAACTCCGGGGAGAGCCCCGGCGGGCAGTCGGGAATTCGGTAGACTGCCCCCTGATTCCCGGAGGCAGCCGATGGCAGAGAAGGCGAGGCAGACGCTGCGCCCGGAGGACGAGATCTCCCACTACCGGATCGTCTCGGCGCTTGGGGCGGGCGGCATGGGCGAGGTCTACCTGGCCGAAGACCGGACGCTGGGGCGGAACGTCGCGCTCAAGATCCTCCCGCCCGACCTCGTCCGCAACGAAGACCGCGTCCGGCGCTTCGAGTTCGAGGCCCGGTCGGCCTCGCAGCTGAGCCACCCCAACATCGTGACCATCTACGAGATCGGGCGCGAGCCCGTGCGCTCGGCCGGCGCGGCCGACTCGGACCCGCTGCACTACATCGCGATGGAAGTGGTCAGCGGCAAGACGCTCACCCAGATCATCCACGAGGAGCGGACCGACCTCAGGACGCTTCTCGGCTACCTCGCGCAGGCCGCCGAAGGGCTCGCCAAGGCCCACGCCGCAGGGATCGTGCACCGCGACCTCAAGCCCGGCAACCTCATGGTCACGGCCGACGGCTTCACCAAGGTCCTCGACTTCGGCCTCGCGAAGCTCACCGAGCGCAGCGGCGGCGGCGACATCTCCGGGTCGCCGACCCTCACCGCCGGCGGCAGCGAGGCGGGCAGCATCGTCGGCACCGCCGGTTACATGTCGCCGGAGCAGGTCGCGGGCAAGTCCGTGGATACGCGCTCCGACATCTTCTCGTTCGGCTGCGTGCTCTACGAAGCGGCCACCCGGCGGGAGCCGTTCGCGGCCTCGACCGGCGTCGAGACGATGCACAAGATCCTCAACGAGAAGCCGGTACCGGTCGAGGAGTGGAACGACAAGGCGCCGGCCGAGCTGCGCCGGCTCATCCGGCGCTGTCTCGCCAAGAGCCCCGACCAGCGCGTGCAGTCGGTCAAGGACCTGGCGCTCGAGCTGCGCGAGATCGTCGAGGAGTACGACGCACTCTCGGCCTCGGCGAGCTCCGCGTCGTCGATCGCGGGCGCGACGCCCGCGGCGCCGCCCCGGCGGCGAATCGCGACGCCGACCTTCGCGGCCGTGGCCCTCCTGGGCGTGGCGGGACTCGCCTTCGGCCTCTGGGCGCTCTTCGGAAAGCGCAGTGCGCCGCCTACCGCCGCTTTCACCACGATGCGCATGTCGACCCAGACCAGCCGCGGCGACGTCGTCGATGCGACGCTCTCTCCGGATGGCCGCTACCTCGCCTACGTCGCCGGCCGGTCGGGGCCCACCGGCCTGCGGGTGCGGCAGGTCGCGACCGGCAGCGACGTCGAGGTGCTGCCGGCGAACGAGGCCGGGGTCGAGTTTCCCGCCTTCTCCCCGGACGGCAACTACCTCTACTATCTCTCCCGCAGGTCCGACAACCGGCAGTACCGCGCGCTCTTCTCGGTTCCGTCGCTGGGCGGGACGCCGCGCGAGATCCTCTTCGAC
Source organism: Amaricoccus sp. (assembly GCF_017995835.1). Taxonomy (GTDB): domain Bacteria; phylum Pseudomonadota; class Alphaproteobacteria; order Rhodobacterales; family Rhodobacteraceae; genus Amaricoccus. Next base: position 1,670 of record NZ_JAGOID010000147.1, read on the forward strand.
ATCGACTCGCGGGTCACCTTCTCGCCCGACGGCAAGCAGGTCGCCTTCTGGCGCGGCGTGCCCCAGAAGCGGCAGAACCTGCTGGTCGTCTTCGATCTCGCCAGCTCGCGCGAGCGCGCACTGGCGAGCCTCGGCGAAGTGGAACGTTTTCAGGGCCCGCCCGCCTGGTCGCCCGACGGCCGGACGCTGGCGGTGCTGCTCAACCAGCCCCTCCCCTTGCTCGGGGTGCAGATCGTCCTCTTCGAGGCCGAGAGCGGGGCGCGGCGAACGTTCCTCGAGCTCCCGCGCTTCCTCTTCTCCAGCCTCGCCTGGCTGCCGGACGGCCGCGGGCTGGTCGCGGCCGGGCTGAACCTCAACGTCAGCCTCCAGGAGCAGATCTACCTGATCACCTACCCCGACGGCCGCCTGCAGCCGGTCACCAACGACTTCCACCGCTACTTCGCAGTGGCGGTCGCTGGCGGCCCGGCGCCGACCGATGCGGCTCCTGCCATCGCCGCCGTGCGCCAGACTCGTCTCGCCAACATCTGGCTCGCCGACGCTGCGGGAGGCGCGGCACGTCCGCTCACCTCGATCACCAGTCCCGAGAGGTCACCGATGGACTTTTCGGTGGCCGGGGCCGAACAGATCGTCTTCGACGCGCCGGAGGATCCGACCCTCCAGGTCTGGACCGTCGGCGCGGCGGGTGGGGAACCCCGAGCGCTCACCGCTGGATCCAACCACTCCGCCAACGCCCTGGGCGCCGGCAACGTGATCGTCTTCGATCGTCTGGAAGAGTCCGGCGCGCACGTCTGGCGCATACAGCCGGACGGCACCGGCCTGCGGCAACTCACCCAAGGAAGCGGCGAGCAGCAGGTCGCCCTGTCGCCGGACGGACGCTTCGTCGCCCTCGAGCGCTGGGAGTCGCCGCGGAAGATCGAGCTGCTCGAGCTCGAAACCGGAGCGCTCTCGACGCTCGCCACCGACGCCTCCGGCGTCCTCGGTTTCTCGCCGGATTCCGCTCAGCTCCTGATCGGCAAACTGCAAGAAGACGAGCGCGGCCTGGCGCGTACGACCTGGCGGTCGATGCCGATCGCCGGCGGAGCGCCCGCGGTCGAGTACAGGCTGCCGCCCGCGGCCTTGGGCCAGGTGTGGGGCCCGGACAGCCGGAGCCTCACTTTCCGGAACCGGACCGATCCGGCGTGGAATGTCTTCCGGCTGGGCGCCGCCGGCTCCAATGGCTCCGCTGCCGGCGAGCCGGAGCAGGTGACTCGCTTCGATAACGGCCGCCTCACCGGCCACTGGTGGTCGCCCGACGGCACCCGCCTCGCGGTCACACTGCGCACCGCGGCCGGCGACAGCCTCTGGATGACCGCTCCCGATGGCAGCGGCCCGGTTGAATTGGCGAACTTCCCTGCGCAGGACATCTTCTCCGCCCAGTGGCTGCCCGACAGCCGCCGCATCGCGCTCTCGGCAGGCAGGAGCAGCCGCGACGCCGTCCTGATCCGCGACTTCCGCGCGGAATAGAGTTCCTCGAGGCTGCATTCGCGGGAGAGACGAATGGGAGAAAGAGGCTTCCTGTCGCGGCAAGGACGAGTCTGTCGGGCGCTGCTGCTGGCGCTGCTTCCGTTCCCTGAAGCGGCGTGGGCGGGCGAACCGTTCAGCATCGTCGAGGCGTCGATCCCCGAGATGCAGAAGGCGATGGCCACGGGGCAGGTCACCGCGCGCGAGCTGTTGACGCAGCACCTGCTGCGCATCGCCTTCCACGAGGGTCGGATCAACGCCACGATCGCGGTGAATCCGCACGCCCTCGACGAGGCCGACGCCCTCGACCGGGAGCGCCGCGCGGGCAAGCTGCGCGGTCCCCTTCACGGCATCCCGATCGCGCTCAAGGACAACATCCACACCACGAACATGCCGACGACCGGCGGCGCGCTGGCGTTCGCCGGCCTCGTCCCGCCGTACGAGGCGACGCTGGTCACGAACCTGCGCGCGGCGGGCGCCATCATTCTCGCCAAGACGCAGATGACCGAGCTCGCCAACTGGGTCGCCGGGCCACCCGGCATGCCGACCAACTACAACTCCCTCAACGGCTACGGTTTCAACCCGTACGATCCGCGGCGTGATCCACGTGAGCCCAACTTCGACGGCCGCCCGGCGCTCGCCACCGGCGGCTCGAGCTCGGGGACCGGCACCGCGGCGAGCTTCTGGGCCGCGAACGTCGGCACCGAGACCTCCGGATCGATCCTCAGCCCGGCGAACGCCAACCAACTGGTGGCGGTCAAGCCGACCGTCGGACGAATCAGCCGCTACGGCATCATCCCGATCACCGCCGACCAGGACACCGCCGGCCCGATGGCGCGCAGCGTCACCGACGCCGCCATCCTGCTCGGCATCCTCGAGGGCGCACAACCCGATTCGCACGACCCGGCGACGACGCGCTGTGCGCGCGGGACCGACTACACGGAGTCTCTCGACCGCCGGGCGCTCGCCGGCGCGCGGATCGGCATTCCCCGCGCCTACTTCTACGATCCGGCGAAAGCTCCCGGAACCGAGGAGCCGCGGGGCGGGCTCGAGGCGCCCCAAGCCGCCGCGATGGCGGCAGCGATCGAGGTGCTGAAGCACTATGGCGCAACCGTGATCGATCCCGCCGACATTCCCAGCGTCGTCGATCCGGACCCAGGCGAGAACTTCCTGCTATGGAACATCTGCCGCAGCCTCGACGAGGCGAAGACCGGAAACTGCTCGATCGACTTCGCCTACGGCATGGAGCGCGACTTCAATCTCTGGCTGGCCTCGCTCGGCCCCGCCGCGCCGGTGAAGAGCCTGACCGAGCTCCGGCAGTGGAACCGCGACCACCAGAAGGCCGGCACGCTCAAGTACGGCCAGGCGCTGCTCGACTTCTCGGACGCCATGGACCTCGAGGTCTACCGCGCGCGTTACGAGGCCGATCGCGCCAAGGACCTGCGCCTCACCGCGACGCACGGCATCGACGAGGTGATGGCGACCCACCGGCTCGACGCGCTGCTCTTCCCCGGGGTGAGCGGCGCGAACCTGGCTGCGCGTCCGGGCTACCCGACCGTGATGGTGCCGTACGCCACGGTGGCCGCGCTCGCCGATCCGCCCTTTCCGGAGGGCTTCGATCCGGCGCCGGTCGCGCTCGGGGTCAGCTTCACCGGCACTGCCTGCAGCGAGCCGCGTCTCCTCGCGCTCGCCTACAGCTTCGAGCAGGCGACGCGCACGCGCCTGCCACCGCCCGGGATGCCCTGAAACCCTCCGGAGCCCCCGACAGCTAGCCGAACGGCACCAGCCGCGTGCGCGGCCCGATCGCGGCCGCGAGACTCGCGGCGTCGAGGGTGCCGTCGGGCAGGAGCGCTACCTCACGCAGTACCAGTCCGCGCTCGGCGAGCATCCGCCAGGGGCCGCGGTTGGCCTCGTGGTCGAGTTGGGTGACGACGATCTCGTCGCCGGGCGCACAGGCGCGGCCGATGGCGTGGGCAAGCGCGAAGTTGAGCGTCGTCATGTTGGCGCCGAAGGAGATCGAGCGCCAGCCGGGAGCGCCGAGGAAGACGGCGCCTTCTCGCGCACCGCATGCAGCAGCTCGTCGGAGCGCTCAGCGGTGGCGAGCTGCCAGCGCGGCAGGCGTCGCCGTCAGTTGCCGAGCGTGAGCACGAGCTCGTGGGGAGCCGAACGCTCGCTATCCTGGCGCAGCCGGAGAGCGCCATCCTGGGTCAGGGCGACGGCATCGGCGATACCGGATACAAATGCGGCGGTGAAGTTGTCCTGCAGGAGCTCGGTGCGATCGCCACAGCGCGGTTCGCGATCGCCGAAGTAGCCCGCGTGGGTGTCGGTCCCCTCCACCCAGATGTCCTCGGCCGGAT
>NZ_JAGOID010000148.1 GCF_017995835.1 Amaricoccus sp.
TCGAGGCCCATGTCAGCCGGCTGCGCAAGAAGCTCGGGGCGGGCGTGATCGAGACCGAGCGCGGCCTCGGCTACCGTCTTGGCAGCCCGTGAGGATGCAGCGCAGCCTGCAGGGCCGGCTGGGCCTCTCGATCGGCCTTCTCCTGACGCTGCTGTGGCTCGGCGCCGCGGCGGTGACCGCGCTCGTCGTGCGCGGCGAGCTCGACGAGGTCTTCGACTCCGCGCTGCAGGAGACGGCGCAGCGGCTCCTGCCGCTGGCGGTCATGGATGTGGTCGGCCGCGAGGAGGGCGACCTCGCCCAGCGGCTCGCGGCGGTCCGGCAGCACGACGAGTTCTTCACCTACGTCGTACGCGACGCGGACGGGCACGTCCTGCTGCAATCCCACGCCGCGGACCCGGCGGCGTTCCCGGCCTATGCCGGACCGGGATTCGCCCGGACGCCGACCCACCGGCTTTACAGCGAGGAGGCATTGCAGGGCTCCGTCCGGATCACCGTGGCCGAACCGCTGGCGCACCGGGCGATGGTGGCGCGCGAGGTCCAGATCGGTCTCGTGCTCCCTCTCGTCCTTGTCATCCCGGTTGCACTGGGCGCCGTCGTGCTCGCCGTGCGGGCCGGCATCGCGCCCGTGCGGCGCTTCCGCGAACGGCTCGAGGCGCGCACGGCCCGGGATCTGTCGCCGGTCCCCGCCGCCGATCTGCCCTCCGAGATCGCGCCGGTGGCGACGACGCTCAATGCCCTTCTCGCGCGCCTCAAGACCGCCTTCGATGCCGAGCGCAGCTTCGCCGCCAACGCCGCGCACGAACTCCGAACGCCGCTTGCCGGCGCCATCGCCCAGGCGCAACGCCTGCGGACCGAAACCACCGACCCGGCCGCTCGCAGGCGCGCCGCGGACATCGAAGCGACGCTGAAGCGGCTGACGCGGCTTGCGGAACGCCTGATGCAGATGGCGCGCGCCGAAGGTGGCCGAGTTCGGCTCGACCACAGCTCGGATCTGCGCATCGTGATCCGCGCGGTCGTGGGGGACTTCGGCGGCATGGCCAGTCCCGACCGTGTCAGCCTGTCGCTTCCCGACCGGCCGGTGATGTCGGACATCGACCCCGACGCCGCCGGCATCCTGTTGCGGAACCTTCTCGACAACGCGCTGCGCCACGGCAGCCCGGACGCGCCCGTCGCGGTGACGCTGCGCGGGGACGGAGAGCTGATCGTCGCCAACGCCGGCCCGGCTCTGCCCCCCGAGACGCTGGCCCGCCTGACCGGCCGCTTCGAACGGGCGAGCAGCCGGTCCGACGGCAGCGGTCTCGGCCTCGCGATCGTCGCCGCGATCGCCGGGCGGATGGGCAGTCCGCTCGTGCTGACCTCGCCGCGACCCGGCAGTGACGGCGGGCTGGAGGCGCGGGTGAAGTTGACCGGACCCGCCCTGCGCGCCGATTGACCGCCAGACCTGCTCGGGGCGCGCGTCCCTCGCGGGGTGGTCCGTGGCAGGTCCGTGGGCGCAACGCTTGAAACCGCGCCCGGGGTCGCCTAGTTTGTGAGTAGTCACTAACCAAGCGTGAGCGAGATGCGGCGTCGCCTGCCCGCTGGACAGCGAAGGACGGAGATCCTCGAGGCCGCGATGCGGCTGGCGGACGAGGTGGGTCCGGATCGCCTGACCGTCGAGGCGATCGCCGGCGCGGTGGGGCTGACCCAGCCGGGGGTTTTCCGGCACTTTCCCGCCAAGCAGGCGATATGGGAGGCGGTCGCCGAGGTGATCGCCGAACGGATGACGACTGCCTGGGACGATGTGCTCGCGCGGCCGGGAGAGCCGGAGGACCGCTTGGCGGGGCTCATCGGGGCGCAGCTGCGCCTCATCCAGGCGACCCCGGCCATTCCCGCGATCCTCTTTTCGCGCGAACTGCACGTCGCGAACGACGGGTTGCGCGAGAGCTTCCTCGCGCTGATGCGCCGGTTTCACGGCGCGGTCGCGGGCGAAATCCGGCGGGCACAGGATGCCGGCGCGTTTCGCCGCGACCTCGCCGCGGACGACGCCGCCTTTCTCCTGATCGGGCTGGTCCAGGGGTTGGCGGTGCGCTGGTCGCTGACCGGGCGGGCCTTCGCCCTGGAAGCGGAGGGGGCACGGCTGCTCTCGGTCCAGCTGGGGCTGCTGCGCGGGTCGTCCGTCGCACCCGTCGACAGCGAGGCGCTCGCATGAAGGCGCGCTGGACCTGCCGGCTCGCCGGCCTGCTCGTTCTGGCGGCCCTTCTGGGCGGGGCATATGCGTTCCTCGCGGCGCGACCTGTCGCGGTCACGATCGTCGAGCCGGAAGAGAGCACCATAATCCGGGTGTTCGGCCTCGGCACCGTCGAGGCCCGGATCGTCTCGAAGGTCGGCTTCGAGGTCGGGGGCGCCCTGATGGAGCTGGCGGCCGATCACGGCGATCTCGTCGCGAAGGGCGACAGTCTTGCCCACCTGGACGCGGCCGAGCAGGAGGCGCGGGTCCGGCGGGCCGAGGCGGCGAGCCTCGCCGCCGAGATGACCGTGAGGAAGGCCCTGGCAAACGTCGAGCGGGCGCGCGCGGTACTGGCCCAGATGCGGGGTGAGAACGAGCGCCAGCGGACCCTCCTCGGCCGGAATGCCGTGTCGCATCAGACCGCGGAACAGGCGCAGCGCGACGAGGACGTCGCGACGGCCGACCTGTCCGTCGCGCTGAGCGAGGTCGAGGTCGCCAGGGCGCAGGTCGCCGATGCCGGGGCGGCGCTCGCCTACGAGCAGGCGATCCTCGCCCATCACGTGCTGGCGGCGCCCTTCGACGCCGTGGTCGTCGAGCGGCATGTCGAGGCGGGGACGGTGGTCCAGCCCGGCGAGGTGATCTTCACGCTGATGGCGCCCGACAGCGTCTGGGTGCTCGCCTACGTTGACGAGGCGCGGGCCGGGGCGATCGAGGAAGGCCAGGCCGCCGAGGTCCGGCTGCGCTCGCAGCCGCGGGCGAGCTATCCCGCGACCGTGCAACGGATCGGCATCGAGAGCGACCGGGTAAACGAGGAGCGCCGGGTCTGGGTCAAATGCGGGCAATGCCCGCCGCGGATCCATCTCGGCGAACAGGCAGAGGTCTGGATCACCGTGGCGCGGTTGGAGCGGGCGCTGCTCGTGCCCGAGATCGCGGTCAGCCGGTTCGACGGCCGCGCGGGCCGGGTCTGGATCGTCGAGGACGGCCGCCTGTCGCAGGCCGATCTCGACTTCGGCCTCCGCGGCGAGGACGCGCGTCTCGAGGTGGTCGGCGGCCTGCCGGAGGGCGCCCGGATCGTGGCGGCCCCTGTCACCGGCCTCGGGGAAGGGCGGAGGGCCACCGTGCGCGGGGGGGCCGGGCAATGAACCTCGCCTGGCGGGACGTGCGCCACAACCTGTTCCGCTTCCTGCTGACCTGTCTGGGCCTCAGCCTGCTCATGGCGGTCGTGCTGTCGATGATCGGCATCTACAACGGCCTGGTGATCGACGCGCTGACCATCGTCCGGGCCCCGGCCGCCGATGTCTGGGTGGTGGAATCGGGAACCCAGGGGCCCTTCGCGGAGGCATCGCGCATTCCCGGCGACACGCGCGCCTCCATCGCCCGGCTGCACGGCGTGACCGAGGCCGGCAGCGTGACCTACCAGACCGCCGAGGTCGACTTCGCCGGGCGCACGCACCGGCTCTATCTCGTCGGCTTCGAGCCCGGCCGCCCGGGCGCGCCCCTGGCGCTCGTCGCCGGCCGGCCGATCGGACGCAGCCATCACGAGATCATCGCCGACTCCGGCGCCGGGCTGGCGCTGGGCGACCGCGTCCCCCTCGGGCGGGACAGGTTCGAGGTCGTCGGTCTCGTCGAGAACCAGGTGAATTCCGGCGGCGACCCGGCGATCTACCTGCCCCTGCGCGACGCCCAGATCCTGCAGTTCGAGCTGGCGCCGCCGGCGGCCCGTGTCCAGACCGCCCGGGGCGCGCCCCCCCAGAGCGAGAACACGGTGAACGCCGTGCTGGCCCGACTCGACCCGAACGTCGCGCCCGACGCGGTGGCGGCGACCATCCGGCAATGGAAGCATCTCTCGGCGTTGACGCAGGCCGATCAGGAGCTGCTGCTGACGAGGTCGGTCGTCGACCGCGCCCGGCGGCAGATCGGCCTCTTCATGGGCATCCTGCTCACCGTCTCGGCCGTCGTCATCGCGCTGATCATCTACACCATGACCATGGAGAAGCTGCGCGAGATCGCGACGCTCAAGCTGATCGGCGCGCCCGACCGCACCATCGTCGGCCTCATCGTCCAGCAGGCGCTGGCGCTCGGCGCTGTCGGCTGGGTCTTCGGGCTGGCGCTGGTGCTGCTGATCAAGGACTACTTCCCGCGCCGCGTGGTGCTGGAGCCGGTGAACGCGCTGGCGCTCGCGGCGATCATCGTCATCGTCTGCATCGCCGCGAGCGGCCTCGGCGTCCGCGCCGCGCTGAAGGTCGATCCCGCGACCGCGCTGGGGAGCTGAGCCATGGGGCAGGGCGCGCGCGAGACCCTCGTCGAGACCGCCGCGATCTCCAAGCATTTCGGCGAGGGCGAGACGCGCGTCGACGCGCTCCGCGAGGTCAGCCTGACGGTGGGCGCCGGCGAAGTCGTGGCGCTGCTCGGCCCGTCGGGCTCGGGCAAGACGACGCTGCTCAACGTCATCGGCTGCATCCTCGAACCCGATGGCGGCCGCCTGCGCCTGGACGGGGAGACGGTCTACGACGACCGCTGGCTGCGCCAGGATCTCCGGCGGCTGCGCCTCGACAAGATCGGCTTCATCTTCCAGTTCCACAACCTGCTGCCCTTCCTCGACGCGACCGACAACGTGGCGCTGGTCCTGCGACTGGCCGGGCGGGAGCGCACGGCCGCCCGCGGGCGCGCCACCGAACTGCTCGACTATCTCGAGGTCGGAAACCGCAAGGATTCGATGCCGGCGAACCTGTCGGGCGGCGAGGCGCAGCGGGTCGCGATCGCCCGGGCGCTGGCAAACAGCCCGCGCATCATTCTCGCCGACGAACCGACCGCCGCGCTCGATTCCAGGCGCGCCGGGATCGTCATGGACCTCTTGCGCAAGCTCGCGGCCGAGCAGGACGCCTGCATCATCGCCGTGACCCACGACGAGAAGATCTACGACCGGTTCGACCGGATCTTTCACTTGCGCGACGGCCGATTGGAGCCCCGGGAAGGAGCCAGCACATGACATCCACTCGCAAAGTCCGGTCAGGATTGCGGATCGCCGCCGGCGTGGCGGTGCTGTTCGGCCTGCTGACCATCGCCGCGGGCGGCCGGGCGCTGTTCGGCGGCCCCGAAGCCCGCGCCGCGGTCGGCGACGCGGTGCCCTTCGTGCTCTGGTTCAACACCCTGGCAGGCTTCGCCTATGTGCTGGCCGGCGCGGGCCTGTTCGCGCGGCGGAGATGGGCGGCCTGGCTGTCGGCCGCGATTCTGGTGGCCACGCTGGCCGTCTTCGCGGCCTTCGGCTTCCATGTCCTGCAAGGGGGCACCTACGAGGCGCGCAC
>NZ_JAGOID010000149.1 GCF_017995835.1 Amaricoccus sp.
GCGCATGGCTTCGGCGCCGGCGGCCGGGCCGATCGCCATCAGCGCGAGCGTCGCCGGCCAGCCCAGCGCGCCGGCGACGGCGGGGACGGCCTGCACCACCGGCACGGTCAGGAGGAAGCCGATCGCGGTCTGCAACGTCATCAGGCTGCCCGCCCGCTCCGGCGGGGCGGCGTCGGCGACGAGCGCGGAGAACTGCGCGCTGTCGGCGACCACCGTCAGCCCCCAGGCGCAGACGACCGCCACGAACAGCCAGACCGGCCCGTGGAAGGCCGCCGCCGCCGCGAGCCCGCTGGCGCTGCTCGCCACGAGTGCGCCGCGCGCCACCCGCGCCTTGCCGAGCCGGTCCGCGAGCCAGCCCGCCGGCGCCGCCGAGAGCGCCCCGAGCCCGATCGCGACGAAGGCGAGGAGCCGCCCCGCATCCGCCGGACCGGCGACCCGGCCGGCGAAGGCGGCCGTCGCGGCGGCGGCGATCCAGCCCCAGAAGGCATAGAGCTCCCACATGTGCCCGAAGTACCCGGCGTAGGCGAGCCGCAGGCGCCGGTCCGTCCAGGCGAGCCGCAGCGCCCCCGGATCGAAGCCCGCCGCCCGCGCATGTCCCGGCCCGAGCCCGGCCATGCGCCCGAGCCCGGCGCCCGCCACGGCCAGCGCCGATGCGACGGCGACCGCCGCGCGCCAGTCGGCCCCGCCGGCGAAGGCGACGAGATAGGGCGTCGCCGAACCGAGCGTCACCGCCGCGACGATCAACGCCACGAGCAGGCCGCGGTCGCGCGTGCCCCAGCCGATCGCGATCTTCATCCCGACCGGATAGACGCCGGCCAGCGCCGCCCCGGTCAGCGCCCTGAGCCCGACCTGAAGGGCGCCGCCCGCCGGGGTGACGACCAGCGCCAGGTTGGCGATCGCCGCAACCAGCGCCGAGGCGGCGAGCACCCGGCGCGGATCGTGGCGATCGGCGGTCCCGTGGGCGGCGAAGGCCAGCGCGCCGACGACAAAGCCGAGCTGCACTGACGCGGACAACGCCGCCGCCCGGCCGCGCCCGATCCCCGCCTCGGTCACCAGCTCCGGCAGAATGGCCGCAGAGACGAACCACAGGCTCATCGCCAGCGTCACCGCCGCGACGAGAAGGGCGATCGACCGCGCCTTGCCCGCCACGGGCTCCATCAGAGCTGCGGCAGCAGCCGGTCGAGGATGGCGGCGATGGTCTGCCCGGCCCGGGCCGCGGTCTCCAGCACCGCCTCGATCGTGTCGGGCTCCTGCTCCGGGCCGCCCGTCGCGGAATTGGTGATCGCCGCGAAGCCGAGGACGTCGAGCCCGGCATGGCGCGCTGCGATCACCTCGAGCACCGTCGACATCCCCACTGCGTCGGCGCCGGTCGAGCGCAGCCAGCGCCGCTCGGCCGAGGTCTCGAGCGAGGGCCCGGCGACCCCGGCGTAGATCCCGCGCGCCAGCGGCAGGCCCGCCGCCTCGGCCACGGCGATCGCCCGCTCGCGCAGTCCGGGATCGTAGGCGCGGCTCATGTCGGGAAAGCGCAGCCCGAGCGCGGGATCGTTCGGGCCGGTCAGCGGGTTGACCCCGGTCAGGTTGAGGTGGTCCTCGATCACCATCACGTCGGCGGGGCGCAGTTCCGGGTCGAGCGCGCCGGCGGCGTTGGTGACGACGAGCCGGGACGCGCCCAGCGCCCGCATAAGGTAGACCGGCAACGCCACGTCCTGAGCCGACCAGCCCTCGTAGAGATGCAGGCGGCCCTGCGCCAGCGCGACGCGCCGGCCCTTCAGCCGGCCGACGACCAGCCGCCCGGCATGGCCGGGTGCGGTCGCGCGAGCCATGCCCTCGATCTCGGCGAAGGGGATGTCGACGGCGTCCTCGACCCGGTCGGCGAGGTCGCCGAGGCCGGAGCCGAGGATGAGTCCGATCTCGACGCCCTCGTCGTCGAGGCGCGCCGCGACGGAGGCGCTGGCGGCGGCGATGCGGGCGGCGTAGGGCGTGGTCATGCCGCGACGCTCGCGGCGATCCGCGGCGCGAGCGCCGCCACCTCGTCGAGCGTCTCGCCGAGGTCGTGGCGGGTCAGCACGCCCGCCTCCACCACCCGGGCGCCGCCGACCCAGACGTCGGTGACGTCGGACTTCGCCGCGGAATAGACGAGATGGGTGACGGGATCGAAGAGCGGCTGCGCGCTCGGTCGCCGGAGATCGAGAAGGATCATATCCGCCTGTTTGCCGGGCTCGAGCGAGCCGATGCGGTCATTGGCGCCCAGCGCCGCCGCGGCGTCGAGCGTGACCATGGAAAGGGCCTGGGGCGCGGTGACGGCGTCGGCGCGCAGCGTCGCGCCCTTGTGGAGCGTCGCCGCGAGCCGCAGCGCCAGCCACAGGTCGAGGTCGTTGCCCGAGATGGCCCCGTCGGTCCCGAGCGCCACGCGCACGCCCGCGTCGAGCATGTCCGGGACGCGGGCGAAGCCGGAGGCGAGCTTGAGGTTCGAGACCGGATTGTGCGCGACGGCCGCGCCGCTGTGCGCAAGGATGGCGATCTCCTCGTCGTCGAGCCAGACGCAGTGGGCGAGAACGGCGCGCGCATCGAGCAGGCCGAGCGCATCGAGGTGGCGTATCACCGAACGGCCATGGCGCGCCGTCACCTCGGCCTGCTCGGCCCGGGTCTCCGCCGCGTGCGTCGACCAGATCGCCCCGACCGCGTCGGCGAGGCGACGCGAGGCCACGAGGAGGTCCGGCGAGACGGTGTAGGTTCCGTGCGGCAGCACCGCCGGCAGAACGTCGTCCGCGCCGGCGAACTCGGCGAAGAAGCGGCCGCCGTCGGCGATCCGCGCCTCCGGCGTCGCGCCGTCGACGCCCGGCCCGTCGAAGAAGATCGGCCCCGTCGCGATGCGCATCCCGAGATCGCGCGCCGCGGCGACCGTCTCGCGAGGGCGCCAGTACATGTCGAGCACGCAGGTCACGCCGCCGAGCAACTGCTCGGCGAGCCCGAGCCGCGCCCCGAGACGGGTCGTCCGTGCGTCGAGGATCGCCGATTCGGCCTTCCAGACCTGCCGCAGCCAGGGCTCGAGCGGCAGCCCTTCGACCAGCCCGCGGAAGAGCGAGCACCCGGCGTGGCAATGGGCGTTGACGAGGCCGGGGGCAAGCAGGCCGCCGCCGGCGTCGACGACCGCGCGCGCGTCGTCGCCGATCTCGGCCGTGGTCCCGATACGGGCGATCCGTCCGCCCTCCACGGCCAGCGCGCCGTCGCGAATCACCGTGCCGTTTCGGTCGGCGGTGACGAGCATGGCCCGCTTTACGATCAGATCGGCGGTCATTTGCAACCGTCCCCCCTTTCGTTCGAGCGCTTGCACGCGGCGGCGAGCGCTGTCAACCGGGCCAGAAAGGCGCGGGTGCGGGAGGCGCAGGCGTCGCCTGCGACAGGCTCGGGGGGAGAGCTCGGCTTCGGCGACCTGCGCACGCCGCGTTTCGAGCCGCGCAACTACCGGGAATCTGGAAGGCCGAGGGAGAAGCGCCCGCCGAAGGCGCAGCGACACGCCGCCGGCGACCGGCTTGGAACCGGCCCCCGACGGCGTTGAACGGGTCGGCCGCAGCCTTGCCGAACCGTCCCGATCACATGCTCGCCTGTCACGGAGCCATCCGCCTTGATCTGGATCACCCTCGCGGCGCGTCGCCGCCCATCGCCGCGGTGATCCGGTCGGCCGCGGCGCGGACCACGGCGCCGAGGGCCTCGGCCCGGTCGCTCGACACCCTGAGCGTCGGACCCGAGACCGAGACCCCGGCCACCGCCTCGCGATGCTCGTTGAAGATCGGCGCGGCGATGCAGCGCATTCCTTCCGTCCGTTCCTCGTCATCGATGGCCCAGCCCCGCGCCCGCGTCAGCGCGAGATCCGCGCGCAACGCCGGCGGATCGGCCAGCGTCCGCGCGGTGTACGTCGCGAGCGGCCCCGAACGCAGGAGCCGCTCCAGCCGCGCCTCCGGCCCGAAGGCGAGCAGCGCCTTGCCGATCCCGGAAGCGTGGATCGGCCCGCGCGCCCCGAGACGGAAGAAGGCCCGGATCGGCTGCTGCGTCTCCACCTGGCTCAGGAACACCACCTCGGCGCCATCGGCGATGGCGAGGTTCGCGGTCTCGTCGGTCTCCGCCATCAGCGCGCGCAACTCCGGCCGCGCCATCTCGACGAGACTGGTCCGCGTCAGGAACGCGGCCCCGATGCGGAACGCCTCCGGCCCGACGGCCCAGAGCTGGCTCTCCGGCTCCTGCGTGGCCATGCCGTGCGACGCGAAGGTCTGTAGCGCGCGGTAGACGGTCGCGGGCGCCTGACCGGCCGCCGCCGCCAGTTCGGTCAGCGACATCCCCTCGCCCGAGGCCAGCACCTTCAGAATGGCCAGCGCCCGGTCGAGGGACTGGACCGTTCCCGCCTCGGGGTCGACGTTGAAGCCCCTGGGCCGCCCCCGCGCGCGCTTCACCGGCGCTTCCGTTCGCGACTCGCCCTTCATGCGCCCCCTATAGACCCGCGCGCGCCGCAGCGCACCGAGAAACGCTGCCGCAGAATGAAAAACACAATCCGTAACGTTCCCATCGGCTTGACCGACATCGTACTGCAATGAAAAAACATTTCAAAAAAATTGCGCCCCGGCTCCGCGCGGCATATACCCTTGGCAACCAAACGGAGGAAACGCCATGTCCAGCCAGAACCCCGTCTTCATCCCCGGCCCGACGAACATCCCCGAGCGCCTCCGTCACGCCGTGAACATGCCGACGATCGACCACCGCTCGGCGAGCTTCCACGAGATCTTCCGGCCGCTGTTTCCGGGCGTGAAGAAGGTCCTCAAGACCGAGACCGCCGAGGTCATCCTCTTCCCGGCCACCGGCACCGCCGGCTGGGAGGCGGCGATCTCCAACACGCTCTCCCCGGGCGACAAGGTCCTCGCCTGCCGCCACGGCATGTTCTCCCACAAGTGGATCGACATGTGCAACCGGCACGGCCTGAACGTCCACCAGCTCAACGCCCCCTGGGGCGCCGGCGCCCCGGCGGCGGAGTTCCAGACCGTGCTGGAAGCCGACCGCAACCACGAGATCAAGGCCGTCCTCGTCACCCACAACGAGACCGCGACCGGAGTCCGCTCCGACGTCGCCGCCGTCCGCAAGGCGCTCGACGCGGCCAAGCATCCCGCCCTCCTCCTCGTCGACGGCGTCAGCTCCATCGCCTCGATGGACTTCCGCATGGACGAATGGGGCGTCGACGTCGCCGTCACCGGCAGCCAGAAGGGCTTCATGCTCCCCGCCGGCCTCGCCATCGTCGCCGCGAGCCCCAGGGCCATCGCGGCGATGGAGACCGCCCGGCTGCCGCGCTGCTTTCTCGACTTCCGCGACATGCTGAACGCCAACCCCAGCGGCGGCTATCCCTACACGCCCCCGGTCCAGCTCCTGTTCGGCCTCGGCGAGTCGCTGAAGATGATCGAGGAGGAG
>NZ_JAGOID010000150.1 GCF_017995835.1 Amaricoccus sp.
GGCCTGACGATGCCGCGGGTTCTGGCCCGCCTGCCCTATGGCGCCGAGACGGTGCCGGTGAAGGGCTTCGCCTTCGAGGAGGAGGTGGATCAGGACCATGACAAGTATGTCTGGATGAACGCGGCCTTCCCCATGGGCGTGAACATCAACCGAAGCCACAAGCTCTTCGGCTGGGGCACCCAGATCCGCGGCGTGGAATCGGGCGGTACGGTCGTCAATCTGCCGGTTCACACCTTCCCGACGGATGACGGCGGGGTATCCATGAAATGCCCGACGGAGGTGGCGATCGACGACCGGCGCGAGGCGGAGCTGGCCAAGCTCGGGCTGATGCCGATCCTGCACCGCAAGAACACCGACCTCGCCGCCTTCATCGGCGCCCATTCGCTGCAGGACGACGAGGCCCGCGCAGGTCGTCTGGTCGATGCCGACGCCCAGGCCAACGAGCGGCTGAGCGCCAACCTGCCCTATCTCTTCCCGGTGTCGCGGTTCGCCCACTATCTCAAGGCGATCGCGCGGGACAAGGTCGGCACCTTCAAGGAGCGCGCCGACATGCAGACCTGGCTGACCGAATGGATCAACCGCTACGTCCTCGCCAATCCCGCCTTCGCCGATGACAAGGCCCGCGCCCGGCGTCCGCTGGCCGCCGCCGAAGTGACGGTCAGCAGCGTGGAAGGTCGGCCCGGCTACTACAACGCGGTCTTTCACCTGCGCCCGCACTATCAACTCGAAGGGATCAACGCCTCGCTGCGGCTGGTCTCGGAATTGCCGTCCGTGAAGTCCTGAGACGTGAAGTCCCAGCTCTGAAGTCCTGATCCTGACCCAGATCCGAGGGGGAGACGCACATGCCGAGAGCCGACGGAACCAGCATCACCAAGATCGACGGATTCCTCAAGGTCCCCGACATTCCGGGGCCGAGCGAGCGGGACGGCCACGAGGAGGAGATCGAGGTCCATGGCGTGAAATTTGCCATGGATGCGCCCCATGACCCGAACAGCCTGTCCCGGCGCGGGCGAGTAAATCTCGATATGATCGTGTTTACAAAGTATTACGACATGTCTTCGCCCTATCTCAAGAAGGCGCTCTTCGACAATACCCCGCTCGACGAAGTGGTCTTCTCCGCCCGCCGCACCATCGACGGCGAGACGTCGGACTATCTCGTCGTCACCCTCACCGACGCCTCGGTGATGAAATACGAGATGACCCAGGCCGAGGAGGAACCCGACCTGCTGGAGGAGCGGGTCGGCTTTGCCTATCACGCGATCAAGTTCGCATACGACACCGACCACGAGGTCGAGATGAACGTGCGCGTGGCCAAGTGATGGCGGAGGCGGGTCGGTGAGACAGCCGGAGGCGCGGGCGACGCGCGAGGCGGTCCAGCCCTCGCTCTGGGACCGGCTCGTCAACGATTTGCCCGGCCTCGGCTCCGAGATCGGCTGGCTTCGCCGGTTGCTCGAAGGCGAGATCGGCGCCGAGCGGCTGGCCGCGCTCATCGAGGGCGGCGTCCGGGCGATCGACGCCGACGAAGGCCTGACGGCGGAGCAGCGCAAGCGCCTGCGGCGCGTCCTGCATCAGGAGCGGCGGCGGGCGGAGCTGGAGGAGCGCGGCATCGTCGTCTCGCCGGACGTGCTGCGCGAGGCGGTGCGACGCGACATCGAGGCGCTGTTCAACACCGAGCGGTTCGAGGCGACCCCGTTGCTTACCGACGCCGAAGCGGCCGCGTTGCCCGACGATCCGCCCTCGCTCGCCGACTTCCCCGAGGCGCGGCGGAGCGTCGTCAACTACGGGGTACCGTCCTTCGCCGGCCGTTCCAGCCGCGACTTCGATCGCGAGGCGCTGGCCCGCGAAATCCTCGGGATCCTCACCACCTTCGAGCCGCGGCTGAAGCCCGGGGCAACCAGGGTCACCGTCGCCACGGCGGACAAGGCGGCCGGCCTTCGGATCGAAATCGACGCGCTGCTGATCATGGCGCCCGCGCCGGAGCGGCTGCGGCTCAGGACCACGATCGACCTCGACAACGGGCGGGCGCGGACCGAAACACGGGGGGCCTGAGGCTTGGACCGGGTCTTTCTCGATTATTACGAAGACGAGCTTGGCCATATCCGCGCACTCGCGGCGGAATTCGCCGACATGCACCCGGCCGTCGCGCGCAACCTGTCACTCGATGCCGTCCCCTGCCCCGATCCTTACGTCGAGCGGCTGCTGGAGGGCGTCGCCTTTCTGGCCGCGCGCACCCGGCTCAAGGTCGACGCCGAGGGCGCGCGCTTCGTCCGCGACGTGATCGAGGCGCTTTATCCCGACCTGACCGCGCCGACGCCCGCGACCGGCATCGTCGCGCTGAAGCCGGGGCAGCAGGTGCTGACCATGCTCGACGGGCATGTGGTGCGCCGCGGCACGCGGCTCGTTTCGAGCCTCAGGCCCGGCCTGTCCACGCGCTGCACCTACACGACGGCGCAGGACGTGACGCTCTGGCCGGTCGAGATCACCGGCGTCGACTATCTGCAGGACCGGGGCGCGCTGGCCGCCGCCGGGATCGGGGCCATCGGCGGCGCGAGCGGGGTCTCGGGGCTGCGCCTCACGCTCGGGCGGATCGGCAAGGGCGCGCTTGCCGAGTTGTCTCTCGACCGGCTCGACCTGCATTTCGCCGACCGCGCCCGCGCGCCCGCATTCTTCGACGCGATCTTCGGCGCCTGCGTCGCCGTCGGTGCCCGGCCGGAAGGGCGCGCGTTTCCCCTCGCCGCGATGCCCGCGCCGGAGATGATCGGCATCCGCGACGACGAGGCGCTGCTGCCGCGCACACGCCCGAGCTTCGAGGGCTATCGGCTGCTGCGCGAGTATTTCGTGGCGCCGGAACGGTTCCATTTCGTCCGGCTTGGGGGGGTGTCGCCGGTTCTGCGCGCCGCGGCCGGGCGGATCGAGATCGTCATCCTGTTCCGCCGCGCCGCACCCGAACTGGCCGGCGCGCGACCGGGCGACCTGCTGCTCCATGCGACGCCGATCGTGAACCTTTTCGAGCGGGATTGCGGGACACTGGATCTCGACGCCCGGCGGACGCGGCAGGTGCTGCACGCGGACCGAGCGCGGCCGCGGGATTTCGAGATCCTGCGCGTCACCCACGTCGAAGACGCCGATGGCGAGGGGCCGGAAGCGCTGGTGCCGGAACTCTTCAGCCTCGGCCAGGCGAGCGGCGGCCCTTGGGTCCATTCGACCGAGCGCCGGCCGCGGCGACCGGCCGAGGACGAGCGGCGGCAGGGCCAGACCCGCACCTCCTACGCGGGGGACGATGTATTCCTTGCCGTCTCGCGCCCGGCGGGCGACACCCGCGCCCGACCGCTCCGGCGGCTCGACATCCGGGCGCTCTGCACCAACCGCGACCTGCCGATCCTCGACGACACGCCGACCCTGACGCCCGAGAGCGGCGACCCGATCGAGCAGGCGCGCCTGCTCGGGGCGCTGCGCCCGCCCCTGCGCGCGGTGGCCGCCGCGCCGCCAGGCGGGCCGGCCGGCGCCTCGCGCGCCGACGAGCTGACATGGCGGCTGGTCGCGCAATTGTCGCTGAATTTCCTCGGCCTCGCCGAGGCGGGCACGGCGGCGACGCCGCTGCGCGCCTTGCTCGAACTCTACGCCGACCGGGGCGACCCGGGACTTGCCCGCCATGCGCGCGCCGTTACCGGGGTCCATGCGCGGCCGGTGATCGAGCGCCTGCCCTTCGCCGGTCCGATGTGCTTTGGTCGCGGCGTCGAGATCACGCTCGATATCGACCAGTCGCTGCTCAGCGGGCACAGCGCGCTGCTGCTGTCCGGCCTCATCGCGCGGCTCTTCGCCCGCTACGCGGCGGTGAATTCCTTCGTCCGGACCCGGACGCGGCTGATCCAGAGCCAGGAGGACGTGCCATGGCCGATGACGCCCGGCAGCCGCGGCCTGATCTAGACCCGCCGGCCGAAACGATGGACTTCTTCGAGCTGATGCGACGGCTCGAGAGGGACGGAGGTGGCCGGTTCGCGACGGGCGGTCGCCCGGACGGCGAGCCCGCCCGCCTCGGCCAGGCGGTGCGCCTCGCCTTTGCCACGCACGATATCGCGCAATGGCGGCCCGCCGGCGAGACGCGGCCCGCCGAGGTCCGGGTGGTGAATTTCGGCCTGCTTGGGCCCGAGGGGCCGATGCCGCTGCATCTGACGCGCTGGGTCTTCGACCGGCTGTCGCAGCGCTGGTTCACCGACCACGAGGCGGAGGCGACGCACGACACGACCTTTCTCGATTTCGCGAACATGTTGCAGCACCGGATGATCGGCCTGTTCTACCGCGCCTGGGCCGATTCGCGGCCGGCGACGCAGGTCGAGCGGCCGGGCGGCGGGCGCGTCTCGGCGCTGCTCGGCGCGCTCGGCGGCATCGGCCTGCCCGGCGCGGCGCCGAGCCCGGAGCTCGATGCGCTGGCGCGGCGCCATGCCCCGGCGCTCGGCCATCAGGTCGAGGGGCCGGAGCGCCTGACCCGCCTCATCGCCGATGCGCTCGGGGTCGAGGCGCGGCTCGTCGAGTTCGTCGGGGCCTGGGTGCCGATCCCGGTCCGCCTGCGCTCGCGGCTCGGCGGGCCGCTGGCGCGGCTCGGCGCCGGGGCCACCGCCGGCGCGCGCGGATTTCAGCGTCAGAACCGGGTCGAGATCACCCTCGGCCCTTTGACCCTCGACCAGTTCACCGCGCTCCTGCCCGGTACCCCCGCGCGCGAGCGGTTGCGCGAGATCATCCGGCACGCGATCGGCATGACGCTCGACGTCGACCTGCGGCTGGTGCTCGCCAGGGACCAGATCCCGGCCGCCCGCCTCGGCGCGGCGATGCTCGGCCGCCTCGCGTGGCTCGCCCCGCGGCGAAGCGCCGACGCGGGCGACCTGCGGCTCCGCGGTTTCGTCGGCCTGGGGTTGGAGACCGCGGCATGAGCCTCGTCGTCAGCCTCGAACACGGCCCGCGGGACCAGGCGATCCGCCAGATGCGGCTCGACACCGGCGCGCTCGTCATCGGCCGCGGCGCCGACGCGGATTGGCGGATCGACGATCCCGACATGTTCGTGTCGCGCGCCCATTGCACGATCCTCGCCGGACCGGGCGGTTTCACCGTCACCGACACATCGACCGGCGGGCTCTTTGTCGACGACGCGCGCGCGCCGCTGGGCACCGGCAACAGCGCCGCGCTGCGCGACGGAACCCGGCTGCGGCTCGGGGACTTCCTGCTGCGGGTGCGGATCGCCGCCGCTGCCCCCGAATCGGCGTGGCAGCAGCCGCCCGCTCCCGCGCCCGCCGCGCCCGTACCCGTCTCGCCCAGACCTGTCTCGCCGGCATCCGCCGCCCCGCCGCTGGCGGCGGGGCGTTCGCCCTTCGACGGCGACGACTTCTTTGCCTCGCCCCGCGCCGAACCGGGACCATCCCGCCCGACCGACCTGCCCGACGCCTTCGAAAA